>NZ_JAUJED010000009.1:0-389578 GCF_030442075.1 Vibrio sp. TMPB1044 | reverse complement strand
AATTTGGAGCGATACATCGGGTTCGAACCGATGACCTCAACCTTGGCAAGGTTGCGCTCTACCAACTGAGCTAGTATCGCATTTTCATTCGTATTCTTTCTAGAAGAAAGAGAGAATGGAGGCGCCTCCCGGAGTCGAACCGAGGTCCACGGATTTGCAATCCGCTGCATAGCCACTCTGCCAAGGCGCCTTAGTAACTCCAATCGAATAGCTCATTGCCATCCTCTTGGGTACGGGATGCATTCTACGGATTCAGACGATTGAGTCAATATTATTTTTGTATTTTTAATTCGTTTGAATAGATTTCATACGAAACAGGCCAAATAGCTGACTTTATGTTCAAAACACACTGTGAGCAGGTTATTCAAAGGAGATCTATATCACATTAGATATCCACTATTGATAACTTAACCTTAGGTTAAAGATCAAAAAAGCGAGCCTCAGCTCGCTTCTTCATCAATGATGTTTTTCGTCTAACAAGTCGTCTTTGGCGGCCATCAAGTATTGCGCCATCGACCAGTAGGTTAGAATCGTTGCAACGTAGAGCGCGATGTAACCAACCCAAACCATCCAATCGTCATAACGCCAAATAAGCACCCACAACGCGAACATCTGAGAAACCGTTTTAACCTTACCGACCCAAGATACAGCAACACTTGCACGTTTACCGATTTCAGCCATCCATTCACGAAGCGCTGAAATGATGATCTCACGAGCTATCATGGTCACTGCTGGGATAGTCACCCAAATCGAGTGGTAATGCTCAGTAATCAGGATAAGAGCCGTAGCAACCAACACTTTGTCAGCCACCGGATCAATGAAGGCACCGAAGCGAGACGTTTGCCCTAACTTACGAGCTAGCATGCCATCTAGCCAATCAGTGAAACCTGCTACCCAAAACACCATCGCAGCAGCAAAAGGAGCCCATTGATAAGGTAGATAGAAAACGACAACGAATACTGGGATCAAAAATAGTCTCAGTAATGACAAAATATTAGGTATATTCAAACGCATATTATTAGGCTCTTATTAATTGCGCTTTAATGGTGCGGGATTTTTACTATTGTTTCAATGCTTGATAAATGTTTTCTGCCAAAGAATGACTAATGCCCGGCACTTTGGCTATTTCTTCGACAGTTGCACGCTTAAGTTCTTGTAAGCCACCCATATATTTCAGCAAAGCTTGACGACGCTTAGGTCCAACCCCTTCAATTCCTTCCAAAGCACTGGTTCTTCGCGTTTTACCACGTTTCGCCCTATGCCCTGCAATCGCGTGATTATGGCTTTCGTCACGGATGTGTTGGATAAGGTGCAGTGCTGGAGCATCACTGGGTAAATTGAACTCTTCCCCTTCTAAAGTCACTAGAGTCTCTAAACCCGGTTTACGAGTCACGCCTTTCGCAATACCCATCATTCTTGGTCTAAACGGCCAATCACCCCAATATTGAGAAATGATCTCATGCGCGCGGTTTAGCTGACCTTTACCACCATCGATAAAGATGATGTCTGGGATCTTGTCGACATCGAGTTGCTTCGAGTAGCGTCTCTCAAGCGCCTGAGCCATCGCAGCGTAGTCATCACCACCGGTAATACCTGTGATGTTGTAACGACGGTACTCCGGTTTCACCGGGCCTTCCTGATTGAACACCACACAAGACGCAATCGTGCTTTCACCCATGGTATGACTGATATCGAAACATTCCATGCGCTTAATCGCATCCATCGACAGCACTTCTTGTAGCTCTTTGAAGCGCTGATTGATGGTCATCTTGTGATTAATCTTGGTCGTAATCGCCGTTAACGCATTGGTGTTCGACAATTTAAGGTAGCGACCACGAGTACCAGAAGGGTTTGTGTTGAAATGGATCTTACGACCTGCAACTTCACACAAAGCTTCTTGGATTGGTGTAACGTCTTCCATCAGGTCCGCGTTCAGAATCAAACGGGTTGGAATGGTTCTCGCTTCATTATGCGCTAAGTAATACTGACTTAAAAAGCTCGAAAAGACCTCTTCTCGCACCGTATTGTTGGGAATTTTCGGGAAATGGCTTCTACTGCCTAGCACCTTACCTTGACGGATCATCAAGATATGAATACAAGCCACGCCATTCTCTTGAGCAAAGCCCAACACATCCATATCTTCCATAGAGTCGTCAGATACGTACTGTTGCTCTTGCACGCGTCGAATCGCTTGGATTTGGTCTCGGAAAGCGGCGGCTTGTTCAAAGCGAAGCTCTCGGCTGGCCGTGTCCATCTTCTCGATGAGCGTCTCTAGCACCAACTTATCTTTCCCTTGCAGGAATAGACGAACATAGTCGATAAGCTCACTGTACTCTTCATCAGAGATAATCGAGCTAACACATGGCGCAGCACAACGACCAATTTGATACATCAAGCATGGGCGGGTTCGGTTTGCATAAACCGTGTCTTCACACTGACGAGCAGGAAAGATTTTTTGTATTAAGTGTAGCGTCTCACGCACAGCGCCGGAGTCAGGATAAGGACCAAAGTATTCACCCTTTTTCTTTTTAGCACCGCGGTGCATCGACAAACGAGGATGCTTGTGACCGCTAATGAAAATATAAGGGTACGACTTATCATCACGCAGAAGTACGTTGTATTTCGGCAGATACTGCTTGATGTAGTTGTGCTCAAGAATAAGAGCTTCGGTTTCCGTGTGCGTTACAGTCACATCAATCTTGTCGATGTTGCTGACTAGAGCGCGTGTTTTTTCACTGTCGACTTTTTTACGGAAATAACTGGAAAGGCGTTTTTTGAGGTTCTTAGCTTTACCGACGTAAATAACAACAGCCTCGGCGTTATACATTCGATAAACGCCGGGCTGTTCTGTTACTGTCTTGAGGAATGAGACTGAGTCAAACAAGTTGGTCACTATACGATCTCAGTGTTAAAGGGTCTCAGTGTCTAACATTCCATGTCTAATCGCTAAGTGCGTCAGCTCTACATCGCCACTGATATCCAGCTTGCTGAACAAACGGTAGCGGTAACTGTTGACTGTTTTAGGACTTAGATTGAGTTGTTCTGAAATATCCGTCACTTTCTGACCTTTGGTAATCATCATCATGATTTGAAGTTCACGTTCAGATAAGTCTGCGAATGGATTTTCAGACGCAGGCGAGAATTGGCTCAAAGCCATCTGCTGCGCAATTTCTGGTGAAATGTATCGTTGGCCACTATTAACCACTCGAATTGCATTGACCATTTCATCCGGACCTGCTCCTTTAGTAAGGTAACCAGCAGCCCCAGCTTGCATCACTTTAGTTGGAAACGGATTTTCCGTATGAACAGTTAAAACGATGATTTTAACATCAGGGTTGAAACGCAAGATTTTCTTGGTTGCTTCTAAGCCACCAATACCAGGCATATTCATATCCATCAAAATAACGTCAGTATTGTTAGTACGACACCATTTTGCAGCATCTTCACCGCTTTCAGCTTCCCCTGCTACGTTCATTCCACGGACGTCTTCAATAATACGTCGTATCCCTGTGCGAACCAGCTCGTGATCATCTACAAGGAAAACATTTATCAAACTTGTATCTCCACACTATTAATTGGCTCTGCAACCACTGTGTCGTTTCATCTGTTTGAAACAATTAAACAAAGGAACAGTGGATCGCAGCATTGAGTACATCTTAACTTAATTACTAAAAAAAAGCTCTGTTGAATATGTGCTGAAACACGAACTTTAGCAAGTACTTATTAACAAATAAACTAACTAAAACAACAAGCTTTTTCTAAAAATCAATCAGTTAAAACAACACCCAATAAAATTACACAAGATAAAGATATTTTCAATACCATTGAATAACCATTCTCGACAATTTCACTTATTTGCTTATAGAGTCCCGTTATTTGGCTCTGTTAACTAGAATTTAGTTAGTATTTTTGCTGCCTGTTGTGCGCTGAGGGTCGCTAAGTGGTAATATTCGATTCCCAATTTCAATAGGTTACTACATTGGATATTCAGCAAGGCTTTGTGCTCACAAGACAAGCAAGAGACTTTTCAGGGCGCACGCAAATCGACTTGTGGTTAAACACCCCTCAAGGCCCTACTCTACTGACAATTCAAAATGAAAAGCCTGTATTTTTCGTCGCGCAAGCTGATGTAGAAGCATGTCAGGCTATCGCAGCGAAAGAGTCAATCAATTGCAAATTCAAGCCTCTAGGGCTAGCCACATTCGAGCAAACGCCTCTAGCCGCGTGTTATACATCTCTGTCGAGAAGTAGTTTTGGTTTAGCGCAAGCCTTTCACAACGAAGAAATCCAAACCTTTGAAAGCGATATTCGACTCGCCGATCGATATCTGATGGAACGATTTATCAAGGGAAGTATTGAGTTCACCGGATCTGGTACGCAAAAAAATAAGTATCGTCGAGTCTCAAGCGCAAAATGCCGAGCAGGTGATTACTTACCCAACCTATCAGTGGTCTCACTTGATATTGAGTGTTCAGAAAAAGGCGTGCTTTATTCAATTGGCCTAGACAGCCCGATGGACAGTCGAGTGATCATGGTCGGCGAACCACAACGAGCTGAAACCAATATCCAATGGGTAGCCAACGAAAAAGCGCTACTCGAAGCAATGATAGCTTGGTTCTCTGAATTTGATCCTGACATCATCATTGGTTGGAACGTTATTGACTTCGATTTTAGGCTGCTGCACAAACGTTCAGAATGGAACGAAGTGAAGCTCAACATCGGCAGAGACAATCAACCGAGCTTTTTCCGTAGTTCGGCACAAAATCAACAAGGGTTTATCACTATTCCCGGGCGCGTTGTCCTGGATGGTATCGATATGCTTAAAACGGCGACCTATCACTTCCGCTCATGGTCGCTGGAGTCGGTATCGCAAGTGCTACTTGGTGAAGGCAAAGACATCCATAACGTTCACGACCGTATGGATGAGATCAACCGAATGTTTAAGTTCGATAAGCCTTCACTCGCTAAGTACAACCTTCAAGACTGTGTGCTAGTAAACCGCATCTTCGAGCACACTCACCTACTCGATTTCGCCATTGAGCGCTCTCGATTAACCGGTGTAGAGCTGGATCGCGTTGGTGGCTCTGTTGCTGCCTTTACTAATTTATATCTTCCTCAAATCCACAGAGCGGGTTATGTCGCACCTAACTTAGAGCCGGAGAACTGGATTGCCAGCCCCGGTGGCTACGTAATGGATTCTATTCCTAACCTGTATGACTCAGTTCTGGTACTCGATTTTAAAAGCCTATACCCGTCCATCATTCGCTCGTTTCTGATTGACCCTATGGGGTTAATCGAAGGGTTAAAGTTGGAAATCGGGCCAACTGAAGATCAAGCGGTTAATGGTTTTCGCGGTGGGCAATTCCACCGCTCTAAACACTTTCTGCCTGAGATGATTGAAAACCTCTGGGCAGCACGTGATGTTGCGAAGAAGAACAACGAAAAAGCATTCTCTCAGGCGATTAAGATCATCATGAACTCATTCTATGGGGTGTTAGGTTCGTCTGGCTGCCGTTTCTTTGATACGCGCTTGGCCTCCTCTATCACCATGCGTGGGCATGAGATCATGAAGCAAACTAAAGTTCTGATCGAAGATAAAGGCTATCAAGTGATTTATGGGGACACAGATTCAACCTTCGTGTCTCTGAATGGCAGCTATGATCAGGAAAAAGCAGACGAGATCGGAAACGCACTGGTCGCTTACATCAACGATTGGTGGACGAACCACTTAAAAGAAACCTACAACCTGACTTCTATACTCGAATTGGAATACGAGACTCACTATCGCAAGTTTCTAATGCCAACCATTAGAGGCTCAGAAACAGGCTCGAAGAAACGTTATGCGGGCTTAATCACTCAAGGTGATAAAGAGAAGATCATCTTTAAAGGACTAGAGAGTGCGCGCACCGATTGGACACCTCTCGCACAGCAATTCCAACAAACCCTGTATGAGATGGTATTTCACGACCAAGACCCTACCGACTATGTCAGACAATTTGTTGATGAGACTTCAGCGGGTAAACATGACGATTTATTGGTTTACCAGAAGCGTCTGCGTCGTAAGCTACATGAGTACCAAAAGAACATTCCGCCACAAGTCAGGGCTGCAAGAATGGCCGATGAAATAAATGCTCAGTTAGGGCGTCCTCTTCAATATCAAAACAAAGGACGTATTGAGTATTTGATTACACTGAGCGGCCCTGAGCCTAAAGAATATTTAAAGAGTGGCATTGATTATCAGCATTACATCGACAAACAGATTAAACCCGTCGCAGAGGCTATTTTACCCTTCATCGGTTTAGATTTTGAGAGAGTCAGCGGGCAGCAATTAGGTCTATTTTAAGATTCTTGTCGAAGTTTCATCAAAACAAAAAAGCAGAGGAATGTTCAATTCGCTCTGCTTTTTTATATTGATAGATTATGAAACTCTATCCGATTCGAAACTCTGTTTTCTGGTACTGCTTAACTAGCCACTCTCCAAAACCATCCAGAATGCCGATAACCGAACGTTTCGGAATCGCTCTTCCAGAAAGTAAGATGCCCAACCTTTGGATTTCAACTTCTCTATCTGGGTGATACTTCAAGAACTGTTGGCCACATTCGACAGGATCATCAAACCAATACTTATCGCGATACATCACCAAAGAATAACTTGCTCTTAGCAGCTTCTTGGCAATGATCACTTGCGCGGCCACTTGTTGTTCTGGCGTTGTTGCTCGGGCAATCTTGTTGCGATACACCGCTAACCAGTTTTCAGCATCCATATTCCAGTGCTTAGCAATTTCCCAGCTCGTCTCGAAATCACCATAGCAATCCGATAAATCCTCACCATGCACACACACGGCCAAATGCTTGAGCATGAAGCCCCATGTGAAGATGTTATCGAAGTCGACAACTTCACTCACCAATGTGGTTTTTATTGCCACTTGAGTGACTTGAGGAAAACTCTTTTGGAAACGCCATTTAATGGTATTTAACA
This sequence comes from Vibrio sp. TMPB1044, assembly GCF_030442075.1. Lineage (NCBI taxonomy): Bacteria > Pseudomonadati > Pseudomonadota > Gammaproteobacteria > Vibrionales > Vibrionaceae > Vibrio > Vibrio sp. TMPB1044. The sequence goes on along the minus strand of NZ_JAUJED010000009.1, from coordinate 382,599 downwards.
GCGTGGTTCGCTGATCAGGAAACAGGCGGTGGGTCACCACAACCACATCAAGATTTGAGTGACCGACGACGGCTTGCTTGCGAGCGACACTGCCATAAATATAGACACTGTGTAGATTAGATCCTAACCCACCTTTTAGAAAGGTAATCAGATCGTTAACCACAGGTTGAAATTCAGGTTGAAATGGCTGTGTTGGGTCAATAACGGGTAGCGGCATAGGTCGTTTCGGTAAATAAAATCATGATTTAACAGTAACTCTATGATCGCCTAGGTGACTTTATGATTCAAGCTATTCCTATTTATAGCATCTCCGAGATATAATCAGCGGATAGACCCACTAAGGACAAACACAAAATGCCTAGAGCAAGTGAAATTAAAAAAGGTTTTGCTATCACAGTAGAAAGCAAAACAGTGATCGTTAAAGATATCGAAGTAACAACACCAGGCGGCCGCGGCGGCCAAAAAATTTACCGCTTCCGTGGTAACGATGTAGCAACTGGCGTTAAAACTGAAGTTCGCCACAAGGCTGACGAAATCGTTGAAACTATCGACGTAACCAAGCGTGCAGTAATGTTCTCTTACGTTGATGGCAACGAGTACATCTTCATGGACAACGAAGATTACACACAATTCATCTTCAACGGTGAAACAATCGAAGACGAACTACTGTTCATCAACGAAGAAACTCAAGGCATGTACGCGATCCTTATCGATGGCAACGCTGCAACGCTTGAGCTTCCAACATCTGTTGAGCTAGTTATCGAGGAGACTGACCCTTCAATCAAAGGTGCATCAGCGTCTGCTCGTACTAAGCCTGCTCGTCTTTCTACAGGTCTTACTATTCAAGTACCTGAATACATCGCGACTGGCGACAAAGTAGTAGTAAACACTGCTGAACGTAAATACATGAACCGCGCAAGCTAAGATATTTATTATGACCGAAGCTAACGACCTAATGTCTTATGACGACGCAATTGACACTGCATACGACATCTTTCTAGAGATGGCACCTGACAACCTAGAACCTGCAGACGTGATTCTTTTCACGGCTCAGTTTGAAGATCGTGGCGCAGCAGAGCTTGTTGAAACTGGCGATGATTGGGTTGAACATGTTGGCTTTGAAGTCGACAAAGAAATCTACGCTGAAGTGCGCATTGGTCTTGTGAATGAAGCTGATGACGTTCTAGACGACGTATTTGCTCGCATGCTGATCAGCCGTGACCCAGAACATAAGTTCTGTCACATGCTGTGGAAACGCGACTAATACCGCTGTTGACGCTCATCTGCATGAGTAAACAAGTATTCATGTAAGCGAGTTAAAAGTTAGCCGAGCCGATTGCTCGGCTATTTTTATCACGCCATTTCTCATCGTGATTACTCACTTTCATCATCAACTTTAGATTCACTGATTATGACCAAAGCAAAAACAGACACACAATCAAAAGGCTATGCCTGCATTGGCCTAGTTAACCCAAAGACGCCTGAAAACGTAGGCTCTGTAATGCGAGCAGCTGGCTGCTACGGCGCCAACTCTGTGTTTTACACTGGTACACGCTACGACCATGCGCGAAAATTCCATACCGACACCAAAGAAAAGCACCTAGCCCTGCCTTTAATTGGTGTTGAAGAGCTGAAAGATATTATTCCAGTAGGCTGCGTGCCGGTTGCTGTTGATCTGATTGAAGGTGCTAAGCCACTACCTGATTACAAGCACCCACCACGTGCGTTTTACATTTTTGGCCCAGAAGATGGCACGCTAAAGAAAGAGATCACCGACTTCTGTCGTGAGACGATTTACGTTCCAACCAACGGCTGCATGAATCTAGCGGCATCAGTGAATGTTGTGCTTTACGACCGACTGGCGAAAGGCGATAACTTCTCGAATCATAAATAGTCAAAGATGCGAGATACGAAATACGAAATACGAAATACGAAATACGAAATACGAAATACGAAATACGAAATACGAAATACGAAATACGAGCAGATTATAGATGCGCGTACACGAAAGGCACGCTTACTGTCGTTTATAGCAGCATGTTTTCGATACTCGGTTATTCGCATCCCTCATCTTCTATTGCTTCAGACGTAAAAAAACCTGCTCAATGAGCAGGTTTTTAGTATTCAGTGCTTTCAGCTAATGAAGCTTACGCGTAAGAACTTACGTAATTACTGACGTGTTCTTGGCTTAGCTGGTTTAGCCGGACGACCGTTGTTCAGCTTAGGCTTACTTTTGTTAGCCTGAGGTTTGCCTTTGTTTGCAGCTGGAGCACTACGACCTGAATCAGGTGTTGTAGTACCGCGAGTTGCAGGCTTCTTGCGTTTAGTTTGGTTGCTACGGCCTTTTGGTGCGTTTGCACGCTCTTCGTGACGCTTAACAGCACGACGAATTTTTTGGCTACGAGAACGCTCACGCTTACGAGAAGTGTTTGAAGGATCAAGATCCAACAAAGTCTCTTTCTCTGGCTTAAGCTCAACAAGCTCACGCAGGTAGTTAACTTCTTGAAGATCTAGCTCTTTCCAACCGCCACGAGGCAGTTTCTTATCAAGGTAGATATCACCGTAACGTACACGTTTCAGGCGGCTTACTGTTGTTTCTTGAGATTCCCAAAGACGACGAACCTCACGGTTACGACCTTCGTTAATCGCTACGTAGAAAGTATGATTCATACCTTCACCGCCAGCGTAAACCACATCTTCAAAACGAGCCATGCCGTCTTCAAGTTGTACGCCACGAGTAACGTTTTTTACTTTTTGCTCAGTCACTTCACCAAACACACGTACTAAGTACTCACGTTCAACCTGACGGCTTGGGTGCATTAGACGGTTTGCAAGTTCACCATCAGTAGTGAAAAGCAAAAGGCCCGATGTGTTTGCATCAAGACGACCAACTGAAATCCAACGAGAACCACGGATCTTAGGTAGACGATCGAAAACAGTACGGCGGCCTTCAGGATCGTGACGAGTACAAAGCTCACCTTCAGGTTTGTAGTAAGCAAGTACACGACAAACCACTTCTTCAGAAGCCTTGCCTGAAACAGTATGGCCATCGATACGGATCACTGAGTTCTCGTCTTCAAGACGCTCGCCCAGTTTCGCAACTTGACCGTTAACACTTACACGACCAGATTTGATTAAACCTTCTAGTTCACGACGAGAACCGTGACCAGCTCGCGCTAAAACCTTCTGTAATTTTTCGCTCATTTACTCTTTTCTACCTAATTGTCGTCTTCACAGACGTCGAATGAATTTTTCGCGACCAAATCGCGGTCGCGTATTATCGCAAATAACCTGCCAAAAAGCACTTGTTATTTACTCTGGCAGGTTTGCTGTATCGTTACAGACTGTTAATCAGTAAAGCGATTATTCAAACGGCGCAGGATCGCCAGCACCACGACGTAGAACCACGGCATCATCATCACTAAAGTCAATAACCGTCGTCGGTTGCTCACCTAAGTAACCACCATTCAAAATGACATCAACCGCATGCTCTAGGCTGTCACGAATTTCTTCTGGATCCGACTCAGTTGTCTCGTTACCCGGAAGAATCAATGACGTCGACATCAGTGGTTCGCCCATCGCTTCCAACAAGTCGAGTGCAATCTTGTTGTCTGGGACACGAATACCAATCGTTTTACGCTTGGCGTTCATCAAACGCTTTGGTACTTCTTTGGTTGCTTTAAAGATAAACGTGTAAGCACCTGGCGTGTGTGCTTTCAGTAGACGGAAAGCCACGTTATCGACGCGTGCATACAGTGATAATTCAGAAAGATCACGGCATAACAACGTGAAGTTGTGCTTGTCATCGATGCGACGAATTTTACAGATACGTTCAAGTGCTTGTTTGTTTTCAAGCTGACAGCCCAGCGCATAACCGGAATCTGTTGGATAAACCACTACGCCGCCATTACGAATAATCGCAACCGCTTGAGTAATTAAGCGTGCTTGTGGGTTATCTGGGTGTACATAAAAAAACTGGCTCATTGTTGATCCTCGTTATCGAATCTCTCGACTCTATCATCAGAAGGAGCTGGTTCACCTAAAGACTATTCAGATGGTGAAACCGTTTGAAACTCCCAATCTTTCCATACTTCTTCGACCCCAGAAGGTAGCCAGAGATTACGTCCAAGTTCCATCCACGGAGATGGGTAATGGAAATCACTGCCTTGGGAGGCTAATAGTTTGTATTGTATAGCATAATCCGCGAGTGTGCGTCTTTCTTGTTGCGCTTGCTGAGGTTGAGCGACTTCCATCGCATCCCCTTTCGCTTCAACAAATGCAGCTAGCAAGCGCTTAACCCACTTGGCTGTAAGGCCATATCGCCCAGGGTGAGCGAGTACGGCTTGGCCACCAGCAGCATGAATGGCCGTGACAGCATCACTCATTGAGCACCACGTCGGCGGCACATAACCTGGGTTATTGCGAGTAAGAAACTTTTTAAACACCTGCTGCATGGTTTTTGCGTAGCCGTTGTCGACTAACCACTTAGCAAAGTGAGCGCGAGTAATAGGCGCATCACCTGCAATCAATTTAACTTCTTCTAGCACCCCTTCACGAGTCGCTTTCTCAAGACGTTGAGCAATCATCTCTGCGCGTCCAATACGGTGTTGCTTCTGTTGCTCAATGAGCGCTTTGAGTTCTGGTGACTCAGGATCAACGTTTAACCCAACAATATGAATATCTTTGTTTTGCCAAACGGTCGAAATCTCAATGCCGTTGATCAGCTGAATAGGAAGGTTGTTATCAGCAATATAGCTGCGTGCTTCAGCAAGCCCATCAGTCGTGTCATGATCTGTAATCGCTAGCGCTTCGATATTAAAGCCAAGCGCTCGGTCAATTAGCTCAGGTGGAGTAAGTCGGCCATCTGAGGCTGTTGTATGACTATGTAGATCAATTCTCATATATTCTTTTTCATTGTTTTCAATTTTTATCGTTATATTTGTGTCAACACACTTGACCCGCAAGTAGAAAACTAGTTAACTAGTACACAAATACGAAGTATCACATTTGATAGGTTCACCATGTTACAAGAATTTAACCAAAACCATAAAGATAAAGTTTTAGAACTTTCTTCAGTAGAAGCAAGTTCAGAGCTTAATTGGTGGCGCACTTGGACAAGTTCTTGGTGGGCTAACGTGTACTTCTAGTTAAACAGTTTGTTTATAAAAAAGTTATCACTAAGCCCGCTTTAATAGCGGGCTTTTTAATTTGTCGAACATCTCACATTCAACTGACTAACAAATCATCGAATTGACCATATTCTAGATTGGGTGAAAGGTATCTTTATGCGACTATGTACGGCAGGAAATTTAAAGAATCATAAAGGAGGTCTTGTGAACAAGGCCATTGAAATCAAAAAGCTGGGAACCATTGAGGTCATCAATTCATCAGTTCCTTACTCGCAAGATCCAACCAGCGTTTTTCATACTCTGTGTGAAAACAAAACAGACAGTTTGCTGTTGGAATCGGCTGAGATTGAATCCAAACAGAACCTAACAAGCCTGCTCCTTATCGACTCTGCTGTTCGTATCGTATGTCGCGGACATGAAGTAACCTTTCAAGCATTGACTGAAAACGGTCAAGCGCTTATCAAAAATCTCACTCAAAACGTGAAAGCAGAAATAAAATCTGACCTTACTGATAACGTTTTGACGCTGACTTTTGTCGAACCGAGCAACGAATTAGACGAAGACTCACGTTTAAGAGAAGCCTCTTCATTCGATGCACTGCGTTTGGTTCAGCACAGCTTTGAGCAAGACGCAGATAACAAACACGCGCTATTCATGGCGGGCTTATTCGCTTACGACATCGTGGCTAACTTTGAACCGCTAGGTGATGCTCAAGCAACCAACAATTGTCCTGACTTTGTATTCTACGTTGCGGAAACACTATTGCGTTTCGACCACCAAGAGAACGAAGGCCTACTTCATGCGAGCTTGTTCGCTCAAGATGACAGTATCAAAGCGCAATTAACTGACCGTTTAGCCGACATTCAAACTCAGTGCCAGTCACTGAAAGCAATCACTGAAGTAACGCCGCTCGACAACGTTGAAGCGGTACCGAGCGTTTCAGATGAAGACTTCTGCCAAACGGTTCGTGATTTAAAAGAGTACGTAGTTAAAGGCGACGTATTCCAAGTGGTGCCCTCACGCCGCTTTACTTTACCTTGCCCTGCTCCACTGGCGGCTTATAAAGAACTTAAGCAAAGCAACCCAAGCCCTTACATGTTCTACATGCAAGATGAGCTATTTACTCTGTTTGGTGCTTCTCCAGAAAGCGCGCTGAAGTACGAAACTGAAACCAACCAAATCGAGATCTACCCAATTGCGGGCACTCGTCGTCGCGGTAAGCGTCCTGATGGTCAAATCGATTTCGACCTAGATAGCCGTATCGAGCTTGAACTGCGCACCGACAAGAAAGAAAACGCAGAACACATGATGCTAGTCGACCTAGCGCGTAACGATGTAGCACGTATCGCGGAAGCTGGCACTCGCCACGTAGCAGACCTACTGAAAGTTGATCGCTACAGCCATGTGATGCATTTGGTTTCTCGTGTTGTTGGTCAACTGCGTGAAGACTTAGATGCGCTGCACGCTTACCAAGCTTGTATGAACATGGGTACGCTAACAGGCGCACCAAAAATCCGCGCAATGCAGCTTATTCGTGATGTAGAAAAAACGCGTCGTGGTAGCTATGGCGGTGCAGTAGGTTACCTAACAGGTGAAGGCACGTTAGATACGTGTATCGTGATTCGTTCTGCTTACGTTGAAGATGGTGTAGCACAAGTACAAGCTGGCGCTGGTGTAGTATTCGACTCAGACCCACAAGCAGAAGCTGATGAGACTCGCGGCAAAGCTCAAGCGGTCATCTCTGCGATTCAAGCAGCGCATACTAAGAGCTCTGCTACAAACCAACACTCATCAAATAAGAAGGAGTCGTAATCATGGCTGATATTGTATTCATCGATAACTTCGACTCGTTCACTTACAACCTTGTAGACCAATTTCGTTCATTAGGTCACAGCGTTAAGATTTACCGTAACAACATTCCCGCAAAGGTGGTTGAAGCAGCGATCAACGAATTAGACAACCCTGTTGCCCTACTTTCACCTGGCCCCGGCGCTCCAGCAGACGCGGGCTGCATGCCTGAGCTGATTCAGCTGCTAAAAGGCAAAGTGCCAATGATTGGCATTTGCTTAGGCCACCAAGCGATCGTTGAAGCTTATGGCGGTACCGTTGCAGGCGCAGGCGAAATCATTCATGGTAAGGTGTCAATGATGGAACACCAAAACCATGCGACTTACCAAGGCTTACCTTCGCCACTGGCTATTGCTCGCTACCACTCTTTAGTGGCAACGCATGTATCCGATAGCCTAACGGTGACCGCTGAAGTCGATGATTTGGTGATGTCTGTAGTTCAAGAACAAGACAAGGTTTGTGGATTCCAATTCCACCCTGAATCAATTATGACGACCTACGGTGCAACGCTTCTAGCAAACGCTATCGAATGGGCTCTTGAGAAACCTCTTCGCCTTGAAAAGACTGGAAAATAGGAAACGATCATGGAACAGATTAATAAACTTTACGAACAGCAGTCTCTTACTCAAGAAGAAAGCCAACAATTGTTTGATGTGATCATCAAGGGCGAACTTGACCCAATCTTGATGGCTTCTGCGCTAACGGCACTGAAAATCAAAGGCGAAACGCCCGATGAGATCGCAGGTGCAGCGAAAGCACTGCTTGCGAATGCAAACCCGTTTCCGCGCCCTGATTACGATTTCGCAGACATCGTAGGTACAGGTGGCGACGGTCACAACACCATTAATATCTCGACGACTTCTGCATTTGTTGCCGCAGCGTGTGGCTTAAAAGTCGCGAAACACGGTAACCGTAGTGTATCGAGCAAATCAGGCTCTTCCGACCTACTGGATTCATTCGGTATCAACCTAGCGATGACAGCAGAAGACACACGTACTGCTGTTGATGAACTTGGCGTAGCATTCCTATTTGCTCCGCAGTATCACGTTGGTGTACGTCACGCGATGCCGGTTCGTCAAACAATGAAAACGCGCACTATCTTCAATATTCTTGGCCCACTGATTAACCCTGCTCGCCCTAACATCGAGCTAATGGGTGTTTACAGCAAAGAGTTGGTTCGCCCGATCGCAGAAACCATGCTGCAAATGGGCATGAAGCGTGCTGCGGTTGTTCACGGTAGTGGCCTAGATGAAGTGGCGATTCATGGCGAGACTATCGTTGCTGAAATTAAAGATGGCGAGATTAACGAGTACACCGTAACTCCGGCTGACTTTGGTTTGAACACTCACCCTCTTGAAGCAATCAAGGGCGGCGAGCCAGAAGAAAACAAAGCCATCACAACCGATATACTGACGGGTAAAGGCACTGATGCTCAAGTTGGCGCAGTGGCAGTCAACGTTGCTCTACTGATGCGTCTATTTGGTCATGAAGATCTAAAAGCCAACGCACAACAAGCAATTGACGCGATGAACTCAGGTAAAGCTTACGAGCTTGTGCAAAAGCTTGCTGCTCACGCCTAACGAACGACGAATTGAGACAAAGAACATGACACAGACTACCGATAAACTGTCGACCCACGTTTCAGTCAAAGAAGCTGAAATGGCGGAAGTATTAGCAAAAATCGTTCGTGATAAATACCAATGGGTTGAAGCGCGTAAGCAGACTCAACCACTAAACGAATTTAAAGCGTCACTAACTTCAACAGACCGCAGCTTTTATGATGCTCTGAGTGGTGAGCAAACCGTTTTCATCACTGAGTGCAAGAAAGCCTCTCCGTCAAAAGGTTTAATCCGTGACGAGTTTGACCTGGACTACATTGCATCAGTTTACAACAACCACGCAAACGCGATTTCAGTGCTGACAGACGAGAAGTACTTCCAAGGTGACTTTGAGTTTTTACCTAAGGTTCGCAGCATTGCTAAGCAGCCTATTTTGTGTAAAGACTTCATGGTTGATACCTACCAAGTGTACCTAGCTCGTCACTACTCAGCTGACGCAATCTTGTTGATGCTATCGGTATTGGATGACGAAGAGTACAAAGCGCTGGCGGAAGTCGCACATTCACTCAACATGGGTGTGCTAACCGAAGTCAGCAACGAAGAAGAACTTCATCGCGCAGTCTCTTTAAAAGCAAAAGTGATCGGCATTAACAACCGTAACCTTCGTGACCTTTCGACTGATTTGAATCGTACCAAAGAGTTGGCTCCGCTGATTCGTGAACTGGCTCCAAACGCAGTCGTGATTTCAGAGTCTGGTATCTACACTCACCAACAAGTTCGTGACCTTTCAACGTTTGCAGATGGCTTCCTAATCGGCAGCTCTCTGATGGCTGAAAAGAACCTTGAACTTGCGGTACGTAAAGTGACACTCGGTGAAAATAAGGTGTGTGGTTTAACCCACCCTGACGATGCCGCAAAAGCGTATCAAGCAGGTGCAGTCTTCGGTGGTTTGATTTTCGTTGAAGCATCTAAACGTCATGTGGATATTGAAGCGGCTCGTTTGACCATGAGTGGCGCTCCTTTGAACTATGTCGGCGTGTTCCAAAACCATAGCGTTACTGACGTGGCAAAAACGGTTTCTGAGCTAGGCCTGTTCGCTGTGCAGCTGCACGGTGACGAGTCTCAAGCGTTTGTCGATGAACTAAAGCAATCACTGCCTGAAAGCGTTGAGATTTGGAAAGCTTACGGTGTTGCTTCCGGTGCTAAAAGCTCACTACCAGAATTACTGGAAAGCAACGTGACTCGTCACCTACTCGATACTAAAGTGGGTTCTCAAACAGGTGGTACTGGTCAAGCGTTCGATTGGAGCCTAATCAATAACCAAAGCGCAATCATGTTGGCTGGTGGTCTAAATCCAGAAAATGCTAACCAAGCGGCTAAGTTAGGCTGCTTAGGATTAGACCTAAACTCTGGCGTTGAATCAGCTCCAGGTAAAAAAGACGCAGACAAACTGCAACGCGCTTTTACAGCGATTCGTAATTACTAAGCTTTTCTAAATTACGAGCCTAATCACTAGAAACTTATTTGTGGGCTTTGCCTTTTGCGGAGCTCAAGCAAGATTAAATGACTTGGTGTGAATACACATCAATAGAATTGAAGGAATAACACAATGGCTAAACTCGATGCCTACTTTGGTGAATACGGTGGTCAATACGTACCGCAGATCCTAGTGCCAGCACTAGACCAACTTGAACAAGCATTTATCGATGCGCAAGCCGATCCTGAGTTCCGCAGTGAATTCATGACGCTTCTTCAAGAGTACGCTGGTCGTCCAACGGCACTAACGTTGACTCGTAACCTAACTAAAGGCACAAAAACCAAACTGTACCTTAAGCGTGAAGATCTACTTCACGGTGGCGCCCACAAGACAAACCAAGTACTTGGTCAAGCATTGCTGGCAAAACGCATGGGTAAGCAGGAAATCATCGCTGAGACTGGCGCAGGCCAACACGGTGTTGCAACGGCTCTAGCTTGTGCTCTCTTAGGTCTGAAGTGTCGTGTTTACATGGGTGCAAAAGACGTTGAACGTCAAAGCCCGAACGTGTTCCGCATGAAGCTAATGGGCGCAGAGGTTATCCCTGTTCATTCTGGCTCGTCAACGCTAAAAGATGCATGTAACGAAGCGCTACGTGACTGGTCTGCAACTTATGAAGACGCACACTACCTACTGGGTACGGCTGCGGGTCCTCACCCATTCCCAACGATTGTTCGTGATTTCCAACGCATGATTGGTGAAGAGACGAAGAACCAAATTCTAGCTCGTGAAGGTCGCCTTCCTGATGCGGTTATCGCTTGTGTCGGCGGTGGTTCAAACGCTATCGGTATGTTCGCTGACTTCATTGAAGAAGAGTCTGTACGCCTAATCGGTGTTGAGCCTGCAGGTAAAGGTATTGATACCGACCAACACGGCGCGCCGCTTAAACACGGTAAAACCGGCATCTTCTTCGGTATGAAAGCACCGCTAATGCAAGATGAAAATGGCCAAGTGGAAGAGTCTTACTCTGTTTCTGCGGGTCTAGACTTTCCATCAGTTGGTCCTCAACACGCGCACCTAAATGCCATTGGCCGTGCTGAATACGACAACGTGACTGATGACGAAGCACTAGAAGCTTTCCAAGCTATCGCACGTAACGAAGGTATTATCGCAGCGCTAGAGTCATCTCATGCTTTGGCTCATGCAATCAAAATGGCTCACGACGACCCAGAGAAAGAACAACTATTGGTAGTTAACTTATCTGGCCGTGGTGACAAAGACATTTTCTCTGTACACGACATTCTTAAAGAGAAAGGAGCATTATAATGGATCGCTATCAATCACTCTTCACTCGCTTAGCTGAAAAGAATCAGGGCGCATTTGTACCATTCGTAACGGTTGGCGATCCTAACCCTGAGCAATCACTTAAGATCATGGAAACGCTGGTAGAAGCGGGGGCTGATGCGCTTGAACTTGGCATTCCGTTCTCTGATCCACTGGCTGATGGCCCAACAATCCAAGGTGCGAACATTCGTGCGTTAGATTCTAAAGTAACACCTGATGTGTGTTTTGATCTTATTGGACAAATCCGCGCGAAATACCCAGAGCTACCAATTGGCCTACTGATGTACGCGAACTTGGTTTACGCACGTGGTATCGAGAACTTCTACGAGCGTTGTGCTAATGCGGGTATCGATTCAGTATTGATTGCTGACGTACCAACTAACGAAAGTGGCGAGTTTGTTGCGGCAGCGAAGAAGTTTGGCGTTCACCCAATCTTTATTGCTCCACCAACAGCAAGTGATGAGACGCTTCAATCAGTTTCTGAGCTAGGTGGTGGTTACACTTACCTACTTTCTCGTGCTGGCGTAACGGGTGCAGAAACCAAAGCAAACATGCCAGTAACCGCACTGCTTGATCGTTTGAACAAGTTTGACGCGCCACCAGCACTGCTTGGTTTCGGTATCTCGGCTCCTGAGCAAGTCAAAGAAGCCATCGAAGCTGGCGCTGCCGGTGCGATCTCTGGCTCAGCGGTCGTAAAAATCATTGAAAACAACGTTGAACAACCAGAAGCAATGCTTAAAGCACTTGCTGAGTTTGTTACGCCAATGAAAGCGGCTACGCAAAAGTAATCTACGGTCAATAAATAGAACTAACTCTTCAAATATCAAAAGGCTCCACAGATGTGGAGCCTTTTTTATTGCTTGTCATTCACGCTAGCTAATCATCCACTTTCATCGCTTTCTTAATAGCAGCTTCATTAAGTGTCGCTTTGATGGGGTCGGTGATCTTATCCACCAAGTCGACAGGCATCGGGAAGACGATGGTCGTGGTGCGTTCATTCGCCACTTCGGTTAGAGTCTGCATGTAACGCAACTGAATGGCGTTAGGTGCTTTGTTTAGCACTTCCGCGGCTTCTCTTAACTTAGTTGATGCCTCTAACTCACCCGTTGCATGTATCACCTTGGCTCGACGAGAACGTTCCGCCTCTGCTTGTTTAGCAAGAGCTCGCACCATGCTGTCATCTAGATCGACATGCTTGATCTCGACATTGGCAATCTTAATCCCCCAGTTATCGGTGTGTTGATCCAGTATCGATTGCAAATCTCTATTGAGCTCTTCTCGCTCTGACAATAGCTCGTCCAACTCATGTTGCCCTAGAACAGAACGTAACGTTGTTTGTGAAAGTTGACTGGTGGCCTCAAGATAGTTCTCAACGTTGTTGATCGCCATTTTCGGATCAAGCACTCGAAAATAGACCACAGCATTGACCTTAACCGACACGTTATCTCGAGTAATCAAATCTTGCGTCGGTACATCCAAAACGATAGTTCGTAGATCCACTCGCACAATTTGTTGGATAAAAGGAATGATGATTATCAAACCTGGTCCTTTAACACCGTAAAAGCGCCCTAAGAAGAACACTACTGCACGCTCGTACTCGCGCAGAACTCTGAACATACTGGCTATCAACAAGATAACGAGCACGATGACAATACCTATAGTGTGTATAAACATAACCGCCCCCTAATGGTAACGATGGTTAAGCAATAAATAATTCAATCAAGTTTGTCCTAGCATTCCACGCTAACAATACGTGCTAACAGTCCGCACTAACCAAGTTTCGATGGTGTATCATCGGACAGCGCTTCAACATCCAAAGAAAGCCCTGTGAGCTTGGTGACTCTGATAATCTGCCCCGCTTGCAGTTCACTCGCGCATTTGGCTTGCCAGATCTCACCTTCGACCAATACTCGACCTGCTCCTGGGAAACCGCTTACCACTTTACCTGTATCACCGACAACCGCTTCCATCCCCGTAGTCACTGGCTTGCTTCTCACTCGAACTAACATGGATATGGTGACGACGATAAAGGCAACAGAGAACAAACCGATCCCAATGATTAGCGGCAATGCAATTTGGTAACCCGGTACCTCTGTGTCCATCAGCATGATCGAGCCCAAAGTGAATGCGGCGACGCCACCCAACCCGAAGATACCAAAACTCGGGCTAAAGGCTTCTGCCACCATGAGGGCAATTCCCAATAGAATTAACGCAAGGCCTGCGTAACTCACTGGCAGCATTTGTAAGGAATACATGGCGAGTAGCAAACAAATTCCCCCTAATACACCCGGTAAACCAACGCCGGGGTTATAGAACTCAAGGAGCAAGCCATAGATACCGATTAGCATCAGAATGTAAGCAACATTTGGATTAGTGATCACCGAAAGCAAACTAAAGCGCCAGTCTTGTTCTCGCTCGACAAAAGCAACATCACTAAGTTGGACTTCCTGACTGACACCATTGATTATGATGGTGCGTCCATTACTCAACTCAACCAATTGCTGTAGGTCGCTCGCGATGAAATCAATCACGTTAAGTTCGAGCGCATTCTCTGAGTCCAAACTCGCCGCTTCTCTTACCGCTTTTTCTGCCCATTCTTCGTTACGTTTGTGCAGCTTAGCCAAACTAACGATGTAGGCAGCAGCATCATTGATGACTTTCTTCTCCATCGCAGTGGAGGCTTTTACTTGGTCTGAATTCTCTTGTTTCGTTTCGTCTTGCTCACTTGCTGACGCGTTATCATCTTTATTGGCATCGTCTTGAGGTGATAATGGATTAGTCGGCGCTTTGCCACCGCCAAGAGACACCGGCGTGGCTGCGCCCAAATTAGTTCCGGGCGCCATGGAGGCAATGTGACTAGCAAGTAGAATGTAGGTTCCCGCACTCGCCGCACGTGAGCCCGCGGGCCCAACCCAAGTTGCTATCGGAATCGGTGACGTGGTGATGGATCGAATAATGTCGCGCATCGACGAATCTAACCCGCCGGGCGTGTTCATTTTCAAAATGATGAATTTAGCTTGCTCATCGTAAGCTTGTTCTATTTCTCTAGTGAGGTAGTCACTGGTCGCGGGACCTATCCCTCCATTCACCTCAATAACCCAGACATCATCGGCCTGAGCAAACACAGAGCTGAACAACAGAAAAAACGCAAACAAGTACTTTAATATAAAAGTCATAGCCCCTCTCCTTACAACTGAGATGCTAGATAGACGTTTTATTTAAAGCGTAGAGATAACATCTTGGTAATAAATAGATACCTTAAGCATAGTTCAGGCGAAATTTCACACAACACGCATCTTTCAATTCACTCAAATCCCCAGACTAAAAAACACCCAAAAATGAAAACCAAATGTTAACAAAACAGTTCTAATACCAACGCCTCGAAATCATTCACAAAGCACCCAGCAAAAAGACTTTTATAAATCCAACAAATAACATCGCAATAAAAAACCAAAGCAAACGATTGCATTGTTGTGCAAAATCAATAAATGACATTAGACCACCTATTTTTGGAGGACTTTCACCTCTGCTCATATTGATAAATGTAAAGGATACGTGTAAAACTCTTCGCGAAATATTAATCCAATGGTACATCGTACATTGGTGAGTAGTTCTGGGATTTTTATATTTAGTAGCACAGAGGTTATGGAAGTGTTAAAAGAAAAGAGTTTACTAAGCAACATCGGCGTTCAAGTCGTTATTGCAATGATCGTCGGTACTGTAGTCGGTGCGATGATGGGTGACAGCGCAACTATGTTCGCTCCACTGGGCGCTATCTTCATCAATTTGATCAAGATGCTGGTTATCCCTCTAGTAGCAGTTGCACTGATTTCAGGTGCTGCTGGTCTGGGCAACAGTTCATCTGCAGGTAAAGTCGGTGTAACAACACTAGGTTACTTTGCACTAACGTCTGCACTTGCTGTAGCACTAGCGCTGGTAATGGGTGAAGTATTCGAACCGGGTCGTGGTATCGATGTTTCTGGCGTTGAAGGCATGTTCTCTTCTGAATACGCTGCGAAAGGCGAACTTCCAACGTTCTGGGCAACCATCACTGGCATGATCCCTACCAACGTTTTCCAATCATTGAATGAAGCAAACATTCTGCAAATTCTCGTTTTCTGCTTGTTCTTTGGTATCGCGCTTTCTAAGCAAGCGAAAGAAAAACGTGACCCTATCATCAATGGCGTAAACGCGATTGTTGACGCTATGGTTTGGATGATCAACAAGGTGATGATCATCGCACCACTTGGCGTATTCGGCCTAATGGCAGAAGCAGTAGGTACTTTCGGTTTCGGCGCACTTATGGTTGTGTTCAAACTGTTCATTGTTTACATCGCTGCGATCCTGATTTTCGGCTTTGTTGCCTACCCACTGATGATTCAAATCTTCACTAAGACTTCAGCTAAGAAGTTCCTAGTAGCAATGAAGAAGCCTCAAGCGGTAGCACTATCAACTGCTTCATCAATGGCAACACTACCAGTAACAATGGAAACAGTTGAGAAAGAGCTTGGCGTTCGTAACTCTACTGCTTCATTCGTTCTGCCTCTTGGCGCGACGATCAACATGTCTGGTAACGCGATCTACTACGGCCTAGTGGCTATCTTCTTCGCACAGCTGTTCAACATCGACCTATCTATGGGCGCTTACGTTGCTATCATCGTAACGTCTACGCTAGGTGCAGTTGGTCAAGCTGGTGTTCCAGGTCCTTCTTTCCTAGTGGTTGCAGTTCTTCTTGCGGCTGGTATCCCTATCGAAGGTCTACCTCTGTTGTTCGCTCTCGACCGTATCTTCGACATGATCCGTACTGCTCTAAACATCACTGGTGATGCAGCATGTGCCGTAATCGTTGATTCTCTAATCGAAGACGAAACGAAAGAAGCTGAGCTACAAAAACAGCAAGCGTAATAAATAAACGCTAAGCTAGTGGTGACTGAATTAGCACCACCAGCTTAAACTAAAAAATCCGAGAGCCTCACAGCCCTCGGATTTTTTGTGTTTGGTGTTCTAATTTAGGCGTTAGACGAATTATAAATCAGCGCCATAGATATCAAACGTAAAGTACTTAGACGCGATCTTGTCGTAGGTACCGTTCGATCTGATCTCCTCAATCGCGGCATTGAATTGTTTCGCCAGTTTTGAATCCTGTTTTCTTAATGCTAACGCCGTACCCTCGCCAATGTAGGCTTTGTCGGTTACTGCTTTGCCTTTGAACTCAAAGCCCTCGCCTTCTTTCTTATCTAAGAAAGCCAATGACAGTTGATCTGAGTTGCCGAAAGTTAGATCTAGACGACCGTTTTGCAGATCCAGATAAACTTCATCTTGGCCGGTATAACGCTTAATGTTTGCCACATCGCCAAACTTGTCAGTTACGTAGCGATCGTGAATCGTACCTTGCTGAACACCGATGGTTTTGCCTGCTAAGCCTGCCTCATCAACGCTGAACTCCGCGCTTTTAGCAGCAACAAACACAGCTGGGGTCTGGTAGTACTTATCAGTGAACAAGATCTTGCGCTTACGCTCTTCGGTAATACGCATCGACGCCATGATCACATCTGACTTTCTTGCCAATAAACTTGGAATCAACGAATCCCAACTTTGTGAAACCCAAGTACAATCGAGCTTGGCTTGCTCACACAAGGCATCAGCTATCTCAATATCAAACCCGACAGGCACACCGGCACTGTTTTTGTAGTTGAATGGCGGATACGTAAAGTCTGACGCCAAACGGATTTCTTTTGCCTGTACCGTTGTACCAAGTAAAGCGGCCGTAAAAGCGAGTCCTAGTATTATCTTTTTCATCATTGCCATCCTAGATATGATCTTTATCGAGTTGAGATTGAATTTCTATATATTGATCTTGTTGATGCTTTCGTTTTTGCTGATCTTGTTGAGTCTGTTGTAGCTCGGTTTGGTAGCGTGTAAGTGACGTTATCACTTCTAGCATGCTCTCTTGGCTACCAATACTGATTCGTACGCAGTTACGCAAGGCAGGTTCGTGGTTTTGATTCCTTATCACAATGCTATCCTTCGCCAATACACTGAACACTTGATACCCAGGTTTTTGACGTAGCAAAATAAAGTTCGTCGATGAGGGGTAAACTGACTCGATGAAATCAAACTGCGTTAACTCACAAGCAAACCAGTTACGTAGCTCGACCAATTTTAGCGTCGCGTCTTCCATCACAGAGACTCGTTCATCAGACAAAGCGTCTAAAACGATTTGAGATGAACAATCTGGCATCGGATAAGGTGGAATCAGCTTCGCGATATACTGCATCACATTTTGACTCGCTAAGATAAAGCCACAACGAACCGCAGCCAATCCAAACGCCTTCGACAAAGTGCGAATCACAACCAAATGTGGATAGCGTTCAATAAGGCTAACGGCTGACGTTTGTGGTTCAAATTCGATATACGCTTCATCGACTACCACTAGCGACTTTCCAATCGTGCCTTCCAGTACCTGAATCAAATCCAATTTAGGAATCACATTACCCGTTGGGTTGTTTGGTGAACAAAGAAACACGATATTCGCCAGTTCCGCTTTATTCACGATATCAGCGACGTTCAGGCTGAAGTCTTCCTGCAATGGAGAGTCCAAGGTATTAATCGCCAATGCATCGGCGCAAAACTCATACATCGCATACGTTGGAGAACAGATAAGTATGTTGTCGCTCGCCGGTTTACAGAATGTTCTGATCAGCAAATCAATCGCTTCATCTGCACCACGAACGGCAACAGTCGCAGCATCAGTGCCACAGTAATCTTGGTAAGCCTTAGCAATATCTTGTGGTAAGAAGTCTGGGTATCGGTTGTGACTTGCTTCTCCTTGAAACAGCGAGCTTTCCAATTCATTGGCGTTTAGCCAGACACGTCCATCACCACCAATTCTTCTAGCTGATTGATAAGGTATTAATTTTTTTACAGCCTGAGGTACTAAGCTATCAATAAAAGATGTCAAGAAGCTATCCCTTTCACAAAATCACAATGTCTTCATCATTGCCTTAATATTCAAAAAATGTGACTTATACACATATTGAATCACAAATGATGATTAAGTATTTACATTCAAACAGAACACTATTGATAAATGAATCGAAATAATCACATAATAGCCATGATAAAAAATCATAGGTCAAGATATGAATCGCACACTACCTTCAACCAAAACCTTACTCGCGTTTTTGTCTACGGCAAGGCATCTCAACTTTACGCGAGCTGCACATGAGCTCAATGTCACGCAAGGTGCAGTCAGTCGTCAGGTGTTGTCGTTTGAAGAAAGCCTTGGCTGTGATCTCTCCTATCGTCATGCTCGCGGGCTGTCTTTAACGCCGAAAGGAGAAGAACTGGTTCCCTTGATACAAGGAACGATTCATCAACTGCAATCGGCTCTAAATCAAGTGGCTAGCTCTCCCTCCAAGATCAAACTCAACGCACCGAGCTGTATTACCTCTTGGTTATTGCCTAAGTTGATGTCCTTTCAACAGGCCTATCCTGATATTGATGTCGAGCTCACGTCGACCATCAAGCACGTTTTTGAGCCAAGCTTTGATCCCTTCGATGCGGTGATTATTTATGGCAAGAAACCAAACCAACACTCAATTGTTAGCCAACTACTGTTCAACGAGCAACTAGCTCCTGTCTGCCAAGCGCAAAGCATTACCAAAAGCCATCTTGTCAACGACGCGTCGACCATCATCAAGCCACACAAGCTTGCCCAATACACTTGGCTACACGCCAACAATGAGCAGAGTGATTGGCGACTTTGGTTGGAACACATAGGAAGCCACGACCTTTCAAGTAAGAACAACCAGCAATTCGCGACACTCGATCAAGCTATGAATGCTGCCATTCAAGGGTTTGGTATTGCCATAGGCGACATCACGCTGGCCACGCAAGATATTGATTTAGGTAGATTGGTGAAAGTGAGTGAAGGCAGTGTCTTTTCGGGAAATGGATACTTCCTATTACAACCCAAAAACCGTCAGAATGCCTCGCTATCAACCTTAGTCGATTGGCTAGTCGATTAACGGTTATCAAATTGCCAATTCAGGAGCCTAAAAGCTTCAGTAGATCGTCATAATGAGAATTTTACCATTCTCAAAATAAAACTATTTTCCGTCAGCCCCGTATTGGTGTTTAGATAATAGAACGTACGTTCCTTTAACTAATTGAAAAGAAGTTCAATTCTATTTGATTGGGGAGACGCTCTATTCAATTGGAAAAAATGGCATTCGAATTGCTTTGTCATAGATAACCCAACCAATATACAGCAGGTTGCATCATTATCACTGCAGCTTGTCACGGAGGATAGGCTATGACCTTACAAAGACATACGTATTACGGCTTAATTCACCATGGAATTAAAACCCTGCTAATGGATCGAATTGGCCACTTCACAGAACGTGAATATCACGAGTACCTAGATCTAACAACGGGTAAATCGACGTGTTTTGCCATGAGTGAGCAAGAACTCGAAAATACCTTAGATAGCTTGAAGAGCGAAGGCTACCTTGAAGACATCAAGAAGCTGATACCTCGCTACCAAACCTCGTCAATGAGATAATCTGTTAAAACTCGTTAAACACGATGAGCGGTTAGATTGAATTAATTAGTACCCAATTGTCTCGGGCTATTTAGCATCGAGACAGTTTTCGTTAGACTGTCTGCAACTCAATTAACTGGATAGTCAGTGCCTCATGAAACAAATTCTTGATTTCATTCCTCTCATTATTTTCTTTGCGCTGTATAAGATGTATGACATCTATACAGCGACTGGTGCTTTGATCGTTGCATCTGCAGTTCAAATTATTTTGACATACTTCATCTACAAGAAAGTAGAAAAAATGCAGATCATCACGTTCCTTATGGTTGCCGTATTTGGTGGCATGACCATCTTCTTGCACGACGACAACTTCATAAAATGGAAAGTGACGATCGTTTACGCTCTATTCGCTATTGGCCTGACAGCCAGCCACCTTATGGGAAAATCAGCAATTAAAGGCATGTTGGGTAAAGAGATCACACTGCCTGATGCCATATGGGGCAAGATCAACTGGGCTTGGACTCTATTTTTTACCCTATGTGCCATTCTCAACGTTTACGTTGCTTTCAGCCTACCATTGGATGTGTGGGTTAACTTCAAGGTGTTTGGCCTGCTAATAGCAACATTACTATTTACGCTGCTTACGGGTGCCTACATCTATAAGCATTTACCAAAAGATCAACAGCTACAAAAAGAGCAGCAAGAGCTAACTGATAAAAATACTGACGAGAAGTAACCCCAAGGGGTGAGTCCTCATTCCGTTTTTGTTACAATTCTTGTCAATATGCTATACCTAGCGGCCAATGATACTCGTGATCATTGGCCGTTGGCTTTTCTGTGTTGCGGAAACTGGTCAAAATAAAGCCTATTATTTAGTGACAATCTCACTAAATTAACGGCCATCTGGTTTCTTGTTGTTCATTGCACTCATTTGCCAATGTACCCAATCAGTCAACACATCAGTTTTTATTTAAGATAATCAATACCACCAAGAGTACTACAATGACGATTCAATCAACTTTGAACCCAATTGGTTCTTTACTTCTTCGCACCTTGGCGATGCCTTCTGATACCAATGCAGCAGGCCAGATTTTCGGTGGTTGGATAATGTCTCAACTCGACCTTGCTGGCGGCATACTGGCAAAAGAGATCTCTAACGGCAAAATAGTCACCGTTTCAGTATCGAGTATCGAGTTCAAACAGCCGGTTTCAGTAGGTGATGTGGTGTGCGTTTATGGTGACTGTACTAAAATTGGTCGTAGCTCGATGAATATCGACCTAGAAGTATGGGTTAAGCCTGTACTTGATCACGGCATCGGCGACCGTTACAAGGTGTGTGGCGCGACGTTCAATTACGTGGCAGTTGATGAAAGTGGCAAGCCTCGCTCTATCAATAAATAGGACTTTCGACAGCCCTATCGCACTGTAAGGTCTTTAGCCATTTCGATTAAAAATGCTAAAGACCTTCTCACTCTCCCGCACCAATTCACAATTTCTTATCATTAGTCCTTCCAATACCAATTAGTTCGCGTAAATTAGCAAGATAGCGAATTTAAACGCCCCAATTTAGTGAAGTAAAATAAGGATATCTCAATATGTGGTACGTGATTTTTTCTCAAGACGTCGAAAATTCATTAGAAAAACGCCTAAGTGTTCGCCCACAACATTTAGAACGCCTACAAACACTTCACGATGAAGGCCGACTGTTAACAGCAGGCCCAATGCCAGCCATTGACTCAGATAACCCTGGTGAAGCAGGCTTCACAGGTTCGACTGTGATTGCTGAGTTTAATTCTTTAGAAGATGCACAGACGTGGGCAGACGCAGACCCGTACATCGCTGCTGGTGTCTACCAAAATGTTATTGTTAAACCATTCAAGAAAGTATTTTAACGTGAAAAAATGGATTATTGGCTCACTGGCTTTAGCTCTGCTTGCAGGCTGTTCATCAAGTGAGCATGACGAACAAAGACAGCTAGAGATGATGGCTCAGCACCGTGCTGGCGTTTTATCTGCCGGCTTGCCGATTGAGTACGGCCCGTTGTCGGTCATGCGAGTACTCGCAAAAAACACCGTGATTGAAATCATGATGATCTACAACCAAGATGCTAAAGGTGCGAAGCCTTTAAACCAAGTTGTTGATATGAGTGTGAATAGCTACTGCACTAACTCAGAAGTAAGAGCAAACCTAGACATGGGCTTGGCTTACAACATTAAGATTCGCAACACACGCGGACAATTGATGGTTGAGAAGCTGATCAGCAAAGATACTTGCCAGAGCAGCAGCTAGATTCGAGATTCGAGATTCGAACAAATATGAACTTCAAAGCCTCGCAGTTACGAGGCTTTTTATTTTGAGTCATATAGCTCTAATGATAGTTAAGCTTCTGTTGACTCCCACTCTTTACGCAGTGCCTTAGTCGCAGAGACTAAGTTAGTCAGTGCTGCTTCTGTTTCTGCCCAATTACGTGTCTTTAGACCACAATCTGGGTTTGCCCATAAACGTTCTGCCGGAATTTTCTCCGCTGCTTTCTTCAACAGACCAATGATCCACTCTTGCGATGGAATGTTTGGCGAGTGAATATCGTAAACACCTGGACCAATAGCATTCGGGTAATTGAACTCTTCAAACGCTTTAAGCAATTCCATATTCGAACGAGAGGTCTCAATGGTAATTACGTCAGCGTCTAGTGCGGCCACTGAATCAATGATTTCGTTGAACTCGCTGTAACACATGTGTGTATGGATTTGCGTCTCAGGCTTGGCACTCGCGGCTGAGATCTTAAAGGCATCAACTGCCCATTCTAAGTATTCTGCATGGTCACGTTTTTTCAATGGTAAACCTTCACGAATCGCAGGTTCATCAATCTGAATAATGTTGATTCCTGCATCTTGTAGGTCAGATACTTCATCACGCAGCGCAAATGCTAATTGGTTAGTAATATCTTTACGCGAGATATCCTCACGCGGGAACGTCCAACACAAAATAGTGACCGGGCCAGTCAGCATGCCTTTCATCTGCTTAGATGTCAGTGATTGTGCATAAGTCGACCACTCAACCGTCATCGGTTTTTCACGCTCAATGTCCGCGACCACAATCGCAGGTTTCACGCAGCGAGAGCCGTAGCTTTGTACCCAGCCAAATTTGGTGGTCTGAAAACCTGCTAAGTTCTCTGCAAAGTACTCCACCATGTCGTTACGTTCCGCTTCTCCATGCACCAACACATCTAAATCGAGTGCTTCTTGACGCTTCACCGCATCGGCGATATGACCTTTTAGTGCAGTCGTGTATTCCGCTTCACTCAATTTCCCGCTGCGATAAGCGCTGCGCTGAACACGTATCTCACCAGTCTGTGGAAAAGAACCAATCGTAGTCGTTGGCAGTAATGGTAAACCTAAAACTTCCGACTGATGTGCAGCTCGCTCTGGGTAAGGGGCACTACGGTCAGCGAGTGCTTTGGTAATCGTGTTGAGGCGAGCCTGTACCTGTGGCTTATTAACATGAGTTGCACTCTTACGAGCTACAATCGGCTGGCTATAAGTCTCGCACGCTAAAATGGCATTTTGATCGCCGTCCAGCGCTGCACCCAATAAGCTCACCTCAGTCACTTTCTGTTTTGCAAAGGCAAACCAACTCTTCACTTCTTCGCTGAGTGTCTCTTCTAACTCAAGGTCGACTGGGCTATGCAGCAACGAACATGAACTTGCGACCCACAATTTGTCTCCTAGCTTCTCTTTCACTGGCTGTAGTAACTCAAGCTGCGCGGCTAAGTCAGCTCGCCAAATATTACGGCCATTGATTGCACCTGCAGAGAGCACCCAATCTTCAGGTAGTTTATTCACCACTTCATCAAGTTGCTGCGGTGCGGCAGCCAAGTCGATATGTAAACCATTCACTGGCAGTTTTACGATTTTATCTAACGTATCAGTCACTGAATCAAAGTAAGTAGTAAGCAATAGTTTCACATCGCCTTGAATCACTTGATAAGCCAGTTTGAATGAATCAGCCCACTTAGTTTCAAGTTCCAGGGATAGTATGGGCTCATCGATTTGCACCCACTCAACGCCCAACTTGGCAAGCTTAGCTAAAATCGCTTGGTAGGCAGTAAGTAGACGTGGAAGCAAGGTTAAACGGTCAAAGCCCTCTTCCACTTCTTTGCCTAGATATAAGTAAGACAGCGGACCTAGAAGAACTGGCTTCACCTGATGCCCAGCTTGAATGGCTTCATTCACTTCATCAAACAGTTGTGGCCAGCTCACTTCAAACGAATCATCTTTACTGAACTCTGGAACAATGTAGTGATAATTCGTGTTGAACCACTTGGTCATGTCAGATGCTGCAGTACCATCTTTGGCACTTTCTGAACCATGTTTCCCGCCACAACAAGTTGGCAGCTTTTGAGATTGTATTTGAGTTTGAGATTGCCCGCGGCCAACGCGGAACAAGGTATCTAAGTCTGGGAAGGCTTTCTCTTCTTCAGATCCACCAGCGTGACGTTTTGGTACATGGCCCAAGAGCAAAGTCGTTGTTAACACATGGTCGTACCATGCGAAGTCACCCGCAGTTACAAAGCTAAGATTCGCATCAGCTTGTACATTCCAGTTACGATTTCTCAGCTCGCTGCCTAGTTGTTTGAGTTCAGATTGACCAATTTCACCGCGCCAGTACTTCTCTAGTGTGAATTTGAGTTCGCGTTTTTCACCAATACGTGGGTAGCCAAGAATATGCGTTGTTGTCGTCATGAACCGATTCCTTATTCAATAATTGTTAGTATCTTTTCAGACTGCCTATTGTGTTCTTGCTTTCATAAAAAGGCGTCCGGATGGCTAAACTATCTACCGAATCAGCTCGACGAACAACGTCCAAATATTCATCTTGTTTATTAAAAATATTCATCATCAGCGAGTCAGAGATGAACACAATTAAATCCATCTGGACATCTAGACGTTTACAAATGATAAAAAACCCCGTAGGGTGATTATTAAGAAATATTGAATTGGCTTAGGGAATATGAGGAATACTCATGATAGAGCTTAAACATCTGCGAACATTGACCACCTTAAGAGACAGCGGCTCACTCACAGCCACAGCGACCTCTCTTCACCTAACTCAATCGGCGCTTTCTCACCAATTGAAAGACCTTGAGGCGCGTATTGGCGGTCAGCTTTTCCTGCGTAAAACGAGGCCAGTTAAATTCACCTCTGAAGGTGAGATTTTGCTTAAGCTCGCCGATGAGATACAGCCAAGAATCGCTAAAGCAGAGAACGAACTCGCAAGCCTAAAAGAGGACGTGAATGGGCGTTTGCACATGGCGATCGAGTGTCACTCATGCTTCCAATGGTTAATGCCCGCTTTGAAGGAGTACCAAGTTGCTTGGCCGAGTGTGACATTAGATTTTTCGTCAGGCTTTGGTTTTGAACCCCTACCCGCATTAATGGCTGGTGAATTAGACTTGGTGATCACCTCAGACATTCAGCCACGTTCAGAGGTTCACTATGAGCCACTTTTCGACTTCGAGATGCGTTTGATCACTGCAATTAACTCGCCTTTGGCTGATAAGCCAAGCATTGCTCCGCAAGATCTTAGCGATCTCACCATGCTCTCCTATCCAGTTCAAAAACAGCGTTTGGATGTTGTGAAGCACTTTTTGCAACCTGCAGGTGTAGAACCTAAGAAGTGGAAGCAAGCAGACAACACCTTGATGTTGGTGCAAATGGTATCGGCAGGATTAGGTGTCGCAGCATTGCCAAACTGGGCGATCAGTGAATTTTCACGACAAGGCTTAATCGCCAGTAAACCGTTAGGTAAAGGGCTTTCAAGAAGACTGTTTGCAGCGGTAAGAAACTCAGAGAAAGACAAGCGTTATCTGCAAGCATTCTTCAGCACTGCAAGGCAGCAGAGTAAGAGCCACCTGGATGGAATAAAGGTCGTTTAACGGTATTTCTGATTGTGTTCGCTAAGACAAAAAGCAAACGCCAGACACGCAAATCATAAACAAAAAAGTCACAGATTATCTGTGACTTTTTAGGTTTAGTAGCGCTTGTTTTGCGTTATCTGTTGATTCGCGAAAAATAGACTATCTTGCGTATGACTTAAACTGATTAGTCAGCGGATCGTATTGATAGCCAAGCATATCAAGCTTGCCGACGACACTTTCTATATCCATCTCATACATGCTAATGAGCTCTTCAAAACTGTCGCACTCTAAGCGCAGTTTTTCGTTCACTATTCCCAGCAAGATAATGCTATCCAGACTTTTAACGTTACTTAAATCCATCTCGTACTCCTTACGAACACACCGACTAAAATTAAGTTTAGAACGCTTACCAACGCCATGCTAAAAAACTGATCACACTTCTTAATGAGAGTACGTGATTAATAAGAATGAGCGACTAAAGTGCCCAAACTGGCGTTAAACCAACAGCAGCCGCCAATAACATCAATAACGAAACCGTCAGTTGCAGCTTTTCAGGGGTCTTGACGAACAGTAGATGCCAACACCACACCACGATAGAAGAGATCAACAAAGCGAAGCTAAATAGCAAGGTGGAAATTACTGGCTCTAACTGAGCTTCAGAGAGTGAGTAAACATTCACGACTGTTGCCAGTACCACCAACATGCCCGTCAATACACCCACCACTGGCAAAACACGGTGGAATGCTTGCAAACGCGTTCTTGCGATCGTCAGCAATAAATGACCAAACGCAGCACCTAATAATACGACCAACAGCAGAGTCGTAATGATACCGACAGTGGTTACTTGTTCAGTCGCTTGAATTGCAACGTATGACAGCGCTAAACCGCAAGCAAGATACATCACCCAGATAGGGCCAGAATCACGAGTCTTCTTAGTTTGAACTTGTGAGTAGAAATAAAAGATTGTGAATACGACAAGGAATGCTTCAATTTTAACCGAAGCAACGGCAAGCCAAAGCACGCCAATCGCAGGCAACATCTTGTGGATACGACCACGTTGTCCTGGGCAAATATCCCCTTTTACCAGGATGAGGGTTAAGATCAGTTGGGCTCCTAAAAGCATCGGAGCAAATTGTACTAATAACGTTTCGACCATTGTGGATCTACTTCTTCAGACTTATTTTCGCGAATAATATCAAAAACTGCTGCGAACACTAATCAAAATCATAAATTAGCGACGTTATTCAAGACTTCAACTATGCTGTTTTATGGCTCTTTTGTCGCCATTACCGTAAAAAGACGAAAGACACCAGAACTAACAGGGGCATGTTCTACTGGCTAGTCTAGTCTCATGCCGCTATAATTCCCGCCTCAAAAATCAGAGGTTGAAATATGTACAGCGATATCACTCCTATTCACGAACACAAAAAATACTGGGCCGAGTGCTACGGAACTGCACCCTTTTTGCCTACCAGTAGAAAGGAGATGGATGCTCTTGGATGGGATAGCTGTGACATTATTATTGTA
This sequence comes from Vibrio sp. TMPB1044, assembly GCF_030442075.1. Classification (NCBI taxonomy): domain Bacteria; kingdom Pseudomonadati; phylum Pseudomonadota; class Gammaproteobacteria; order Vibrionales; family Vibrionaceae; genus Vibrio; species Vibrio sp. TMPB1044. The sequence goes on along the minus strand of NZ_JAUJED010000009.1, from coordinate 355,256 downwards.
ACTGGTGATGCGTATGTCGATCACCCGAGCTTTGGTATGGCTATCATCGGCCGTCTCCTTGAAGCTCAAGGTTTCCGCGTGGGCATTATCGCTCAACCAAAGTGGGACAATAAAGATGCCTTTATGAAGCTAGGTAAACCTAACCTATTCTTCGGCATTACAGCGGGTAACATGGACTCCATGATCAACCGCTACACCTCTGATCGCAAATTACGTCACGATGATGCTTACACGCCAAATAACGAAGGTGGTAAGCGTCCTGACCGTGCAACTCTGGTTTACTCTCAACGTTGTCGTGAAGCCTACAAAGGCACGCCAATCGTTCTTGGTGGTATTGAAGCGAGCTTGCGACGTGTTGCGCACTACGACTACTGGTCGGATAAAGTTCGTCGCTCTGTATTGTTTGATGCAAAAGCAGACATCCTTCTTTTTGGTAACGCCGAGCGCGCACTGGTTGAAGTGGCACACCGCATCGCTGATGGCGAAGACATGTCAACGCTGACAGACATTCGTGGTACAGCAATCAATCTTGCTGCAGCGCCTGAAGGCTTCAAAATCATCGACTCTTCTCGTATCGAAAAGCCGAACAAAGCTTACGTACCGGTAAACCCGTACGAAGTGGAAACGCAATGTGATACTAAGAAAGATGAGAAAGAAGAAATAAAAGCGCAGCCGATTACAATTCGCCCTTCTCGTCACGATGCAAAAACAACAGCCGTTCGTATCCCTGCATACGAAAAGCTAAACAACGACCGTATTCTTTACGCTCACGCTAGCCGTATCTTGCACCTAGAGACAAACCCGTATTCAGGTCGTGCTTTGATTCAACGTCATGGTAACCGTGAACTTTGGGTTAACCAAGCACCAATTCCATTGACGACTGAAGAGATGGATTACGTGTTTGGCCTTGCTTACAAGCGTGTTCCTCACCCTATGTACGGCAAAGCGAAGATTCCTGCTTACGACATGATCAAAACCTCGGTGAACATCATGCGTGGTTGTTTTGGTGGTTGTTCTTTCTGTTCAATCACAGAGCACGAAGGTCGTATCATTCAGAACCGTTCGAAAGAATCGATCTTGGATGAAATCGAAGACATTAAAGATAAAGTACCTGGCTTTACCGGTACTATTTCTGACTTGGGTGGCCCAACGGCGAACATGTACCGTTTAGGTTGTTCCGATCCGAAAGCAGAAATTAACTGTCGTCGCCCATCATGTGTTTTCCCGAAAATCTGTGAAAAGCTAAACACAGACCACCAACACACGATTGACCTATACCGCTCAGCAAGAAAAGTACCGGGCGTTAAGAAGATCATGATCGCTTCTGGTGTTCGTTACGACTTAGCGATTGAATCTCCAGAGTACGTACGTGAGCTTGTGACTCACCACGTAGGTGGCTACTTGAAGATTGCTCCAGAGCATACTGAAAAAGGCCCACTGGATCTGATGATGAAACCGGGAATGGGCACTTACGATCGTTTCAAAGAGATGTTCGAAAAGTACAGCGCTGAAGCCGGTAAGAAACAGTACCTAATTCCTTACTTCATCTCCGCTCACCCGGGCACAGAAGATGAAGACATGCTTAACCTTGCAATGTGGCTTAAAAAGCACAACTACGAGTGTGACCAAGTACAGAACTTCTACCCATCACCAATGTGTAATGCAACGTCGATGTACTACTCAGAGACGAACCCTCTGAAGCGTGTGAAATATAAGAAGCGTGAAGATGTGCCAGTGCCTAAAGGTGACCGTCAACGTCGTCTGCATAAAGCACTGCTTCGTTACCACGATCCAGAAAACTGGAAGATCATCCGTGAAGCTCTGATCAGCATGGGTAAACAGCACTTGATCGGTGATAAAGCAAACTGCCTAGTACCAGCAGAAGATTTTGATGCACAAACACCAGCACAACGTCGTAAGTCTGGTCGTCACGGCTCACAGCGTTTTGCAACGAAGCACAGCAAATCTCAACCGGGTTTAGGCGGCGAGAAGCCACGCAACCATTCCAAACCTGGTGGTAAAAAGCCGAATGCTAACGGCAACAGCCAAGGCAATGCTAACCAAGGAAACGGAAAGCAAAACGGTAGCGGCAATGGCAACGCTCGTAAACCAGCGACAGGCTTCATTAAGAAAGCTCCTGGTGGTCAATCACAAGGCAATAGCGGCGGAAACCGCAACAAAGCGGGCAATGGTCAAGGTGGCAAACCTGCTGGCAACGGAAAGAATCGCCAACGCGCGACACAACGCTAATATTGTGAGCCAATAACTTAATAGTAATGAAATACAAAGCGCAGCTATTTATCTGCGCTTTTTTGTGTTTGTACCAGCTGTCACTTGGCTATGTGATTACAAAGAATCTAACGAGTGAAGACCCAGTATTGACTAAACAGGTAGTTAGTCACCATACCGACCAAGATACCAACTGCCATTGCGATAAACACAGCGCCAGTAAACACTGGCAGTAGTTCTGCCATCAACTTAAAGCACAGTAGATTAGGTACCGCTGATATCGATGCGGAGAACATGAATTTTTGCCACTGAATCAGTTTATCAGACCAACTCCCCTTCCCCTTGAACCCAAAAGTCAGCACGCGATTACCAAACCACGTTGTCGTTGCAGCAGCAATGAACGAGCCTATTCTCGCCGTCATTAAAGGCAAACCTACAATGTAATGCAGCAAGGCGAATACCGCACAATCAACAACAAACCCACCAGCACCAACCACAGCAAATCGAACCATCTTGTGATGGGATTGGAGCTTTTGACTGTGTGCCTGAAGCTTGTTGTTGAGCATTTGCAGTCCTGAGTTAACGCTGAACATCACTTTCACTTCGAATGTGGCTCAACGACAAATTTGGTTTGATGTTTTGGCTATGACAGCTAAACAAAGCACGCTTTATTTTCACCGTTGGTTCCAAAATACAAGTTAACGCGTTGTCTTTAATCTTGGTTTCTACTTCTGCTCTTTTACCAATCAAGTAGAACTTGTCGATGCCATCTAGTTGCTCGATATCGAGCAGTTTCTTTGCTTGCCCATGGCTATAAAATTGGCCTGAGAATGGTCGCTTACCCACATAGAAGCTTGGCGCAGAATCCGTAATCTGTTCAAAGATGATACGGTCACTCTTCTCGTTCGCCTTACCTAGGTTTAGGTAAACCATCGCAATCATCAGCAACACTGGCAGAACTAAGGCCACGCTGGAGAACCACTTCTTATCTTTTTCCACTACGAGTATAGCAACCAACAAACCAAGAGCAGGAATACCTGGTAACACGTAAGCAGGAAGAATATTGCCCGCCATAGTGAAAAGAATCAAAGGTGAAATCAACCAACACACAAGGAATGAAAACAGTCCGCTATTCTCAACGTTAATTTCTGCAATTCTCTTGCGTCGAGCAAATGCCAATATCGGTAATACAATCGACCAAGGCGCAGCGGCTTGAATCCAGAATACCCAGATCATGCCTCGTGTTTCATCATGAGCAGATCCATAAAGATCCCCCTCCCAGCCACTCACAACAAAACGCTTAAAATGTTCGCCAACAATAAAGTAATCAATGAAACCCGGTGTCGCCATCTCTGCCATGATGTACCAAGGCAAAGCGATCGCTAACATCACACCTAAACCAGACAACAATGGGAAACGTTGCCAAAGCGCTTTAAAAGCGCCAAAGAAACCGTGTTGTAAGACCAACCAAGGGAATACTGCGATACCCATGATGACAATCGCTACTGGCCCTTTTGCAAGTAAGCCTAATGCCAAACCAATAAAGCCAACGTAACCCCAGTATCTATTAGTCTTCGCACTCCCTTCCCCCTTCCAACACAGGTAGAAGCCTAGCATGGCAATAGTCATCGCTAAGGTTAACGCAATGTCTGTCATCACAGCACCCGCAGCGATAGAAAAAATACCACATGTCGCCAATACAACGGCTGCAACTAAAGCGCTTTGTCCTGTTCGCTTCGCCATGTAAGCCGTCAGCAAAATTGTTACTACACCCGCTAACCAATGAGGAGCTCGAACAGCAAATTCACTTAGGCCGAACAACTCAATACCGGCAGCACTCATCCATGTAAACAGCGGCGGCTTACCCCAGAAAGGAATGCCATAATCAAACTGCGGCGTTAGCCAATTACCCGTTTCCACCATTAGACGAGCCATTTCACCGTAGCGTGCTTCGGTGGTGTCCATTAATGGGTAGGTTGCCAAAGATAAAAGCCTTAAAACCAATGCAAAAGCCAACAAATACCATAGGTGCGTTCTGTTCAGGCTCATGCTGACTCCTCTAATTTAAAATGTGTTTTTAACGCGGGTGTATCAACCACAGACTGGATCAGATACAAAGGGCGATTCTTGGTTTCGATAAAAATACGACCTATGTATTCCCCCATTAAACCAATACTCAGAAGTTGAATGCCGCCGAGGGCAAGTTGAACCACCATCATGGATGGGTAGCCCGTGATTGGCTCACCAAACATCATGGTTTTGAACACAATGACCATCCCATACACAAAAGCCGTTAAGGCAACGAGGCCACCAACTGCTGTCGCAATGCGCAGTGGTCGAATTGAGAACGAGGTGATGCCATCCATCGCCAAGCCAATCAGCTTCAAGTAGTTCCACTTAGTCTCGCCACAAAAGCGAGCGTCACGCTTAAACTGAATCGTCGCTTGTCTGAACCCCGGCCATGAGAAAATGCCTTTCATGTAACGATTACGTTCAGGAAGCTGGTTGATATGGTCGACAACTTCACGGCTCAACAGTCTGAAGTCGCCCACATTTTCAGGAACATCGATCTTTGCTGCCACGTTCATGACTTTGTAAAAGCTTGCCGCTGAAAACTTCTTGAACCACGTTTCACCGTCACGTTGGCTGCGCTGCATGTTGACGACGTCATAACCTTCTCGCCATTTGGCAACCATTTGTGGAATAAGCTCCGGCGGATCTTGCAGGTCTGCATCTAACAGGATCACCGCTTGTCCGCGGCAATGCTCAAGGCCAGCACTCATGGCTGACTCTTTACCAAAATTTCGACTTAAACCAATCACCGAGATTGAGCTATTGATTGAAGTGAATGAGCTCACTAAGTCCAAGCTGTTGTCTTTGCTACCATCATCGACATAAACGATCTCGCTGGTGATGGGTAAGCTATCGAGAACTTTAGTTAGGCGAGAGTGGAACTCTTCCAACACCTCTTGTTCATCGTAAAAAGGCACAATGATAGACAGAGATACCGCAGGGTTAATCTGCGAAGTAGATATCTTAGGGCGGCTAATATGAAGTTCAGACATAATACAATCTTCTATTTTCTAATCTGGAGTCAATCTACCCTCCCATAAGTGAAAGTTATGTTATTGACATATTTTTCACGCTCACTCAGGATAATGTTACTGTCTATTTCTGTATGAGAATCAAAATGAAACGAGTTCTATTAGTCGAAGATAACCGTGAAATTGCAGGTGTCTTGTTTGATTACTTTGAGTGTATTGGTATGGAACTCGATTATGCGGACAACGGCGAACTGGGCCTGCAACTCGCAATGGAAAACTCATTTGATATCATCATATTAGATCTAATGCTGCCGAGAATGGACGGCCTAACCGTTTGTAATAAACTGCGAGACCAAGGCAACGCAACACCCATTTTGATGCTCACTGCACTGGATAGCCGCGAAGACATGTTAAAAGGCTTTGACCACGGTGCAGATGACTACCTCACCAAGCCTTTTGACTTGGATATTCTAGAAGCGAGAATGAACGCGTTGGTTCGTCGTTACCGCGGAAAAGTCGCCTCTTCTAAACTTCAGTTCGATGAACTCACCATCGATCAAAAGACACGCAAAGCGTACCGCCAAGACAAATTACTTGCACTGAACCCAACCACTTACACGATACTTGAGATGCTGTGCCAAAACGCACCTGAAGTGGTCACTCGCGAAGATATCTCATACAAGCTATGGGAAGAAGACGAGCCCAACAACGATGTGTTACGTAGCCACATCTATCAACTGCGTAATCAACTCGACAAACCTTTTGACACCCCAATGTTGATTACCGTACCTAAAGTTGGATTCCGTTTGGAGCCATCGAATTGATCTTAAATGTTCTCACAAGCACCAAAACCTTAACTGGCCGCTTAGCGCTTTTCTTTGGGTTAATGGCCGTGATCGTATCTGCATTCGTCTATGTCGTTTTTGTTGCCGCGCTTTACATGTCAGAAGATCGGGTCGGTGAAAGACGCATCCTGATTGACCGAAATTATGCGGTAAGGTTATTTCAAGCAGGAGAAAGTGGTGAGTTAAGGATAGATGATCTGACAATCGCCTATAACGATCCTTCATTCATTCCTGCCAAATATTACAAGTTTATTAAAGATAAAGAGAGCTTCATTGGTGAAGTCGGCGAAGAGCCAGAATCTCGTATGGTGTATGTGGGAGAATACACTGACGAAGGAGAAACCTTTCCAATTATCCTGCTTTCCGAGATAGACCTTGTTGAGTTTGATGTTTCTGAACTCATGTACGCAACCACCTTTGTACTCACACTGCTTTCTATCTTGATTTTTGGCTTTGGTGCGTTGCTCTATCGCCTGTCTAAGAGGCTGATCGAGCCCTTCAACTCTCTTTCTGAACAGCTTGAGTCGAATAAGCTCAACCTCAATGAAGAGTTTGGTGTAAGCGATGATGCGGCAGTTGAGTTTCGTCAGTTAACAGACCAACTCAATCAATACCGTAGAGAGATCAACTCCTTGCTCAAGCGCGAACAAGCATTTGCTCGCTATTCAAGCCATGAGTTAAGAACCCCACTAACGGTCGCTCGTGGTGCGAATAAATTACTTTTAAGAAGCGAAACCACGGAATTTCAATCTCGCCAGGTTGAACGTATTGATGATGCTATTGTTCAGATGTCAGAGATGGTCGACGCCCTGCTCGGTTTAGTCCGTTATGAGAGAGACAGTGACGACGCACCTCTGCGCTTGTTTAGCCAGCAAGAGCTAGAAGCCATCATTTCCAAGAACTCATTACAAGCGGATGAAAAGGAAATCGAGATATCCTTACACGTTCAATCAGAACCAACTATTCAAGCCACCAGCGCAATAATGAATATGTTGATCGGCAACTTGTTGAGGAACGCCATTGCAGCGACTAATAGTGGTACTGTCACTATTAACCTGTCCCAAGAAAGTATCGTAATAGAAGACCAAGGCGAAGGCCTTCAGGAGCAATATAACCCGAATGGTCATGGATTAGGTTTATTGATTGTCGATGACTTGTGCCAACGCTTCCATTGGGGCTTTGAATTAGTCAACCGTAGTTCTGGTGGGTGCACTGCAAAAATCAGCTTGCAAACCGATTCAACCTCACCAATTATCGAGCGAACAAACTCGTAACGCAGAGCTCAATATCCAATGAAAACTTGATTTAGTTGGTTTACAGCACTCGCTCGCTACTAGATACTTACTAATCCTATTTGATATAAAAATGCTGGCTCTTTAGTCAGCATTTTATCTAAGTGCGATGAAACTAAATAATAGCCCTGTAACTCAGCATCAATACAATGAGCACACCTTTTTCTTAAAGCGTGACGATCAACTTCACTCCCATTTTTGTGGCAATAAAGCCCGAAAGTTCATGAAGCTACTCGAAGACGAGCACCCAAACGTCACCACTTTAATCAGCTACGGTTCTGCTCAAGCTAATTCTCTGTTCTCGCTCGCTGCACTTGCTAAAATTAAAGGCTGGACGCTTGAATTTTATGTCGACCACATTCCTCAATGGCTACAAGAACGCCCGCTAGGTAACTACCGTGGCGCTATCGATCTTGAGGCTAAGGTTATTTCAGTCAAAGAAACAGGCTCTGAGCTTCATCCACAAGAGTATATTGAGCAACTAAGACAACCTGACTCTCAGTGCATTGTGTTACCAGAAGGTGGACGTTCTCAGCTTGCTGAGTACGGTGTGAAACAACTGGCGATGGAAATACTCAGCTGGACTCGCTTCGAAAACAAACACGATTTCGTCGTTGCACTACCAGCAGGCACAGGCAGCACTGCACTGTATCTACATAAGCATTTAAAAGTGCACAACATCCCGGTGTTAACCTGTGCGTGTGTCGGTGGCAGTGAATACTTAACACAGCAATTCAATGAACTTGGTGAAACCGATCACCCGCAGATCTTACCGCTCAAAACCAAGCACCACTTTGGAAAATTGTATCAACAGGATTATCAAACTTGGTTGGATCTACAAGAGCAAACCGACATCGAGTTTGACCTGCTTTACGACCCATTAATGTGGCAATGCTTAGAACAATGGCAAGCAGATAACCCGACCCAAACCATCATCTATATCCATCAAGGTGGCATCTTAGGTAATGAATCCATGTTGCCACGCTATCAGCGTAAGTATCCCGATATCAAAACCAGCAATTCCAACAGTGATAACACCAGTACAACTTGGTAATTTCTCTGATGCCCTAACCTTGCCCCCCCGAACAACCATAATGCTCTGCCACTGTGGTTGTTTATGCTCAAATTAGCCTAGCGACCCTTTCATTACTTCATCTATCAAAGCCAACCTAGCAATCTGGCGAGAATCGTCGTGTTATCTATACTTTCGATTGGAACGTCATTGTCATCGAAAGGAATAACGTATGCGAACACTCACTACGCTAGGTCTGTTTTCGGTTTTACTTCCCTTTTCAGCACTGTCTGGAGAAAACGTCATCTACCAGGTTGATGGCATGGAATATGAAGGTTATTGGAGTGAAGCCAGCGATCAAGCGCCCTTAATACTTTTAATACACGATTGGGATGGTTTGACCGACTACGAGAAGAAGCGCTCTGAGATGCTTAATGAACTCGGTTACAACGTATTCGCCATCGACCTGTTTGGTAAAGGCATCCGCCCAACCGAGGTGAAAGACAAAAAACAACACACAGGCGAGCTGTATAGAGACAGAGAAAAAATGCGCGCGCTCCTCAATGCAGGAGCCTTGGAAGCACAAAGGCTTGGCGGTAACTTAGATAACAATGTGATGATGGGTTACTGTTTTGGTGGTGCCGCCGTATTGGAAGCCGCGAGAGCAGGAATTCCATCCAAAGCTTATGTCACCTTCCACGGTGGTCTATCGACACCGAAAGGACAAGACTACTCACAAACCAAAGCACCTGTTGTCGTGCTCCATGGAACGGCAGACGCTATGATCTCAATGCAAGATTTTGGCAACCTCGCCGCTGAGCTTGAAACGGCCAAAGTTCCGCATGAAATGATCACCTACAGTGGTGCGCCGCATGCCTTTACTGTATTCGACTCAAACAACTATCAACAAGAAGCTGACCAAAAATCGTGGGAACGCTTTACTCAGTTGTTAAGTTCGGTATCTCGTTAACTTTCAATCTAAGTAACAGCTCAACGGAAGCCTGTCACCTAATTCGTACTAATTATTAGCGACTATTTCTTTAAATTTGGCGTTCGTCACTCAAAAAGAAAGCGCTTTCTTGTAATGTATCTCTATTATCAATTAGGCACTCTGAATCAGATATGCTTTTTTAACTGTGAGAAATTATGAAATATTTAGCAATACTACCAGCGGTATTCGCACTCAGCGCCTGTTCAACAGTGACAGAGTCACCGGTTAGCTACCACAAAACTTCTCCGGGGCTAGAGTCACTAAAAAATAACGAAAACTGCTGCGAAAATCTGAGTACCATTCAATATCAAAGCATTACGAACCCAGAAGAAATATCTGTTTCGATCACCACAGCAAGCCCTAAAATCGAGTTCAAATCTGGCCGATCCTTTGCTGGAGGGCTAAAGCTTCCTACAACACTAGATGCTATTCGTTTTTCAGTGACTTCAAATGCTAATTATTCAGCATTCGTTCCGTCACTTTTGGTCTTAGACAAAAATTACCAGCCGCTAGATGTTATTGGTAAAGAAAGCATCACATACCAGCCACTTAGCCTGCTTGATGGTGCACAATATGGCGCACAAATAGAACTGCAAGAACGTTACTTAAACGGCGAGGCTCCTGCTTACTTGGTCGTATTCACAACCAGCGAAGCACTCGCGGAAACAACTCCTGTCGAAAAACCAAGTGATATGGCGATACGCTCTGGCGATATCCAGGCAAACATCGCTCATAACACGGACTACGCCATCCCCCACGCTGCAATCGGGAAAGTCTCCTTTGATTTTAAATTCACAGCGGTAACCACCGTTGTTGAAGAACAAAACCGTCAAAATCGAGTTCAACAAATTATTCCAGAATCAACCGTAGCCCAATCAGATTTATTAACGGAAAATACACTGAATAAGAAAGAGGTTTATCAAACTCTTATAGAAAACTCGGTTTCATCTGGAGATTTTAGTGCAGCACTGACTTACGTTGAAGAATCTGAGCGATTAGGAATCGAAGGGATGCGAAACTCCTTTGTTGACGCGATGAAGCAATATCAAAAAGCACAATAACTCAGCCTCAAAGTAGTCGTTTATTTTCTCTCACTTTACCTCTTTTTTGAGCAACGAGAGTTAAATAAACGACTGTTATCCCTCAGCCCTATTCAGATATAAACGAAAATTCTAATTGCTCCAATTCTAAGCCTAATTTGATAAATTCAATATCCAAAGAATAAAAGCCTTTATCAAGCTTAACGGAGAGCCCCTCAACTGAAACTGTCTCGCCATTAGTACCATTCACTGATAGAGACATCGCATACACGTTATTGAAACTCAAACTACACGCAGATTGAGCCAAGGTGCCGCTATCGTAGTTAACAATACCTGCACATCGATACACACCCGCCTGTTTAACTTCCAAAACAATGCTACGGTTTTCTCTGATATTAAGTGGTAATACTATTGCACGTTGCTCAGCCGCCAGAGAGCAAAAGTCTCCCTCAGTTTTACTCTGTTGTTTATCAAGATTTTGAGTCGCCTCAAAGCTCTTAACTGGATCAAAAGCGACTAATGGGCGCCCCATTGCTGGAGAGTCCATAATAAAACGACAAATATTCATCGCGCTTCGTTGCAACTCCCCTAAGCTCAACGTTCCGCTTTCAAGCGCCTGTAACGTATCGTCATTCGACACGTTATTTTCCGCACCATCATGCTCAACAACCATATACAGATCATTTTGAGAGCGAAGCATAAAGGATGTGTAACTTCGACTTTCAGCACCACCTTTGATTGGGTCATTCATTTTTGCCCACCAATCCGTCATCACTATCCCTTTATAACCCCACTCCCCCCGAAGAATCGTAGTATTGAGGTCGTAATTGGATGCAGCCCAGTGACCATTAATAGGATTGTAGGAGGTCATAACACTCGAAGCTCCTCCTTGTTTTACCGCTATTTCAAAAGGCTTCAGATGAATCTCACGAAGCGCTCTCTGTGATACAACACTATCAACATCAAACCGTGACGTTTCTTGATCATTCGCCACCAAATGCTTGATTGTGCCAGACACTCCTGCAGCTTTAAGACCAAGAGTTTGAGATGCAGCTATTACCCCTGAGAGAAATGGATCTTCTGAGAAATACTCAAAATTTCGACCATTCAAAGGGTGGCGGTGGATGTTAATCCCAGGACCAAGCAACGTATCAATATGATTGGCTTGCATCTCTTTCCCCACTAAATGAAATAGTTTCTCATTCAGCTCCGGGTTCCATGTACAGCCTAATAATGTACCAATTGGGACTTGAGATGCTTTATGTCCGCTGTCCATTCGGATACCAGACGGACCATCTGCAGCAGCAACGACAGGGATGCCTAAATCAAACAAGCTCGGCGAAACACCACCAAAAGCAGCAGCAGTACCAGGCGTCACCTTAGGACTGCACATACCTTCACCACGAACAATTGTCGCTAACTGCTTTACGGTCATTTGCGAGATAAATTCGTCAATGTCCGCTCGCCCCTGCTTAACATCCAGTAAACGAATGCCCGTATCTTCACTAAGAGGAATAGAACTTGGAAGCTCATTCAGAATACGTTTACTCAAATCTATAGTTCGTAGCGGCACAGATTCGTAATCGTAACTGTAAACACCATTTTCCACGTTGCCTTTGGGGATCAATCTCTTAAATCCGGTGACAGGAGCAAGTGCTTCCGTTAATTGCTCAACAACCAACAGCTCTTCTATTTTAACGCTCTCACTAACAAGCTTTGCTTGGCGAACACTTCCTCCTAGATAAAAGTGATATTCTCCAGCTTCAAGTACGTAACTATTTGGGTGTCCCGTTTTACCGCAGTCATCAAATGATGCGAAGGAAGATAGAGGACATGAAATTGTCAAACACACCGTTTCTTGCGGGTCCAAGGTCGGTGTTTTCACAAACCCGATCAGTGCTCGTGTTGGCTTACCAAGATGACCTTGAGGCGCTTCAACATATAATTGAACAACATCCTTGCCACTGTATTTCTCACCTATGTTTTTAACTTCAATATCAAATACCAACTCTTGTTCAGAGCCAGAACCAAGAATCGTTAGCGCATTTAATTGATTGGAAAAGCGGGTGTAGGACAGCCCAAAACCAAACTCAAATTGAACAGCTTTAAGATTGAAAGTTTCAAAATACCGATACCCGACATAGATATCTTCTTGGTACAGATTACGCTCTTTATTTCCGAAGCTAGCGCTGGAAGGGTAATCAGATAAAGAGTGCGCAATAGTGTCGGTCAAACGTCCACTCGGGCTAACATCACCTGATAAAACATCCGCAAGTGCATGCCCACCTTCCATGCCTGCAGCCCAGCTATACAAAATTGCCTTGATCGACCTTGCATCTTTGAGTGAGCTTACCCATGACATATCAATAATGTTGGTCACGTTCAGTATCACAATGACATCATCAAAATGTTCCGTCACTTTCTCCAACATTTGCATTTCGAGGGCGGTTAAATTGTAACTGCCTTGCTGCTGTGCATTATCTTGATCCTCACCAGCTGTTCGACCGATAAAAATAACGGCTTTGTTAGATTTGGCGGCGGCATCCATCACAACAGAAGCTGAAAGAGGCATTTCATCTTGAAACCAAGGTTCAGCTGCCCAACCACCACCGCCGTCATTGAACGGGTTATCCTTGACCCAACGTTGGTATACCTCCACCAAACTGAGATTAAGATTGATGTTTGGATTCTCATACAAGCCCTGTAATGCATTAACTGAATAAGGGACATTCACCGCTCCACCAGATCCAGTGCCACTTCGGTAGGTATCAATCTGACAGCGACCAAAAAGAGACACCGTATCACTAGCCTGCAATGGCAATATTGAATCACTATTTTTTAGTAGCACAATGCCCTCAGTAGCCGCTTGTCGACTTATGGGTGCAAGCTGCTTCTGTGCTTCGAGAATTTCCACAGTATTCATTTAAAGTCCTACTATTTTTTTACTTAGAGCAAAAATTTGGCCTCTCGCTCTAAAAGTTAATATTGTCTTTGTTCAAAAAATAGTAATCTTAACCACGGCGTGTAACTACCAAACAAGCGACAGAAATAGGTAAAATAGCGACATGAAAACCAAGTTTAGACTCCAAAGTCATCAAAGATATCCTCAGATCAAATTTGCCTATGTCGATGGTCATCACGATTTCGACTTTGACGTACATAGCCATGACTTTTCTGAACTTTTCTTAGTTGTGAGTGGTAGTGGAAAGCATACGGTAGCTAGCCACACTTACCCTTTAAGTACAGGAGATGTATTTGTTATTAATGGGGATATTGAACATGGATTTTGTGAAGTAAATAAACTGAAGATTGTAAACTTGATGTTTGATACGGCATTGCCTTTTTTTGAGGTACCTTCAATGCGTCAAATGCCAGGTTATCAAGCGCTTTTCAAGGTAGAACCAATTGCTCGACAAGCATCTGAATATCAAGCAAAGCTTACGTTATCACTTTCTCAGTTGAAACGAATCAATGGACTTCTACAACAAATCAAATCGGAATACGACAACGCAGAACAGGGGTTTGAAATCATATTGACGAGCACAATGCAGCAACTTGCGATAGAACTTGCTCGGCGATATCAAGAACAGACCCATAGCTTACCAAAAACAACCCTGGCATTGAGCCGTGCTCTCGCACATATTGACCGTCATTACAAAGAAGTAGGATTAGATACAGAAACCATTGCGCAAGCGGCCTATATCAGCAAGCGGCAACTAGAAAGGTTATTCAGGCAGTTTTTAAATACATCCCCAAACCAATACGTCAAAGACCTTCAAATTCGACACTCGGCATCCTTATTATTAAACGACAACAAAAGCATCCAACACATTGCTGAGTCTTGCGGCTTTTCTGACAGCAACTATTTCTCCAAATGTTTTAAGGCCCAAAATGGATGCAGCCCTCGCGAATTTAGAAAGCAACATTCTTCCCATAACTCATAACCCTTTCCCCCTTAAACCTTAAGCCTTAAAAGATTAGATATGTCACACATAAAAAAACCGCTCCTTTCGAAGCGGTCGATGAGTATCTTTGGCAAGAACACATTTGAAACGAAACTCAAATATGGAAGACTCATAGCAATAAAAATGAAACTCTTTGTGCTGCTAGGAAAGAGCTCAACTATTGCAATAAATAGGATATCGAGAACCTTGCCCGCCCTAAAGGCAAGGCCGTCATACCACTCCCCCGGTATGCTCGATATCACTTAAGACCCTAAGGTAAAAAATTCTACCACCACATGTCAGCTTGAATACCTACAACAAAGTCGCCCTCTTTACCCGTACCATCTTGCATTTCACCATCAAGGTAAGATGCCATGAAGCGAATTTCTGGAGATGGACCGAAGCCGGAGTGCACAACTAGAGTCGGTGCTACTGTTAGCTTGTAATCATAAGAATTCTTTGACTCACCATTACGGTCTTCGTAGTTGTACATGTAACCAGCTTCGGTAGCGATAAAGAAGTTTTCTGAAATTGGGAACGTTGGTCGCACCATTGCTGATACCCAGCCGTCTGTGTCACCATTGTCAAAATCGTTGTACTGGGTTTGAAGAGAGTGGAAAATATTCACACCATTTTCAAAAAAGTACCCACCCCATGCTAAAGCACGTAGCGATACATCGTTTTCATCAACAGCCTTCAAACAAGACGTACCACAGCCCGTGCCTGTCGTTAACCAACTTTGATAGTCGCTACCAGGCTTGTACGTGTTGTAAGTCGTAAGAGTACCGCCTAAAAGGTTACCTGAACCTAAGCCTTTACCAGCCTGCGCGATGTATTTTGTAAAACCTTTATCTGACAACCCAAAGACAGACTCAGTGTGAACAATTGCCGTCATTTCATAGCCATTCTCAGCGAATGCTTCTGGGCCATTACCAAAACCTAAATCGACCATATTGTCTGGCATATACTTAGCCATAGCGTGAAGCTCAACACTGCCAAAGTTCACGCCAGCATGAAGTGCATGCATGATGTTGTTGCTGTCACCCCAGAAACTTGTATCGCCAGAGTCATCGCTTGCAATATAAGCAAAGTCCCACTTATTACCACCTAGCTCAACACCTTCAATACCAACACCAGTACCTGACATATCCGTGTAGAAAAAGTCGGTCATAAAGATGTAATTATCTTTACCATAAAAGCGCTTACCACCCCATACAACACCGGTTTCAGATACACCTTCAAACTCGACAAAAGTTTCTGCCATACCAATTTCGCTGTTGGTTGCATCGGCATTGGCACCAAGTTGGTTGGTTGCATATTCCGCATTGTTGGCTGCTGCTCGTGTTTTGATTCGAATTTTCTGACCACCGTCATTCTCAAAATTTTTCTGCAGTGCAACTTCAAAGTGGCTATCCGACTCAACACCCAATCGACCTAAACGCTCTTTAGATGCTGGGAACTTTGCTCGTTTAAAATCATCATTTTCACTGAATAGAACACCAGCACGGAAATAACCGTGAAATTCAAATCCATCCGATTTTTCGGCATGTACAGCAGGTGCAGTAGACAAGCCAGCTGTAGCGACTAAACAAGCAAGGGTAAGCTTAGAAAGTTTCATAATAACTCCATGTTCCAAATTATACTTTCACAAAGAAAGCGCTTTCTTTATTTTTCTTAAAAAAACCAATCGAACAGATTTAAAGAAGATCAAATCTAAGCCCACATTCACTATGCACTCTTAACCTTATTGGCTTTAACCGCTCAGTTGGTATGGAAAGAGTATAAATCGATCTCGTGAATATAAACCGTGATCAACCCCACCAAAGAAAGCGCTTTCTTATGCGTGAGTCACAAAAATAGAGATGTTAAGTATTTTGTTTGAACAATCATGGAACCAAGTAAAATGTCACTGTTCACATATTAAAGACGAATTGCTCCGTTCAATCACTCAGAACCAGTTTCGAAATACACCGTCGGTTGTCTTCCTCAAATAATCGTCGAAATAAAAAAGGGAACATACATTGTATGTTCCCTTTATATTCAGACTTTTATTCAAGCCCTTTTGTTAACAGGCTTACTTTTCAAATCGAATATTATCTAGTTTAAAACTCATTTCTCCTTGAGGCTCAAACACTAAAAGGTTAGTGATCATTGTTGGATCAGCTTGATTCCCACCAGCAAAACGGTTGTCTCTCTTTAAAATGTCAGCGATTGGAATACGTACCGTCTTCCATTCATTCATTGCTGATAGCGGCACGGTATAGTCACTTGTTTTCGGCCAGCCACTGTCCATCTTAACCAATAGTTCAACCCCGTCGGCCATACTCTCAACTTTCAAATCAAAGACCAGTTCACCCGTTTCTTGCCAATGTGTCACATCTGTTACAGGAGAACGAAAATAGATATTTCCTGAACCTTCTTTCTTATTCACTTGTAGCACTGTTCCACGATCTGGTTCGGTCACCTCTAGATAGTCAACAATATCCAATGGGTCATAACTTGCATAAGCCAAGCTTGCGTTAAGAGTTTCGGTAAAAATCTCCAACGTTGGTCCATCAGCATAACTATCATCGGTTGCTAAGATCTCTGGAGCTTCGTGCCCTATCACTTGTATTGCATGTTCAGAGCGACTTGCACACCCTTTTCCTTTCCAACGATCAACCTTACAACGGTATACCTTTACTGAATCAACTAGCATTGTTTTCGGAAACAAACCTTCGTCGATGCCTTTATCATTTGCGTTCGCTGACCACGCCCCACCGACAGCCAAGTTCAATAACAAATGAAACTTTTCATCAAACGGAGCTGCTCCACTCGCATTAATGAGTTTCCCTTCTTCCGCTTCATATTGGCTGTACCAGCCCTCTTGAGTTTGAGTCGCGTAATGAATATTGTCTACATACCAACGAATTTCACCTTCTTCCCACTCAATCGCGTATGTATGGAATCCATCAGTAGGGTTCACACCATTTGGCAATATCGCGGCCTGCCCTATATAAACATTGTCTGGCCAATTTCGTCCGTAATGTAACGTCCCATAGACTCGGCTCTCTAGATCATCATTTTTCGCTCCCGCCGCATCTGAAAGTGTGTTTAGGTTAACCGCTTCCATAATATCGATTTCGCCAGAAGCTGCCCATGTGCCGTATTTATTGTCGGTTGGCAGCATCCAAATTGCGGGCCATGAACCTTGTCCACCAGGTAACTTTGCTCTGATTTCATAACGGCCATATTTGGTGTCACGCTTGTCTTTTGTGCTCAACCTCGCAGAAGTATAAGGGAGTGTTTTAGTTGCTCCGCCAATCGTACCTTCGGCATTGTCAGGCCCAGTATGACTTTGCTTCAGCGCGACAATGTGTAAAAAGCCATCTTTAACAAATGCGTTATTAGAATCATCCGTGTAGCACTGTTGTTCATTGTTCCCTCCTCCCCAACAGTTCACTTCTAATGACCAATTACGTTTATTTAATTGCTCGCCTTCAAACTGGTCTTCCCACACCAATTGCCAGTCTGGACTTAAAGTAACTGGAGCATGGGATAGCACGATCGGTTTTTCAGTTTGAGCTAAGTCAGCACTTTCGGATACCGGCAGCTCTATCACCGTGCAGCCAGACATCAAAGCGGCAGAAATAAAAGACGTTAATATCTTTACCTGATTGGTTAGATCTTGCATTACAACTCCTTGTATCACGACTTTCTAAGCAGGCGACACGTAATATCGGAGCCCATAACAGAAAGTCGATAAATGAATAACTCCGCGATCATGGACCCAATATGCCATGCACGACTGTTTCAAAATGAGTATATAAAAGTGCATAGTTCAAAAAAGAGACAACGCTCACCTTAAGAAAGCGCTTTCTTGTTGAGTTTCACATTTTGCTAAAATTCATTGTGGTTTGTGTAGATTCTCAAGAATTTTTGTAACTTGATTATCTGCATAACACCTTAGAATCCCTTTATTCTCAGGCTTCTATTTTTTCTAGCTTACAACGAAGCTCAGAAAAACAGATTCACTTTTATTACAACATAAAGAAAGCGCTTGCTTGATATTAAAACGAGTATATGGAAATATTCGTGACCTTACTTTGTATGCTTAACCTTCAAATTTAGCGTTAAGCAGTTCAGAGTTTTTAAATATTAATCATTGGATTACTAGGCTCTTATTGATCACGAAGGTAATATAGCTTAGTTCACTCCTTGTAGAGATAAGGCCACTACCATTGATCACCATTAAAGAAGTATCTGAACTTGCTCAAGTTTCTCAATCAACCGTCTCACGAGCATTAAATGGTCACCCTACGGTAAAGGAAGCCAATCGCGAAAAAGTATTCAAAGCTATTGAGCAACTGGGCTACAAGCCTAATGCGTTTGCACAAGCTCTAGCCTCCAGTCGTTCAAATAGCATTGGCATGCTAGTTGGTTCGCTTGATGGGCCTTTCTATGGACCATTAATGCATACAGCTGAAGATACCGTTCGCCAAAATAATATTCACTTAATCGTTACAAGTGGCCAGGAATCACGAACTAAAGAGCTCGATTCTATCCAGTTTTTGCAATCTAAACTTGTGGATGGCCTCATTGTTCACTCAGACAAGCTCAGTGATGACGAACTGATCAAAATAGCGAAAGACAGTGAAACAATGATTGTTCTCAACCGTTTTATTCCTGAGATTTCTGATCGCTGTATTTACATTGATAATGAGCTTGGTGGCTACCTTGCAACGAAGCACTTACTTGAGAACGGCCATAAAAAAGTCGCTTGTATCACAGGCCAGTTGAGTAAAGTTGATAGTAGAGATCGCTTTCAAGGGTATCGAAATGCCTTGTTAGAGTTCGGTATCGAATACGACGCAGGGCTGTTTGTAGAGGGGCGCTTTGATCATCAAGGTAACCATGAAGCTGCGCGACGCTTGTTAGACCGAGACCCTGAGATCACCGCGATTTTCTGTCAAAATGACAACATAGCGCTTGCTGTATATGACGTAGCAGCAGAGAGAAACCTCATTATTGGGCGAGACCTTTCGGTCGTAGGCTTCGATAACGATACTCACAGCCAGCATATTCGTCCTCGCTTATCGACGGTCGATTTTCCTGTCCATGAAATGGGAGAAGAAGCTGCAAAAGGTGTTTTATCGTTAATTAATAAACGCGACTACCCATTGAAACACAAACTAACACCGACATTGATTGTGAGAGAGTCCGTGGCTAAGCTTTGATTTTTGTATATCAAACACCCTATTTTTTACACTTAAAAGAAAGGCTCTAAGTATTCACTTAGAGCCTTTTTATTTCACTTCAAATTAGAATTAGAGTAACTGGTGCTTTGAGAACACGACAACGACTTTCTCAATGAGACCACTACGAGAAAAGAGCTGTGAAGCCATTTCATGATTTAGCGTTAACGATGCAAATGCCTCACTTGTTCCGTCTTTAAACTGAACTTCAATACCCTGTGTTGGCTCATCATTGAGTTGGTAAATAAATGGTACCTGACAGTAAGTAAAAGCCAGTTGCCCAGCCTGAACAATAAAGCTCTGCATTTGTCCTTCAATATTTTGGCAGTCAAAAGTCGCCGCTTTTTGTAAGAACTCTTTAGGACTAAGAAGTGAAGGGTTAATTACAATTGTTCCATCAACGACCTCTAGACCTAGCTCGCCAAAACGGGTAATCACTTCTTCCTTAACTTGCCCTGTCATCCCTGGCTGCTGTGCTCCAGAGTGCTTTGGCGTATGAGAATACGGATCCGTCGGAAACGCACCGTAGTTTTCCGGCGTTTTGTTGAAACCAATACCAGCTCTCACTTTGTAATAGTAATCCGCTAATTTAAGAGTTTCCTGGCTATTAGAATCCATACTCCAAGCATGCTGATAGTTTTCTTGCACAGCTAGCAGCAACTTAGAAACCATATGCCAATAGATACAACCTAAACCTTCATAACCAAACATGGTTCCCGAACGTCCAGTAAAGGCTTTATGGTTGAATACACGCTCATACAAACTAGATACATGACAAAATTCATCATCACTAATTGACGGGTAATCGGCTTTAATTTCATCAATCGCAGCCTGAAGGAAACCTTTGTTTTCAAAACTTGAATTGAAGTGGTAAGAACCTTTGCTGTCTTGGTTTACTAATCGGTTATCTTTGGCAACAACCATCATGCTTAACAATTTGCTCTGATCAATGTCTTTAGCGTCTAAACAGTTTTTATCCATAAAAGAAGCCAGCTCACGGTCAGGGTAAAGCATGAAGCTGTTTTGATCAGCACGATACATGTCACTAGCAAACAATTTATCCAACAACTCAACCGCTTGTTTAGGTGATAATAGACCCGAACTTAATACTGCAACTTGCCCTTCTAGCATCGGGTAAAGCTCTTCAACCATTAAGCTCTCACCAGAACAACTCAAGATGTTATACGCATTGTACAAACCATCTTCACGCAAGTTGTTTGTAATCGTAGAATCTAGGACTTTTAAGCTCGCGCCCATCAATTGAACAATCGCTTCTTTCTCAACTTTCGTTTTCCCTGAGAATCCATTTACTCGGTACACGCGCTCACGATAATTAGCAGCGGATTTAGCCAGCTTAGTCAGCATTGCTTTACGAGTTTGACGAGTTACCGTATCTTGACGAATCTCTGTATTTGCCTCTGAAACGATCTGTGTAACAGAAGACATCCACTCAAACACTTCTTTGGAAATACTGTATGAAGATGGTGACTTCTCTAACAAACGCAGCATAAAGGCAACATAGCGACGCATGTAGTACAAGGTTACCATTGAGAGGCCGTTGCCAACGATAGCGTTGTTTGCATCATTCCATTCTGGACGTTGTGTATTGAGCCAAATACCACCATCAAGCACTAAGTTACTCAATTTCGCCAACAAAGGGACGAGTATCTTCTCCATTAAGTTGACCATATAAACTTCTTGGTCACCCGTCATCAACAAGCGACCGTCACTGCCTAAGCTCTTGACACGTTGCTCTGTCAATTCCTGCAGAACTTGGTTGAACTCTACGGTATCTTTAGGGTTGTCAAAGAGACCTTGAACTCCACAAAGCTCGTAAGGCACATTGGCATAACTAAAAATGTCACTTTCTAGTAATTCGATAAGGTCGCCTTGCTCAAATTTGTCTGCCAACTCAAGGAATTTTAATAGATAGATGATTTGATGATCGCCCCAGTAACCAATATTACTCCAAGGATCATCCGCCTCTAACAGTTCCCAATCTACACCATCTTTAGTAATTCGATACGGATTGTAGCCATCTACCGTTGAAGCATTAACAAACTTAGAGATGAATGATTTGATGAACCCTGGATAACTAAGAGCCATCGCTTCCCAGTTTTGGAAAATATCACGCCAGTTGCCTTGATAAGAAAGTAAGCGTTCGCCATTTTCATCTTTGAGCTTAATCTCATAGTGGTTCCAAGGGCGACTAGGGTCACCATGACGACGTCCAAAAGTAAGCGGTAGATACTCGTAGCTCAATCGAACTAATTGAGAATCTCCTGTCGCTTTAGCGCGCGAAACTAATTCGGAATGGCTGAAAACATCCCCTAACTGATCAAAAAAGTCTTGATGGCGGCCTGCTACCTGAGAGTTGGCCTTTTCCATAGTTTTAACTACGTCAGCCTTTTCTAACATATAGCCGTTTTCAAACACGCCACCACGCATGTTATTGAACAACACATTGGCATAATGGTGAACGCTGGTATTTTCTTCGGCTGTTATTTGCCACGCATCCGCACCAGACATTAATGTGATTAATTCATTTTGATTATCTGCAATGCTCTTTTCTAAAGCTAGTGCTAGGTTAGCAGGAACAGAGAGCTCAGATTGAAGCTGACAGATATCGGAATGAGTCTTGTCTATATCAGCGACAATCGACCAAACTTTGGTTTGATGTGCTCGCAGCGTCAGAGACTTATGAACTAAATAACTTCCTCTAATCCCTTTCGTTAAAGGTTCACTTTTAACCGCTCGACCTTTTCTGAACGCATTAACTTGAGCACTCGTCAATAAAATTTGGCTGCTTTCCGTTTCTAAGCTGAAGACTGTCGTCGCTAGCAAAGATTCAGCAGGGTCGGCTCTATCACTCAATTTCGCATACATGCTGAACAGAGCCAATGAACTACCATCAACTTGTTCATTCCACTTGTACGCATCAACTAATGCACTTCTTGTTTGAAGAGCTGATAACGGAGCACCTGAAGGAAGTATATTTTGTAAGCCATCTAGTGCTTCGACTTTACGCTCGAAGCTCGCTAGATTGGTCAGTTTTGAACGACGAATAAATCCGTATTTTTCACTCGTATTCCAGCTGTATTGGAACTGTAGTTGCAAAGTATGGTTTATCTCTTCAAATACGATTTTGTCTCCAATCGTATTTTTATAAAGATTGCGTTCAACATCAAAAATACCATCATGGAATGTATTAAACGGTTCCCAAAGTACAACCTTGTCGCCATGTTCAATACGGAAGATGGATTTTGAGCCGGTGTTTTCCGCATTTTCATGAATATGGTCAACAGACTTGTAAGGAAAAAGCGCATTTTCCGGACGAATGCGTCCAGCTGAAAGGCTGCCTGTTGATGAAATAAATAACCAGTGATCGCTCGACGATACAACGCTAATAAAGAATGGCGTCATTTGGTCAACATTAGAGATTTGGTAGTAACGCTCACCATCTAAATCAACGAACTTGCCATCGACCTCTGGTGTTAAGTTGTAGTCTTGTTTCATATCAAAATTCCAAAAATTCTTACACTTAAGTTTTGAAAGCGCTTTCTTTTGCATTTCAAAAAAGGATTTAAAGTTTACAAATGATGACAACGAGCAAAATGCTCTTCTGCAATTTGAGTCGGTTCTGGTATTGATTGCGTGCAAAGTTTGTCAGCTTTCATACAACGGCTTGCGAACGGGCAACCTACGCTAATTGGCTTCCAAGAAGGGATATCGCCTTTTTTCACGTTCATGTCACGCTTGCCCGATTTACCGACTTCTGGCACAGCTGACAACAACAACTGAGAATACGGATGTTGCGGGTTCTGAGTGACGTTGTCGCTATTGCCCCATTCGACCATATGTCCTACATACATCACCGCCGTTTTCTCAGCAAAATAACGCGCCGTCGCAATGTCATGAGTGATGTACATGAACGAAATACCATGCTTATCTTTCAAGTCAGCCATTAGGTTTAGGATTCCTAATCGCACAGACACATCAAGCATAGAGATAGGTTCATCAGCTAGGATAACTTCCGGGCTAACAGCAATTGCACGTGCAATTGCGACACGCTGTCGTTGTCCACCACTTAGTTCATGCGGGTACTTCTCTGCGGTCTCTTTAACTGGTGTTAGCCCAACCATTTCAAGCAATTCATAAACAAGGTTCGGAATCGCTTCTTTTTCTGCTCGTTTATGGATAAGTAAAGGTCGCGCAATATGGTGGTAAATCGTGTGTACAGGATTCAGCGAGCCAAACGGGTCTTGAAAAATCATTTGCACTTGGCGTGCATATTCAAGCTCACCATATTTTTCAATATAGTCAGACAGAGGCTCACCTTTGAATTCGATATCTCCAGCCGTCTTATCGTAAATTCGGGTAAGAATTCGAGCTCCTGTGCTTTTCCCTGAGCCAGATTCACCAACAATCGCTAATGCTTCTCCTTTACGTAGATCAAATGAAACATCATTTACGGCTCGCATCATATTGCTTTTGACTGACTGGCCAAGTGGGAAATCTTTTACCAAATTCTTAACTGATAAGATAACTTCGCTTTTATCAACGTTCTTTAAAGTATTCATAATCTTTCGCTCAAACTAGGTGACAAGATACGTGATGCCCGGTCGCAATAGCGCCCAAACGAGGCTCACTTTTAATGCACATTGAAATGCATTCGCCACATCGCTCTTGGAAGTTACATCCTTGAGGTGTATCCAAAAGGTTGACAGGATTCCCAGGGATCCCGTAGAGACGTTCTTTTGGCCCATGAATAGTCGGAAATGAAGAGATAAGCCCTTTTGTATAAGGATGCTTAGGTTCACTAAATACCGTTTTCGCATCACCTAATTCGATAAGGTTACCCGCATACATCACGCCAATTCGATCAGCAATTTCGCCCATTAGGCTTAAGTCGTGACTAATAAACAGAATAGAGAATCCAAACTTACTCTTCAGCTCATACAGTTCATTCAAGATTTCACGTTCGACCACCACATCAAGTGCCGTTGTTGGCTCATCCATGATGATCAATTTAGGTTCCAGCGCCAAAGCAATCGCAATAACAACTCGCTGACGCATCCCTCCACTCAGTTGATGGGGAAAGCTCGACATTCTATCGCCATGAATTCCAACCGTTCCTAACAGCTCGACCGCACGATCGTGAGCCTGTTTATAAGGTATTTTTTTGTGCGCTAGAATAACGTCCGTTAGCTGCTCACCGATGGTAATAACGGGATTAAGTGAATTCATTGCGCTTTGAAAAACAATAGAAACGTCATTCCAACGGAAGTCACGTAACTGCTTGTTATTCATCTTTAAAACATCCTGCCCTTTGTAGAGTATTTCACCCTCAGAGATAAGCGCTGGTGCTTTATGTAAGCGTGATATAGCAAAAGCCAATGTACTTTTACCGCAACCAGATTCACCGGCAATACCGAGCGTTTCACCGGGCGCAATGGAAATACTAACGTCATTAACGGCTCTTGCTACGCCATTAGGAGAAACGTAATCAACACACAGGTTATTAATTTCTAATAGATTGCTCATTATAGGCCTCGGCGTTTATCTGCTTCTTTTTTAAGTTTGTGCCACAGTTTGATGTGTGGGCCCGTACGTAATTTAGGGTTGCTCACTTGGTCAATAGACATGTTAATCAATGCGAGTCCACCACCAGTAATCGCTAACGCTAGTGCAGGCACCAGCATTTCCCACCATGCACCGGTATATAACGATGAAGAGGTCTGTGCCCAATACAACATAGAGCCCCAACTCACCTCTGTTGCATCACCTAAACCTAAAATACCTAGGCCAGCTTCGGAGCCCATTGCGTAGATAACCGTGCCTAGGAAGCCACCAAAAACAATCGAAACTAAGTTTGGTAAGATCTCGACTAAAATAATGCGGATTTTTGATTCCCCCATCACCTCTGCAGAAATGATGAACTCTTTGCTTCTAATTGCCATGGTCTGTGCACGAATCACCCTAGCCCCCCAAGGCCAGGAGGTTATCCCTAACAACACGGTAATAACCAGCGAACCGACCTGCCCTAAGAATGCGGCGAGAACAATCAGCAAGGGTAATTGTGGAAACACAAGAAATACGTTAGTAATGAAGTTCAAGCGTTCATCGACTTTTCCACCAAAGTAACCAGATGAAACCCCAACTAGCACTGCTATTGTCATGGCTATTACGCCCGCAGAGATCGCAACAGTAAGCGACTTTCTTGCTCCAAATAGAACCTGGCTATATACATCACGTCCGCTACGAGTCGTGCCCATAATATGCTCAGAGCTTGGTGCAACATGTGGACGTGCTACGCGCTTTTCTGGGTTATGAGTCGATAATACAGGTGCAAATAACGCCCCGGCTAAGACAATCGTAAGTAAAAAAGTACCTATAATGGCCGGGGGGTTACCGTAGAAAAATGCGTAAGCTTTACCGAGAGTTTTCTTTACGTTTTTCCACGACCATTTTGGCTCACGTACTGGCATATTCGGCTGGTTAGCGGTTTTTTGAGTGTCCATTAAATTATCCATCATGCGCCTCAATTCGAGATTCTAGGGTCAAGCCAGACATATAGGAGGTCGGCAATAAAGTTAGCGGTTAGTACCGCTGTCACCAAGATAAGAAGAATGGCTTGGATAAGTGGGTAATCACGAGCAACGATGCCTTTAAGAAGGATGTTCCCCAAGCCTTGGTAGTTAAAAACCACTTCGGTCATGATTGAACCTGCGAATGAGAATCCGATTGCCATTGCAATAGCGGTCGCAACAGGAAGGATGGCATTTCGACCAGCATAGCGAGACATAACACGATAACTGCTCAAGCCTTTGGCCTCTGCCATCGTTACGTAATCCTCACCCAACACGTTGATCATCGCATTACGCATATTGAAGACCCATGTTGCGATACCAACCAAGACCATTGAGCCCATAGGCAACACAGCGTGTTTGGCCACACTGGAAATAAACTCCCATGTAAAACCTGGCTCTAACGATGGGTCATAGGTGTATGCCAAAGGCAATAGTTCAAGTTTTAAACCGAAGAAATAGAACAACAGTAACGCGGTCACGATGTACGGGAAATTACTAATAAATGCCAAAACTGGCGGAACAATTTGTCCAAATAGCCCTTCACGTCGATACGATGCATACGTACCAATACTGACACCAATGATGAGAGCGACAATCAACGAACCAAGCGCGAGAAACATAGTCCACGGCAGTGCCATAGCAAGGACATCTGAGACACTTACAGGAAACATAAGTACTGATGGCCCCAAATCCAGAGTAAATACGCTTTTCATATAAGCGAAGTACTGTTCGAAAACATTGCCATCAACAAAACCGTACATTTCTCGAACAGCATCCATTTGAGCAGGATCCATTCGACCTTGAGCTGCAGCGAAAAGAGCATCAACAGGATCACCTGGCATTAGGCGAGGCAACATGAAATTAAACGAGATAGCGATTAAGAAAGCGGTAAAATAGAAGCCAAATCGGCGAATTAAAAACGACATAAAAATCTTTTAACCTAGGGGCTACAACCTAAGCTGTAGCCCTCTCAAAAATAACTTACTTAAGGTGTAGATTGTTGAGAATAATTACTCTCTTACCACCGTCGTACCATACTGGCTGAACGTATGGGTCTTTTTCACTTGGCCAACCAACAATATGTTTAGTGCTGTATTGGAACCAAGTTGGGTTAGAAAATAGAGGGATAAAGGGAAGGTTTTCAGCGGTAAACTCCTGAAGTTCACTCAACACTTTCTCTTGCTGCTCTGCATCACCAATTTTGCCGAAGCTGTCGATTAATGCGTCGATTTCTGGTGAATTAACACCGTGGCCAGCATGCCAAGTTTTTCCGATTCGAGACGTTGAGAAGTACTCTTGGTACGCCAAGATTGGATTTGTCGCTACCATTGACCAGTTAATTGACATGGTATATTTGCTTTCTTTCAAATTGCTGTCATATACCGCCCAATCCACGGTCTTAACGTTTGCTTTCACACCCACTTCTTCAAAGTATTCAGATACCATCTGCACCACTTGGATCCAGTCGGTCCAACCGTTGACAACCTCAATATCAAACTCAACCGTTTCCCCGTTTGCTTTGTCGCGGAATCCATCACCGTTTTTGTCAACTAAGCCCGCTTCATCAAGTAAAGCGTTTGCTCTTTCAACATCGTACTTAGTTAGATAGCCATATTTCTTAGATACATTTTTATCAATGTGCGTTTCGTATAGCTCACCGATGCCACCAGCATTGAAGTTTGCAGTCGGATAACCGTAGGCAGCAATATCCACGATGGTTTCACGATCAAGTGCCATAGAAAGTGCTTGTCGTACTCTTAGGTCATCAAATGGCGCTTCTTTGGTATTTACGTAAAGGTGGATCGCATCATTCGCTGGATACCAAAAATGGTTATTTTCTTTATCCATATCGACAAATGTTGACTCAACGTCAGCAATAAAATTTGAACCCCAATCAATCTCACCTTTGATTAAGGCAGGTTGGATCTGAGAGTTGTCATTGTAAGAACGGAAGTTGATGCAATCTAAATAAGGTCTATTTTCTAAATAGTAATTTGGGTTTCGGCACAGCTCCATCTGTTGCGGTTTAATGTATTTAACCGTCGTCATTGGGCCACTACCTACCGGGTTAAGGTTGGTAAACGTTGTCAGCTCTTCAACTTTCGACCAAATATGCTTTGGTACAATATGGTAGCGCTCTAAGTTCCAAGCAAATGTAGAATCCGCTTCCGTCAGCTCAAACACGACAGTTCGCGCGTCAATAGATTTGATTTCTTTTAAGTTACCTGAAGACCAAATACCTTTCTGGTCAAAAGCTGGTGCCTCTTTAGTCAACATAAAGCTAAAAACAACGTCGTCTGCAGTTAACTTTGAACCATCAGACCACTTCAAATTCTCTCGTAACTTAAGCGTCAATGTTTTCAGGTCAGTTGAATACTCAACCGACTCAGCCAGGCGATAATCAACATCACCTGTCATGTTGTTGAATACGACCAATGGCTCAAACATTACCCCATGCAGTAAGTCTTTAGTTGTATAAGGGTTAAAGTTTTCAACAAAGCCAGTATTGATAATTGGCACCGTTAGTGTACCACCCTGCTTAACTTCATCTGCTTGTACAGAGGCTCCGAATAAAGCTCCAATGGCGAGCGAAGCAATCAATGTCTTTTTGTGCATCACGTTGTCCTTTTAATGATAATAACCAGAAAGAAAGCGCTTTCTTTTAACTTTAAAAAAAGGGGGTGTTTTCGTATTCACTATCGGCTACTTGCATCAAGAAACCGCTTTCTTTAGGTGGATAATAAGCCGATAGAATGATTCTTCAACTTACATTTCGGTGAAACGAACCATAGATCACAAATTTAGAATAGATTGAGAATAGAAATACACAACAGTGCCATTCGTCACATTAATTGTTTACTAACACGAAAAATAAATTAAAAACAATAAGTTAAAATCTACCAATGGTACTCCATCGTCTTCCCTAATCATCGAACCTCTCACCCATCAATAAACTTATGTGCTTTCTTTAAAATAGCCTTTCCATCACGATTCTCAACATTCATAAACTGTATCTATATATGGTTCTCTCAAAAACAAAAGAAAGCGCTTTCTTGAGTACCAAACCTATGTCAGCATACCAGTCATGAAATGTAAGTTACCCCTTAGGACAACTATGTTTAACTTTTGGAATGGCAATAAATCAGGTAAAAGACAGCACTATGAGTTGGAGCTAATTCATAGCTTGTTGAATTGGGATCCGAACGAACCTATTGTCGTTCACAGCGATAATACTGACTTTCCAAGGGCTGAGGATGAAGGAAATATATTCCGCAAGAATTATGATGTACTCGTCACGGTGGCGGGAAACCGTAAATTTGTGGATAAGCCTACAATCAAACTCAACTCTCCAATTTGTAAAGGCTTACTAGGGCACCGTATCCTAATAATTAGGGAACAAGATCAACCCACATTCCATAATATCAACAGCAATAAACTGAAATCACTTATCGCTGGAATTCCTGCCACATGGGCTGATGCTGAGCTGTTTAGAGCAAATGGATATCGAGTACTAGAGCAAGGAACGTTACCAGAGACCCTTAAACTTCTCTCAGATAAAAAATGTGATTATGTGTCACTCGGTGCCAATGAAGTAGAAAGCATATACCAAGAACACACCAATTCTCTGAATGGGTTAGTCATAGAAAAAAGTATTGTGCTTTATTACCCTCTTCCACTGGTCTTCTATGTCCACCCAGACAAAGCACAACTAGCTCAATTACTGGATGACAAACTGCAAGAACACATGCTCAGCGGTAAGTTTGATTCACTATTTAACCAACATTTTGGGGACGTAGTGAGATCCATTGGATTAGAACATCGTAGAGCTATTCACCTCGTAAATAAGGAGCTACCGCCAGAGCTAAGGTCATTTAAGTCTCAATTCATCTCGTGATTATAAATAGAAGAAACTTAAAACCATGCACCTAGATTTACCACATTAGGAGCATCCTATTTATGCTCCTAATGTCGCTATCATCAAGCCATAGGCAAGATAGCTAACGGCTTGCTTTTACATATAGCGATAGATACTTAAGTCATCAGTTTTAATATCACTGGCAGAGCCACTGACCACGCTTGCCAAGATCTTTCCTGAGCCACATGCCATTGTCCAACCTAATGTTCCATGGCCTGTATTGGTAAATAGATTCTTGATAGGCGTTTCGCCGATTATAGGCGTACCATCTGGTGTCATTGGCCTTAACCCTGTCCAGTATTCTGCCTTAGAGAAATCCCCCGCCTGTGGGAAAAGATCTTTTATCACCATATCAATCGTGGCTTTGCGTTTTTCTGGAATCAGGTAATTGAAACCTGCAAGTTCTGCCGTCCCTGCAATGCGAATACGATCATCAAATCGCGTCATCGCTACCTTGTAGGTTTCATCCATAACAGTCGAGGTTGGTGACTTATCTGCATTCACGATCGGTAGTGTTAGTGAATAACCTTTAACTGGATAAACCGGGATCGACAAGTCGACTTGTCTCAACAGACCTCGAGAATAACTGCCTGATGCAACTACGTAAGCGTCCGCTTTGAATACACCTTGAGTCGTTGTAATACTCTCGATGTTTTGATTCTGATGATTCAAACTTACCACTTCAGTATCAAACACGAACCTAACACCAAGTTGCTTGGCCTTCTCAGTCAGCGCTAAACAGAACTGATGACAATCACCGGTTTCATCATGAGGTAAATATAAGCCGCCCACCAGTTTGTCTTTAACGTCCGCTAAACCCGACTCCACTGATAGACACTGTTCAACATCAAACAGCGAGTGTTTGATTCCACTCTCTGTTAATAGCTTCATATCCTGCTGAATCGCATCGAGTTGCTTCTCGCTTCGGAATACTTGCAAGGTGCCTTTCTGCCTGCCCTCATAAGCCAAATCTTCACTGGTTCTTAGATGAGTGAGACACTCTCGACTGAAGTTTGCCACTCTTAACATGCGTGACTTATTCACGGCGTACTTGGCTTCATTACAGTTGGCCAGCATCTTACTCGCCCAAGTAACTAATTCCGGAGAAAGTGACGGTTTCACTTTTAAAGGAGCGTGCTCTTGGGTAAGCCATTTCATTGCTTTCAACGGAATCCCAGGCGCCGCCCATGGTGAAGAATAGCCGTAAGAAATCTGCCCTGCATTCGCAAAGCTGGTTTCCTTGCCACTACTATCTTGACGATCAATAACCGTCACCGAGTGGCCCTCTTTCGCCAGATACCAAGCACTGGTCAAGCCAATAACACCGCTGCCAATCACAATTACTTCCATTCTCTTCCCCTAATGTCCGACAAGGCCAAAATCTGCCGAACACAGCTGTCAGTCTAAAACTCGTTTCGTTAATGATTTGTAACTTATTCCGCACGTGTTGACTTAACAATAGAGATGGTGTTGATAAAATGTCAATTCTACTTAAAAACTAATTCGGCAGTTTGAAACTGTGATATTGGCGGTATTTGGGAGCTTAGGAGGCGTCGCTAAATAAATCGATTAAGCCTAGATATTGTAAGCGTCATGACTCAAGAAAGTAGCATTTTCAAGTAAGAAATCTAACAAGGTTTCGGCCTGTAGCGTGAGAGCGCGACCTTTCAAAGATTGAACTTTCACCGTCGCCTTCGATAGCATCTCCAACTCGGTCGCAACCACTTCAATCTGTCCTGACTTGATCTCATCGATCACAGTGAGCTTAGGCATAAAAGTTACGCCTAATCCAGCTGAAACAAAGTTAGTCAGTGCGGTCACCGAATTGGTTTGAAGCTTTGGCTGCAAGGTAAGGTGGGAGATTTGTTCGGCCTGCTTTACGAGCCTCCCCATACCGGTCGAGTTATCGATCAAGGCGAGAGAAGCGTCTTGAATATCTTGCATGACCACAGGCGCTTCTTTCATCGTAAGAAAGTGCCCCTTCGGAGCAATCAATTCGAGCGGATGACTGCGTTCAACGTGGGAGTGTAGTTTAGGGTGAGGTGCAGACGCATAGGTGATCGCGAAATCGATTTGTTGATCTTCCAACATCTTGACTGCATCCAATGCACCAGCAATCTCAATAGAAAGGTTGATATCAGGGTATCGAGCCATGAAGGTTTCCATAGGCTTTGACACCAAGTTGGTAATAAATCCTTCACCGATGGCAATACTGACATTGCCGCCCTTGAGGTTTTTCAACTTAGTTAGACGAGCCAGTACCGCCGTTTCACTACGAACAATAGAACGGTAGTAATTCAACAGTTCGTTGCCCGCCTCAGTCAGCAGTGATTGACGATTGTTGCGTTCCCATACTTTGATTTCCGCTTGCGCTTCAAGCTGTGTCAACATTCTACTCATTGCCGCGGGGTCAACATTCATCATCTTAGATGCCTTACGTAACGACCCATATTTCGATAAAGCATTAAGGTATTCCAGCGCGCGGATATTAAAGTGGTGCATTCAACTTCCTTGTGATTTAACTAACACTTAATCAAGCGTCTCACAAATTGAGCAGCAACATGTATTCCAATTTATCAAGTTCGTAACTGAGCTTACTAACTTGTGCACCGAGTCACTACATCAAAGGCTGATATAGGTGTTTTTTAGCTTGCTGTAGATAAAACAAAGGCGACGACTTTCGTCATCGCCTTTATGGTCATGAATCAGGTGCTAGTCTCAAGCAGTTAACAACCCGTCACTTCACTTACAGACCAACAAAGAAACTAATCACTAGCGCGTTGATCAGATCGACAAAGAAACCACACACTAATGGCACCACAATAAATGCTTGTGGGCTTGCGCCATAGCGGTGAGTTACGGCTGTCATGTTAACAATTGCTGTCGCAGTCGAGCCTAAAGTGATACCACCGAAGCCTGAGCATATCACCACAGAGTCGTAGTTTCGTCCCATCAAGTAATAAACGACGAATATCGTAAACAGAAGTGAAAGCAAGATCTGGATACTCATGACCACAGAGATATAGCCAAACAACCCATCAAGGTCCCAGATACGCAGCCCCATCAAGGCCATGGTCAAGAACATACCCAAACAGATGTCAGAGATCATCGCTAAGCCTTTGCGGCCTTGAGCGATTTTCTCTTGTGTACGACGCTTCTTAAACAGTGCGCGACCGACGTTTCCGATTAAGATACCTGCGATCAAACAGCTAACGAATAACGGCAGTTTCAACCCCATTGAGTCAATAACTTCACTTAAGCTATAACCCAGCATAAGTGTCAGGTTTAGAATCAACCATGCCCACAGAACGCCATAGTGGCTTAGCTCTGTTTTTGTCTCACTCTCTTGGTATGCACCAACCGTCACCTCTTCTTCATTAGAAGGGCTCACTTTGTGTTTATTGAGTAGGTAGTTGGCAATCGGACCACCAATCACACACGCTGCAATCAAACCAACCGTGTTGGAAGCCACACCGAGCTCTAGCGCGTTAGCAATACCAAACTCTTCCACAAACATTGGCGCCCACGCTAGTGTCGTACCAACACCGCCAATTAGACTGATAGATCCTGACAACAAACCCGCTTTCGCGTCCATACCAAAACCCGACGCGACAGCCATGCCAACAACGTTTTGAAGGACAATAAAAGTCGAAGCGAGACAAAGCAGGATAAACAACGGCCGCCCGCCCTTAACTAAAGTCTTAATATCCGCTTGAAGTCCAATACCAGCAAAAAAGTAAAGCAGCAAAAAGTCTCTGACATCTAGACTAAAGGTGATTTGGATTTCAAAAATATAGTAAAGCGCTGCTACGGTCGCTGCGCAGACAAAGCCACCAATCACAGGCTCTGGCAGTGAATACTTTCTTAATACTTCAGATCGCTCAATCAAACCTTTACCGATAAACAGTAACGAAATCGCGATCGTAAAAGAGAGCATTGGAGAAACTAGGGTTTCTGTCATGGGACTATGGATTCCTAATAGTTAGATTATTCATAATATTGCGTACTATTAATAATCTAGATTCATGCCAAAAAATCAAGCGATTATCGATGATAAAAACACCTAATATGGTTGATTCTGCGACGGTATTAATAGAGGTAATAACTATAAAGAAATGATTAAAGGAACGGATACTAGGGAGATATACAGGTAAGGTGGAATATAGGGGCTCTAAAACGAGAAAACCCCAGCATTTCTGCTAGGGTTTTGAATAGTGGTGGAAGGATGGGGATTTGAACCCCAGATACGCTATAAACGTATACTCGCTTTCCAGGCGAGCGCCTTAAGCCACTCAGCCATCCTTCCACAAATTGTGTGTTGAGCATGTCACTCAACGAGGCGCTACTTTATTGATTCTGCTTGCTTTGGTCAAGGGGCATTCTCAAAAAAAGTGCCTTTTTCGGTTTGTTCGATTACAAATTAACTCATTAGATCAAAAACAAACCAAATTTCATTCTTTCACTACACTTACGCTTGTTGCTTTTCTTAAGCTTGTTGATAGTAGCCTGGAACTCGAAACCATTTACGACACATATCTAGGAAGTAGCCGTAAAGTACGCCCATACCGCACGAGATAACTGCATTACTGGTTACAGCCGTCACGATCTGGTCGCCTGAAGCACCTACTGCCAACAAAATACCTGCATACACAGGAGACTGGAATAACACGTATGCCATCAAATCAGACAAATTTTTCATCAATGAGCTTTGTGAAAGTTTAGCACCATTGCGCAAGAACCAATCACGAAAAACGCCATAAGGCCAAGCGATAGCAATGTTTACCGGAATAGATAACGTTCGAGAAGCAAGAGATTGCTCAAACGTCATACCAGAAATAAACACTTCTACGATCATGCCTGAAATAAAACAGAAAACGACCATAGCAAATGTATCCGCAGCTGCGTTTCGAATACAAAATGGACCACGAGACTTCATTGACGCCAAACCTAAAATATATCACTGCCTATTGAGTGAATTAGCAACATATAAACAGGGTGCATTTACACCCTACCAGATAATGTCGCTATTAAATCATAAGATTAGCAGTCATACATTCCAAATTAAAAATCAAGTTGTAAATTAACAACCAAAAACCTCTTCAAAAGCAGTAGCTTCCACCAAAAAATCAAACCAAGGTCAAATATTGGACGATTCGTCATTTACTTACCGTAATTAAACAACATTTAAGCCATCGGTAGATTTACAGTAATGATATTAATGACATCTTGTGTAGGTGGTGATCCTAAAGAAACCTGCTCTAACGCTTTATCGACTTGATAAGTAAGTTCAGCGTTGTTCATAGGTTCAACGTGGACACGTAGACTCTCTAGTGCAAATTGAATCAGTTCTAGGTTGTTGTCTTCTAGCGCCACATACAGCGTCACTAATAGCTCTTCAGTGTTATCTTTGTTGCGAAGATCAGGTTTAGGCAATGACTCGCTTGTACTTTTTGAATCGTGTTGTTTTACGTCTTGGCTTTCGAGCTCATCCGCTTTTACGTCATGGTATTGGTAAAGCTTATTTGAATAGCGGAACAAGGCATCATCCAGTTCACGCTCATCAATCGGCTTAGCGATAATATAATCCACACCCGCCCCCAGCATACGCTCGCGAGTCTCTTTAAAGACATCAGCCGTACAACCAAACACCAATACCGATGACACATCACCTATCAAAGCACGAATAGCAGTGGTTGATTCAACACCATCCATCACTGGCATATGGTTATCCATGAGTATCAAATCAAAGCGCTCAGCAACCGCGGCTTGTATCGCTAACTCACCATTCTCGACGCTCTTACAAATGAATCCTTTACTGCTCATGAAAGTTTCAATGATCACCGTGTTAGTTCGGTTGTCCTCGACAATCAATACTTTTAAGCCGGAGTAGTCCAGTTTCTTGTGTGGCAAGCTCTCTATTTCACCAGGCTGACATGGCTGAATCTTCAAGCGAACATCAAAGCTAGTGCCTATCCCCTCTTCACTGGTAACGGTGATACTGCCATCCATCAGTTGGGCAATTTTCTTCACAATCGCTAAGCCAAGACCAGTACCGCCAAAACGCCTTGTAGTGGAAGACTCCGCTTGCTCAAACGGTTTAAAAATACGCTTTTGAGCTTCTTTAGAGATACCAATTCCTGTATCACGAACTCGAATACTAAGATAGGTGTCACTCCCGTCTACGACTTCTTTAAGGTACACCTCAACAAAGCCTCTGGAGGTAAACTTCACTGCGTTGTTCAATAAATTAAACAAAATTTGGCGAAGGCGGGCTTTATCTGAGAAGTACCAACGACCAGAAGGCACCTCGGAGTACACTTTGAATTGAAGCCCTTTCTCGGAAGACAATGTGTAGTAAACACTGTTAATACTGCCGATGATCGAATCAAGCGGGAAACGTGTTTCATCAAGATCCAATCTACCCTGCTCGATCTTCGAGAAGTCTAATATCTCGTTGAGAAGAGTCATCATATGATCGCCGGACTCATACAAACTCTTGAGATGCTTCTCTTGTTCAGAATTTAGAGGTGTTTTTAATAAGATCTGAGCAGTACCCAACACCCCATTCATAGGGGTACGAATTTCATGTGACAGTGTCGCAAGGAAAGCGGTTTTAGCATTGGTAGATGCTTGTGCTTTCACTTTTTCAGCTTCGAGATACACCGTCTTCTCATTGAAGGTTTTAATCAGGTGGCCGATCTCATCGTGGCTTGAATAATCAACGTCAATCACTTCACCGGCCTTCGAACTGTTTACTTGAGTGGCAATGTTGGTGATTGGACTGATTAAGTAACGGTTAAGTAAGTAATAACCCGCCATCACACAGAGTAGTAACAAGGGTACAATACCGCCCTCAATACTCATTACCTGACGAAACACCTCGTCCGCTACCCGTGACTTGGAGTTCACCACATCCACTTGCCAACCGAAGTCACCAAATTGATTGCTACTGATGTAGATCCCTTCAACGAGATTGAAGTTATGGGACACCAACACTTGATTGAGTTTATCTCTGAGCATAATACCAAGATTGTACTCTTCGGCGTGGTTCTTGATGAAGCCAAGCAGCTCTTCAAGCGAGAGATCCACCGTCGCAACGCCGGAAAAAACGCCTGCATAGTAGTAAGGGGATGAAGCAGTGATCATCCGTACGTGCGTGTAGGGATCAATATACACGTCGCTCCAAGAGATCGTTCCTTGTTTTTTATTGGCTACAGAGGTGTACCAATACTCTTCTTGATACGGGGTGTTTTTAGGATTGTTGTAAGAAAACAACTGGTCAATCTTACCATCGTCTGCTTTATTGAAAAAATGACTATTAAGGAGCTTTTTAGAATCAAGCGCATAAGGCTCTGGCCAAATACCTGCGCTAACGATCGTATCATCGCTCGCTGCCAGCATTGACTTCAGTAGCAGAGTGACGTCATCACCGTTACGATGCGCTTGTGCAAATCCCACTAAACTATCAACAAAGCCTTGAGAGCTGCTGAGTGGCTCTGTAATCAATGCGGATAATAGTTGCGTACGTAAGTCGAGGTTTTGTTGTAATTTGGCGCGCACAGGGGATTCTACGACGTAATACGTCACACTACCGACAATGGCAATAAACATCGCAAGGTATAATCCAAGCGCTACCATGCTTTTTTTCTTTAAAGACGACCGTATCTGCATAATTCTTTTATTGTTTTCTTTTCTGTTAAACCTAGTGTTTATCATCCATGACATCAAGCCTTTTTAGATTGAAGCTTGATTGGCACAAGTTCATTGGTACTATAAGCGCAAATATGTTCCCTTTTACGGTACCTCACTTTGACTTTACAAGATATTCTTGCGCTTCCAGAGTTGGAAGGAAAGCTAATCACAGAACACAAAACAATGGGGTTTGTCACTGCAATGGCAGCGGCACCGAATGTGTTAACCCCGCATGAGTGGCTACCGTTCTTATGGGGTGGCGAAGAAGTCGCGCCTTTTACGGATGGTGAACAGCTAGAAAGCTACATTGAAGTTATCATCGAGCTTTGGAATAAAACTCGCCCAGAACTGATTGAAGGTACTTGGGTTTGGCCTGAAGCTTGTCAATTAGACGACGAAGAAGTGGTTAACACTGCCGCTCGTGATTTTTGTGAAGGCTTGCTTCAAGGCTGGCAGATTGCTCGTGATGATTGGGAAACGCTAATGCCTGAAGAGAGCGAAGACAACGCGCTTGTTGGTGGCGTATTACTTTCACTGAGTATGCTTTACGATCCAGAAACTTCAATTGCTACGCTTGCAGAGCAAGGCATCGAAGGCCTAGAGCAGTTCGAAGAGATCTTTAACGCTGTTCCTGTCATGCTTTGCGGTCTCACTCAACGTGGTATTGCACTGGCTGAAGCTCAATAACAGTGAGTTTTATACTGCCAAAAAGGCCTCATTATGAGGCCTTTTTTAGTTTTCAGACGAAGTAAAAATAGTGGCTTTAGAAGCCTTTCCAATCGAAGTCATCAATGCGCTCATCAGCAATATAAAACAGCTTAGTGCCACTACTTACCACTTGGTCTAATTCTGGGTTGAGTTCAATACCACTCCCCGTATCAATCGCGATCAGCGTTGCTTGATACTTCTCTTTAAACACAGAGAAAATAGGCGCAACGGTGACAGGCTCGGCGTCTTCAGGGAAATACGTTGAATACTGCGTCATGCCTCTTGTTGAGCTCAATAACTCTTGATGAAGCGCACTTGATCCTGGGTCTACCGCAGCCTTTGCTAACATCTCAGCACCCACCGCTGGAATACATTCTGAGTTAGGGCAATGCTTGTGCAATAAATCGCTCAGCGCTTCGTCTTTAAAGTAAACAAGAAGGTGTGCCTTAGGGTTTCGGTTGGCACAGTAAAGCGCCGCAGATAACGTAATGTCGTCTTCTGGGTTATCAATCAAGATGCAACTTGCAGACTCAATGCCCGTTTTCTCCATCTCTTTGCCATCGGTGTAGCTGTTTACTTTAACGAAATTGATTTCACCGGGTAACGGGTTCTCGATATCTGAACGGGTACATAATACGATTGGTCGCTTACCTGTTTCTTCGTGTTGTAGCATGCGGATGAGATGAATGGTTCTTTGCTCATTCCACCCCAACATCAAAATGTGGTTGTCCACTCTAACTCTCCTTTTTCCTAGCAAGCCCGCTCGCCAATATTCAACACCTTCTGTCGCCACTTTACCCAGTAATGCGGCGAAAAGGCTCAACCCACCGGGAATCACAAATAGAATAACAATCCACTGCCCCGCTACCGTGGTCGGTGATAAATCACCATAACCAACTGTAGAAGCCGTTACCACCAAGTAGTAAGCGAATACGGTGACCGAACTGGTTAAATCTGTTTCACCCGCCAAATACAG
Organism: Vibrio sp. TMPB1044; assembly: GCF_030442075.1. NCBI lineage: Bacteria > Pseudomonadati > Pseudomonadota > Gammaproteobacteria > Vibrionales > Vibrionaceae > Vibrio > Vibrio sp. TMPB1044. The sequence continues at coordinate 315,743 of NZ_JAUJED010000009.1, read as the reverse complement.
CATCAGCCACGATAGAGCGATGTAGCCAAGAAAAGTGAACAGTAAGTTTTTGCCATTCAAAACAAAGATGTTTGCTTTGATCCAGCGTTTGAGTTGTAACCAGATTATCATTCGAGCCTCTAATCCATTTCTCTTAGTTACATGCTAGAAAAAATACGCGATATCAACAAGATGTATCATAAGAAAAAGATACATGACCACAAAATTGATATTAGCGGCCTATACTCAGGCACAAAAAAACCAGCACTATTGGCTGGTTTTTTTGTTGATTAGATAAAAGAACGACTTACGCGTTACCTTTTACCTGCACATTTAACTGCTCTGCGAAATCTAGCATGCGGTTCAAAGGGATAAGAGACTTTACACGTAGCTCGTCAGAAACGAAGATTTCGTGTTGCTCACCACCATTCTCAAGTGCGTTTTCAATCGCTTCAAGGCCGTTCATTGCCATCCAAGGACAGTGTGCACAGCTACGACACGTTGCACCAGCACCCGCTGTCGGCGCTTCAATCAGCTCTTTTTCAGGAACCAATTGCTGCATCTTGAAGAAGATACCTTTGTCTGTCGCCACAATCATCTGTGGATGAGGCAGCTCTTTTGCTTTCTTGATCAGCTGGCTTGTTGAGCCTACAGCATCAGCCAGTTCAACCACGCTTGCTGGTGATTCTGGGTGTACCAAAATAGCCGCTTCTGGGTATACCGATTTCATTTTTTTCAAAGCATCAGCTGAGAACTCATCATGAACGATACACTCACCTTGCCAAAGCAACATGTCAGCGCCGGTTTGATTTGCGATGTAAGAACCTAGGTGACGGTCTGGGCCCCAAATAATAGGTTTGCCTTCAGCGTCTAGGCTTTCAACGATTTCTAAAGCGATGCTCGACGTAACCACCCAGTCTGCACGAGCTTTGACAGCCGCTGAAGTGTTCGCGTATACAACCACGGTGTGGTCAGGGTGAGCATCACAAAATTCTGTAAATTTGTCAGCCGGACAACCAAGATCAAGCGAACATTCAGCTTCGAGTGTTGGCATTAGAATGCGTTTTTCAGGAGTAAGAATCTTTGCAGACTCACCCATGAAACGAACACCAGCGATGATCAAAGTGCTTGCTGAATGACGGTTACCGAATTTAGCCATTTCTAATGAATCGCCAACGAAACCGCCAGTTTCTTCTGCCAGAGCCTGAATTTCAGGATCGGTGTAGTAGTGTGCAATTAGAACTGCATCTTTTTCTTGAAGTAGTTTTTTGATGTTTGCGATGTGGGCCTGTTTCTGAGCATCGCTCAATGGAACTGGCTTAGGCGGAAACGGGTAAACTGTATCGATTTTATCTAGTATATGACTCATTGCTCTTGCTCTACGCAACTTCTTCCGAGAATTAGAGTATTCTACACAGGACAGCGATTGGGATCAAAAAGGATTGGTTGCAAGCGGTGGCTAGCTAATGCTTAAAACGCATAAACAAGGCGACGTGTTGGCACCACAAAGAAGATAAGTAAACATCAAACGGAAGTAATCAGGTATAAAAAAGAGGCGCCTAAGCACCCCTATTTTGTTTTACAAGTGGGTTTTGGCCACTTTAGCCGAAGCACTGTTTGGGTACTCGGTTACGACTTGTTGGTAATATTTCTTAGCTTGCGTCGCGTTGTTGTTGCGCGCAGCTATGTCACCAAGCTTAACCAGTGCATCTGCTCGCTTGTTTGAGTCTTTGTAAGACACAACAGCAGCGAAGCTCTTCACAGCTTCTTTATCTTGCTTCTTAGCGAAATAAAGCTGGCCTAACCAGTAATGTGAGTTAGGTGTGAAGGTTGAATCTGGGAAGTCTTTTTGAAACTTTTGGAATGCTGCGATAGCACCCGTGTAATCTCGTTGCTTTAGAATCATATCTACAGCATTTTGATAAGCGGTTTGCTCATCCACATCAGTACTAAACGTACCAGAAGCGTCTTTAGAGCCTTCGCCCACCGCCACTGCTACCGTTGCTGTTCCTGCTGCTTTCACCTCGCCTCTCACGCGATCCAGTTCAATGAACAATTCACGCTGACGCTCTAGCATTTGCTTCATATCGTAACTATTTCGTTCCAGCTCACCGCGAAGTTCACTGATCTCCAGTGCCATATCGTCGATTTGCTGTTGCATTTGAAGTTGGACGAGGTTGCGATTTTGAAGCAGACGCTCTAAACGCTCAATATCTGATTCGTTAGATGCTGATCGAGAGGAAGATGATGAATTGGTTGCGGTGCTATTGAGATCGGATACTGGAGCTGGTGCAGCGAACGTGGTGTTCGCTGCACTTGCCAGTAACGAAAGCAAAATGACTCGCTTTGTGTTACTGAACATGAGGCAATTCCTCAATTATATAGTCTACTAAAATTAGTAAACTAGTACTGCGCGACGGTTTTTAGCGTACACATCTTCAGATTGACCTAGAAGAAGTGGCTTCTCTTCACCGTAGCTTACGATAGAGATTTGGTCAGCTTGAACACCTAGAGCTTGTAGGTATTTCGCTACAGCTTGTGCACGGCGCTCGCCAAGTGCGATGTTGTACTCAGGAGTACCGCGCTCGTCAGCGTGACCTTCGATAGTAACGTTCATGTCAACGTTTTTAACTAGGTAAGCTGCGTGAGCTGCTAGCATTTCTTCGTAATCGCCAGCGATAGTAGAGTTATCGAATGCGAAGTAGATTGTTTGAGTTTCACGTAGCGCTTGCTCTTTAAGCTCTTGCTCAGACAGTTGACCGTTAGCGTCAATTGGCGTTACAACAGTTGTGTCTACGTTGCCTTCTGAACCTGAAGTTGTTTGGTTGCTTTCTGTACCAGATGTTGCAGATGTTGCTTCATCAGTTGAGCTACATGCCGTTACTGCCATCACTGGTAGTGCAATCATCAAGCCTTTAAGAACTTTGTTAAGTTGCATCTTTTTTTCCTTACGTTATCAAACTTAGTTTCTACAGCGACTAAGTGCTATAGATAGTTAATTGCCACAATAGTTAACACTATCAATAGCTAAAAGAATGTATCAAATTAACTAGAGAAACGGTGACCACGCTGGCGCTCTTACGCGTCCGTTGGTTGCCGGTAATCTAGCTTTAAAACGGCCATCGATAGAAACCATCGATAGTACGTTAGTTTTGTTGTAAATAGAGCTATAGATAACCATACCTCCATTCGGTGCAATACTTGGAGATTCATCTAACAATGTTTTTGTTAGTACCTGAACCGCACCTGTTTCCAAATCTTGCTTAGCCAAGTTAAAACCTGAGTTACTGCGATTCACCATGATCAGGAATCGACCATCAGGGGTGATCTGGCCACCTAAGTTTTGGCTACCTTGCCAAGTAATACGAGATGTCGAATTATTTGACAAATTTACATTATAAATCTGTGGTTTACCACCACGATCCGATGTGAAAATAAGAGACTTGCCATCTGGGTGCCAGAATGGTTCCGTATTATTAGAACGGCCACGGGTAATTTGTGTCAGCTTACGGCTAGCAAGGTCAAGTGTGTAAACCTGAAGGCTACCTGTTTTCGACAATACCAATGCCAATGTTTTACCATCTGGTGAGAATCTTGGCGCACCATTGTGACGAGGGTATGACGTCACTTTCTCACGCTCACCCGTGTAAATATTCATGATGAATATTTCCGCTTGGCCATTTTGGAAACTCACATAAGCAAGTTTCTTACCGTCTGGTGACCATGCTGGTGACATGAGCGGTTGCTTAGAACGAAGAACTAAACGCTCGTTAAAGCCATCGTAGTCAGCAACACGAAGTTGGTACGGGTATTTATCTTTGTCGTTAACGACCACGTAAGAGATACGAGTTAAGAACGCCCCTTTTTCGCCGGTGAGTTCTTCATACACTAAGTCAGAGATGCGGTGTGCATACTCTCGCAAGCGTTTACCAGGCACTGTCGCTTTTTTGTTGAACAACACGTGGTCTTTAGAAAGTACCAATTGGCCTTCATCGCTTAGTGCGCGGCTTTGTCCTTTAGTCAATTGACCACGAACAATGTCGATCAGTTGGTAGTTCACCACATACTGCCCTTCGGCATTTTTAGTGATACTACCTGTTAGCAATGAATCAACGCCTAGGTTAGTCCAAGCATCAAAGTTGACCTCAGATTCGCTATAAGGCGTTTGAGGCATTTTGCTTGTTGCAACCGGGCTGAATTTACCACTGCGTTGTAAGTCAGAAGCGATAACGGCTGATACATCGTGTGGCAATGGTCCCGCGCCTTCCCAACGGAAAGGGACAATAGCGATAGGTCGTGCAGAGTTAATACCGTCTGTAATAACCAACTCCAGTGCCGCATGTGCGAACTGGCTGCTTGTCGCTATTAAGAAAACAAAACTCAGTAATAGTTTCTTTAACACAAGTTCGTCCTTTTACTCTGGTGATACAGTTAAGTTAATGTCTTTCAGTGAGTTCACAATGTCTGGGTCTTTAGGCAATGGATAAGATTGCACTTGTGCCACAGCACGTTTGGTTGCTGCACATAGACGGCTATCACCATCTAAGATACTCAAACTACCCAATATCGCGTTAGAGCCGGTTGGAATTAGCTTAAGGTTCACTCGGCACGAACGCCCTCGATAGCTGTCTTCTAACAACAGGTTCTGTTGAATCAGTTGGGTATAGATAGCACCGTAACGTTGAGCTTCATCACTGATAAATTGTTGCCTTGCTGAAGAGTTTTGAGTCGCTTCAGTTTCAAGACCAGCAAAGATATCGTTCAATGCTGCTTCTTGCTGTTTACGCTCTTTTTCTGCTTTTGCTGCAGCTTCTTTTGCCTTACGGGCTTTCTCTGCTGCGGCTGCCGCTTCTTTCTCTTTCGCTATGCGTTGCTTTTCAGCGCGTTCAGCAGCTTCTTTCTCTTTACGAGCTTTGTCTGCTGCCTCTTTCGCAGCTTTCTCTTTTGCCACGCGTTCTTGTTCCGCTTTTGCAATCGCCGCTTCTTTGGCTTTACGCTCGTTCTCGGCTTTCACTAACGCAGCTTCTTTTAGCTTGCGATCAGCTTCGGCTTTAGCGGCTTTCTTTTTCTCTTGCTGTAAACGCGCTTCTTCAACTTTGCGTTGTTTTTCTTTCTCAACTCGGCGCTTTTCCGCTTCTCGAGCCGCTTTAGCTTCCTTAGCTTGCTTTTCTTTCAGCTTACGAATATTTTCTTCTTCAGCTTTACGATTCTTTTCAAGTCGTTCGCTTTCACGTCTTAGTTTGTCTAAACGCTCTTGCTCTTTCTTACTCGCCGCTTCTCTTTGTTGACGAATCTGTTGAGCTTGCTGGCGAACCAACTGAGGATCAATCACCACAGCTTGAACCATCTGCCCTGTAGGCTTTGGCTCTGACATCGTGAAATCCGCTCCCCAAATGAGCGCAACGAATAAAATGACGTGCAGCCCAAGAGAAATAAGAAGCGGTGATCTGAAATTATTGGATTTTTTATTATTCGCTTTCATGAATGCTACGGAGCTATTCCCTTATATCCGTTAAAAGGCCAACCTTTGGCACACCTGCACGGCTTAATTCATCAAGTAATAAAACCACTTCAGCGTATGGCGTTGCGGCATCACCACCTACCGCCACTGGAGAGTTTGGCTTCAAAGACAACTCAGCTTTCACTCGGACGATAATATCTTCCATGGATAAGCCACGTTGTACTTCTTCGTCATTAACACTCAAGCCAAGCTCACCGTCTTTGTTCACTTCAACGATGATGAAACTCGCGTTGTCGTCACCCAATAGATCTTGTGCCGACTTAGCCGTTGAAGCCTGAGGCAACTCAACGTCAACGCCCTGAGTAACAAACGGTGAAGTCACCATAAAAATGATCAACAAAACAAGCATAACGTCGATGTAAGGTACAACGTTAATCTCTGCTGTCATTTTGCGTTTTTTAGGTTGGTATCCAGCCATCTATTATTCCCTGCCAGCCATCGCTTGACGGTGAAGAATACTGTGGAACTCTTCAGAGAAAGTCGCGTAGTTGTGCTCTAGCTTGCCTACTCGGCTACTGAAGCGGTTGTACGCCATTACTGCTGGAATTGCAGCGAATAGACCCATTGCTGTTGCGATCAGTGCTTCTGCAATACCAGGGGCAACCATTGCGAGCGTAGCTTGCTTCACTTCACCTAATGCGATGAATGAGTGCATGATGCCCCAAACCGTACCAAATAGGCCGATGTATGGACTGATAGAGCCAACGGTCGCCAAGAAAGGTAAGTTAGTTTCTAGTTCATCGACTTCACGAGCAACAGCAACGCGCATCGCACGGCCTGTGCCTTCCATAATGAAGTCAGGTGAAGTTGCATTCGATTTACGAAGGCGAGCAAACTCAGTAAAGCCTGCGTAGAAAATTTCTTCAGTACCAGAAAGCTCGCCTTTGCGTTTATTGCTCTCTTGGTACAATTTTGCAAGATCAACGCCTGACCAAAATTTATCTTCAAACACTTCTGTTTGTTTCGAAGCTTGAGATAATACTTTACTTCTTTTGATGATCATCGCCCAAGAAACAACAGACATGCCCATAAGAACTAGCATGACCATTTTAACTAATAAACTAGCTTCTAAAATTAGGCCTAAGATTGAGATTTCAGCAGTCACTATTCGTTAGCTCCGTAAGAATAAATGTTGGCATTGCCTTTGGTTTCATTTTTTGATTGTCGATACATGCTACCTTAACCATTGCTTTACACAATGCTTTGCCATCAGGATTTACGATCTCTTGACAGAAGACCAAGGTAGCTCGCTTCAACTCGTAAATATTTGTAATGACTTGTAAAGAATCATCAAGACGCGCGCCTTGAATAAAATCAATGTCCATATGTCGGACTACAAAACCGATGTTTTGTTCTAACAATACTTGCTGAGAAACGCCAATTGAGCGCAGCATCTCAGTTCGAGCGCGTTCGAAAAACTTAAGATAGTTTGAATGGTATACAACACCACCTGCATCGGTGTCTTCGTAATACACTGTCACTGGCCACGTAAATGGCTTAGATAATCCCTGCAATTTGATACCACAATTCAAAACGATAAAGATCTCACTATAACCTAACTCCTTATCATTAATAGTATATCGCTGTGAATTTTTTGATTTAACAGACGAAAAAAAAGGCCATCTGTATAAGATGACCTCTTTTTGGCTAAAAACCCAACAAGTATAAAGATTCACGTTGTAATGAACCTAAATCCTTTGCCTTTTATAAAAGGCGCAGCACCGTTAGGTAGAGCAAAATTGTGAGTGAAACGTATGGGCTAAACAATAGCTGCCACATCCAAGCTCTTGGCTTAAATCCGATACCGTAAACCATGCTTGAGCATACTGCCCAGATAAACATTGGCCCGATGATCGCGTTAAAGCCACCGATGCTTGTCGCATACGCTTCAGGATCCCACATCACTAAACCCACATGCATAAAACCCAATACTAGGGATAAAGCTCTTAACAAAGTCTTATCCATTGGTTGATGCAGCTTAGCAACTTGCTCTGCGAGATTACTCACTGTCTTTGTCCATCATTTCTGAATGCTCTAGCCATAGAGCATTAATGATGCCGAATGCACATGCTAGAAGTACACCCAAAATCCATGCGAAATACCACATAAAATTTCTCCTAAGTTATTTCACTTCTAGCTTAGTAAGCTGAAACGTCGTTATCTTCGATGTGTTTCTTATCTAGACGACCGAACATTTTGTAGTATGTCCAAGTTGTGTAGCCAAGAATCACAGGAACCATTACCGCCGCAACTGCGGTCATAAGACCAAGCGTTAGCTCACTAGCTGTTGAATCCCACATAGTCAAACTATGGTTAGGGTTCAGGCTAGACGGCATTACAAATGGGAACATTGCAAAACCAGCCGTTAAAATAACACCAGCGTTAGATAGACTTGAGAACAAGAATGCGAAACCACCACGCTCAAAGCGAGATGCAATCACAGCAAGCAGTGGCATTGCTACACCAAGGATCGGCGCCGCCCACATTGCAGGATACGTTTCGAAGTTTGTCATCCAAGCACCCACTTGAAGTGAGACTTCTTTGTTTAGTGGGTTTGAGTCAGCAAACGTATCGATAGTGCTCGTGATTACATAGCCTTCGATAGATTGAACCCAGAAGCCACCAATAACGAACAGAACAATTGCAATTAGACCAGTGATCTGAGCAACGTTACGAGCTCGGCGATGCAGATCTTCTGTTGTCTTCATTTGAAGCCATGTTGCACCTTGCATTACGAACAACATTAGAGCCAACACGCCACATAGTAATGCAAACGGGTTCAACAGAGCGAAGAACGTACCGTGGTACTTTGACATCATTAGACTGTTCAGATCAAATGGCACACCTTGTAATAGGTTACCAAATGCAACACCAAAAATGATTGGGGGTACTGTGCCACTAAAGCAAAGTGCGTAGTCCCAAGTTTTGCGCCATTTTGGGTCTTCAATCTTAGAACGGTAGTCAAGTGCAAGTGGTCGTAACCAAAGCGCAGCTAACGTCGCGTACATTGCGAAGTAGAAGCCAGAAAACGACGTTGCGTAAACCAGCGGCCATGCAGCAAATAATGCACCACCAGCAGTGATCAACCAAACTTGGTTGCCATCCCAGTGAGGGGCAATAGTATTGAGCATAATACGACGTTCAGTGTCGCTCTTACCGATAACAGGAGAAAGAGCGGCAACACCCATATCGAAGCCATCAGTTACGGCGAAACCAACCAGTAAAACACCGATCAATACCCACCAAATGAGTCGTAAGCTTTCGTAATCAAACATTAATATTCCCTCACTTATACTTCAACTGAACGGCTAACTTTGTCTTCAACAGAGTTATCGTTTTGTTCGAAGTGGTAACGGCCTGTCTTCAAGCTACTTGGACCTTTACGTGCGAATTTCAGCATTAGATAAACTTCAGCAATCAAGAACACTGTGTACAATGCCAGGATAGCGAATAGAGAAGTCCAAAGCTGTTCAATAGTTAGTGCTGATGCAGCAACGTTAACCGGTAGGATTTCACCAACCGCCCATGGTTGACGACCAAACTCAGCAACGAACCAACCTGCTTCAATCGCAATCCAAGGCAGTGGGATTGAGAATAGCGCAGCTTTAAGTACCCATGGTTTCTGTTCGATTTTCTGACGACACGTTTGAACAAACGCAGCACCGAATACAAACAGCATGATGAAGCCACAAGCAACCATCAGACGGAATGACCAGAATAGAGGCCAAACTGTTGGGATTGAATCATCCGCAGCCATTTGGATTTGGTCTTCTGTTGCATCAACAACGTCGTCTGTGTAGCGCTTAAGAAGTAGACCGTAACCTAGGTCACCTTTCACTTCATCGAACGCTGCCATGTTTTCTTCAGACTTATCGCCCGCACGTAGTTTCTCAAGTAGTTCGTATGCGTACATACCTGTACGGATGCGATCAACGTGGTCATCACGTAGGTCACGTAGACCCGTTACTTCTTTATCAAGAGAACGCGTTGCAATAATACCCATTACGTAAGGGATCTTAATTGCGTAGTCAGTATCCATTGTTTCTTGGTTAGGAATACCAAAAACAGTAAATGCTGCTGGTGCTTCTTCCGTGTGCCACTCTGCTTCTACCGCAGCTAGCTTCACTTTCTGAACTTCACCAAGCTCGTAACCAGATTCGTCACCTAGTACGATTACTGACAGGATCGCCGCCATACCGAAAGATGCTGCAATCGCGAAAGAACGACGAGCAAAGGCAAGGTCACGACCTTTAAGAATGTAGTATGAGCTGATACCAAGGATGAACATCGCACCCGTTGTGTAACCAGACGCTACTGTGTGTACGAATTTAACTTGCGCTACTGGGTTTAGTACAACTTCAGCGAAGCTCACCATTTCCATACGCATAGTTTCAAAGTTAAATTCCGCACCCACTGGGTTTTGCATCCAGCCGTTTGCTACCAAGATCCAAAGCGCAGAAAAGTTAGAACCAAGTGCTACTAACCAAGTTACCGCTAAGTGCTGACGCTTTGACAGTCTGTCCCAACCGAAGAAGAAAAGGCCAACAAAAGTAGACTCTAGGAAGAATGCAACAAGCGCTTCGATAGCTAGCGGAGCACCAAAGATGTCGCCAACATAGTGAGAATAGTAAGACCAGTTAGTACCAAACTGGAACTCCATGGTTAAGCCTGTCGCTACACCAAGAGCAAAGTTAATACCAAACAATTTACCCCAGAACTTGGTCATGTCCTTGTAAATTTGCTTGCCAGTCATTACATAAACTGACTCCATAATGGCAAGTAGAAATGCCATACCTAGTGTCAGTGGAACAAATAGGAAGTGATACATCGCTGTAAATGCAAATTGCAATCGCGACAGATCAACAACATCAATCATGGTAACTCCTTTGTGTCGGCTGAATGACACTTGTGTGATTATTCACCGCAAAAATCCATGTTAAAACAATTTATATGATTGTTATTACAAATTGAAATTTGTAGCAAAAACGTACCGTTATAGTTAGATTATTGTTAAGCATGGGCTAATATAGCTGGCGCTAATATTACTGGTAAAATCAGTATGTTTCAAAAGATTTATAGGAGAAGCCTGCGTTGATTTGTATCAATTTTATTCACGCAAATTAGAGGTATTTTTGAACAATCATGACTAAAATCACACCAATTTGAGCTCTGTTAATAACAGCGCATGATATCTGTGACAAAAGCTCAGCACTGCCTCAACATACAAATTACAACTACCCATAAAGTATTAACAAAATTTATGACAGCTTATTTCAATTTTTGTTAGCCAAATCAAACCTGAAATCAAAGTTTTCATTTTTGAAAGCTCTATTCGGCATTTTTATCGATTCGCGCAAAGAGTTGTTATTCAGTAAAATGCAAAAAATCCCAGCGCTTATGCAACTGGGATCTTTAAAAATGAATAATTTAACGATTAGACGGCTTATCTATACCGAAGTGTAAATAAGCTCTGTCAGTTGCGATTCGACCTCTTGGTGTTCTTTGTAGATAACCTTGCTGAATCAAGTAAGGCTCTAACACATCTTCAATGGTGTCTCTCTCTTCACCAATCGCAGCAGCCATGTTGTCGATACCAACCGGACCACCGCCAAACTTCTCCATGATCGCAAGCAGAAGTTTTCTGTCCATGTAGTCAAAACCCTTAGCATCGACATCCAACATGTTTAGCGCTTTATCAGCAACCTCTGGGCAAATATGTCCGTCGCCTTTCACTTCCGCATAATCGCGAACACGGCGCAGTAGACGGTTAGCAATACGTGGCGTACCACGAGCTCGGCGAGCAACTTCTAACGCCCCTTCGGACTCCATAGAAAGACCAAGGCAATCAGCACTGCGCTGAACAATGTTTTGTAGGTCTTCAACCTTGTAGTACTCAAGACGCTGAGTAATACCGAAGCGGTCACGTAACGGCGATGTCAGTGAGCCAGCACGAGTGGTTGCGCCAATCAAAGTAAAAGGAGGAAGATCGATCTTGATAGAACGCGCCGCTGGGCCTTCGCCAATCATAATGTCTAATTGGTAGTCTTCCATTGCTGGATACAACACCTCTTCAACCACAGGGCTTAAACGGTGAATCTCATCAATGAAAAGGACATCATTTTCTTCAAGATTGGTCAGCAGCGCCGCTAGGTCACCCGCTTTTTCTAGAACAGGGCCTGAAGTAGTACGAATGTTGACATCCATCTCATTGGCAACAATGTTCGCCAACGTGGTTTTACCCAAACCTGGAGGACCAAATATCAACAGATGATCGAGCGCCTCATTACGCAGTTGTGCCGCTTTGATGAAAATCTCCATCTGGCCACGAACGTGATCCTGGCCTTGATAGTCGGCAAGTGCTTTAGGGCGTATTGCACGATCAATGACATCTTCATCTTTGAATACTGGGTTATCCGGTGCAATAAGGCGATCGGCTTCAATCATAAATTCTGCTATTCCTAACTATACTCTTGTTGACTCTGCGCTTCTTGACTCTGTGTAAAGGCAAAGTGAATGAGTCTATTTTGTCGAACAAGTATATCGGGTATTAAACCATCGATTTCAGAGCTTCGCGAATCAACTGTTCGCTGGTCATGCCATCTTTAGCCACTTGAGAAACCACCTTAGAAGCTTGAGTCGGCTTGTAGCCTAATGCAAGTAGTGCACTTACCGCTTCTTCTTCCGCGTCGTGAACGGTTGGCATAGAATCAATAGGAGCAGCATCCGTCGCTGGAGTAAACAGATCTCCCGCGCCCCACCCTTTCAGTCGGTCTTTCATTTCAACAACCAGACGTTCTGCGGTTTTCTTACCCACACCCGGAAGTTTAACCAGCGTAGAGATATCTTCACGCTCAACACTCTGCACAAACTGGCTCGCAGTCATGCCTGAGAGGATGCCAAGGCCGAGCTTAGGACCAACACCATTTGCTTTGATGACTTCACGAAACAGCGCACGTTCTTTAACTGTGTTGAATCCGTAAAGCAGTTGTGCATCTTCACGAACAACAAAGTGAGTGTAGATAATTGCCTCTTCGCCAACATTTGGTAATTCATAAAAACAGCTCATTGGCATTTGAACTTCATAGCCAACACCACTCACTTCGATTAGTAATTCTGGTGGCTGTTTTTCTATTAATGTACCGCGTAGACGTCCGATCACAATTCACTCTCTTGATGGAATATAATTTGAGGGACAGAATATAAAAGAACTGGATGCTTATCCAGTTCTTTGTGTTTGTTAGGATGATTTATTTAAGCTTGCTTTGCTTGGGAGACCACGCTGTTCAAGCTCGCAACCAGTTCTTTAACCGAAGTCACATGACCTGTTAGCTCAGAACCATAATTAGCAACTAAGCCTGAAACGGATTTGGTTTCTGCAACACTCTGTGCTACTTCTGAACTCGCAAGATCGAGTTCTTTCAATGAGCTCATCTGCATCGCCATAATATTGGTCAGTTGGTTTACATCAGTAGAAATGGTTTGCACCTCAGAGATAATGCCGTTCATTTCATTGGCCGTAGTTTCAATGATCGCTCTACCATGTTCCACTTCTTCTTTACTTCGGTCTAATAAGGTTCGAATTTCTATCGCGGAGTGACTGCTTTTCGCCGATAACTCTCTCACTTGGTCTGCAACTACCGCAAAACCTCGTCCTTGCTCACCAGCGCGTGCCGCCTCTATTGCTGCATTAAGTGCTAATAGATTGGTTTGCTCAGCAACCGAGGTAATCAAATCAGCGACTTTCATGATCTCTTGATTACTTTGAATGATCTGGCTGATTGCACTGGTTGAAGCTTCTAGTGATTCTGAGCTCTTCTGCGCTTTCGTTCCCACGGCTTCGCTACGCTCTTTTAGCTCACCCACAAATGAGTTTGATTCTTCGATACCTTGAGTCATTTGGTGCAATTGTTGGCTCATCTGTTCTGCTGCACTCGCCTGAGATTCGCAATTGATGTTAAGCACCTCAACTTGAGCATGCAGATCTTGCGACTGCTGGTCCAAGTGAACAGATACGCCCTGTAAGCTTTCAGAGTTTGAGTTAGCTTGGTCAAGGACAATCGAAAGTCGTCCTTCGCTTTGCGTCGCTTGATTGGCAACGTGTTGGCTTTCTGAAATCGCATCTTCTGCCATTTCAATCGCCACCTCTTTTTGCTTAGCGGTAAACGCTTGAGCAATACAGATCACCACCAGCGGCATGATTACACCAGACCAGGTTTCAACGACCACGGCTTCCGGAGTAAGTACTAACTGCGGAAATTCAAAGCCATCAAGGTGAGCCGACGTCATCATCAATGACACGCCAATCACTAGCCCACTCCATACCAAAGCGATAATGCGTGTTCCCGATAAGAAAAAAGCGACCACTAACAAAGGAACCCAATAAGCCTGAGTCGATGCCACCACACCACCGCTTTGGTAAATGATATTCAGCGCGTGCACTGCCATGCCGACAAAGCCAAAGTTCAATGCCAAGCTAGGCTTTCGGGTAATGCGTAATAGAAGTGCAGAGACTAATTCAAAGGCGATAAGAAATACGGAAGTGGCAACCAGCAGCTGCTCTTCATGCTTGGCCCACTTGATGAGGCTGTAGACACCCACAAAGAAGGCGATAAAAGTGAAGAGTAATAAGATATCGGCTTGTCTGACTTCGTTGTTACTCCACCCATTTTTTTTGGGTAGAAATAGCGCGCGCCACAGCTTGATTGGGTTCATCAGTGATCATCCTTGATTGACTTGTAAGACCTCTGACCAATGTTAATAACATGTTAAATGATACGCAATGTTATTATTTGGTTTGTGTTCGAAAGATCTCATTTCATCAAGGATTTAAGAGCGTCTTACTTTGAGCTAAACGAGGCGTAGGCTCATGGAATGCAAGCTTTTAGAAAGCAGAGGGATGGGACTTAACGGTAGCGCCCTTTTCTCGCGCCTGTCGCCTTACCTGCCAGTGCTATCAAGGTTTTATTAGTGTTGGCGTGAGTGATCGCTACGCCTAGAGCATCGGCAGCATCGGCCTGTGGTTTAGCCGGTAACTTAAGCATGCTCATCACCATGTTTTGAACCATCGACTTATCAGCACCACCATTGCCTGTCACCGCTTGTTTTATTAAACGAGCCGCATACTCATGGACGGGCAGATCAGCATTCACCGCAGCCACTATCGCACTGCCACGAGCTTGTCCAAGCTTAAGTGCAGAATCCGCATTCTTCGCCATGAAGACCTGCTCAATAGCGAACACATCCGGCTGAAACTGAGTGATGATTTCGCTCACACCGGCGTAGATTTGTTTAAGTCGACCCGGCAGTTCTTTTTCAGAGGTGCGAATACAACCGCTACCTAAGTAATATAGATGACGACCATTTTGACGAATCACGCCATAGCCGGTAATACGAGAGCCAGGGTCAATCCCTAAGATAATAGACATAATTTCAAATACTGATTATTTATACATGCTTTATGAGCTTAGTATATCGAACGCAAAAAAAAATGCCCGTCAAATTAACGGGCATTTTCTAATTACTGACAGGTCTGGCTAATGAATTAAGAGCTCTCTATCAACTAGGATCTCTTCATCAACAAGAAAAGATAACAGGCTTACGCTTGCTCTTTTTTCTCTGCCAATTTAACTGCGATTGCTAGCTCTTCCAGTGATGCCGGGTTCGCTAGGCTTGGCGCGTCTGTTAGTAGACATGCTGCTGCTGTTGTTTTCGGGAATGCGATAACGTCACGGATGTTCTCTGTACCACAAAGCAGCATTGCTAGACGGTCAAGACCGAATGCTAGACCAGCGTGTGGTGGCGTACCGTACTTAAGCGCTTCAAGTAGGAAGCCGAACTTCTCTTGTTGCTCTTGTGCTTCGATACCTAGGATACCGAATACCGCTGTTTGCATTTCTGCGTTGTGAATACGTACAGAACCGCCGCCTACTTCGTAGCCGTTGATTACCATGTCGTATGCATCTGAATTTGCTGCTGCTGGGTTCGTTTTAAGCTCTTCCGCGTTCACACCTAGTGGTGATGTGAATGGGTGGTGCATTGCGTGTAGGTTACCTTCGCCGTCTTCTTCGAACATTGGGAAGTCAACAACCCACAGTGGAGCCCATGCAGATGTGTCTGTTAGCTCTAGATCCGTACCTAGTTTAAGACGAAGTGCGCCCATTGCTTCAGCAACAACGCCCGCTTTGTCTGCACCGAACAGAATGATATCGCTAGATTCAGCTTGAGTGCGATCTAGAATACCGTTGATTACGTCTTCGCTTAGGAACTTAGCAACTGGAGATTGAATACCTTCCATGCCTGCAGCACGGTCGTTAACCTTCATCCAAGCTAGGCCTTTCGCGCCGTAGATGTTTACGTGTTCAGCGTAACCGTCGATTTGCTTACGAGTTAGCTTAGCACCACCTGGAACACGAATAACCGCTACGCGACCTTTCTCGTCGTTAGCTGGGCCAGAAAATACTTTGAACTCAACGTCTTTAACCAAGTCAGCAACATCAACTAGCTCTAGTGGGTTACGTAGATCTGGCTTATCAGAACCGAAACGACGAATCGCTTCAGAGAAAGGCATTACTGGGAATTGGCCTAGTTCAACATCTAGAAGTTCTTTCCACATATCGTGAACAAGCTTCTCAGTCACGTTACGTACTTCTTGAGAAGTCATGAAAGATGTTTCGATATCGATTTGAGTAAATTCAGGCTGACGGTCAGCACGTAAATCTTCATCACGGAAACATTTAACGATTTGGTAGTAACGGTCAAAACCAGACATCATCAGCAGTTGCTTGAACAGCTGAGGGGATTGAGGAAGTGCGTAGAAGCTACCTTTGTGAACACGGCTTGGTACTAGGTAGTCACGAGCACCTTCTGGTGTCGCTTTCGTTAGTACTGGCGTTTCGATGTCTAGGAACAGGTTCTCATCAAGGAAACGACGAACGAAGCTAGAAGCACGTGCACGAAGCTTGATACGGTCGCTCATTTCTGGACGACGAAGATCGATGTAACGGTACTTAAGGCGCTGCTCTTCAGAGTTCGTTTGGTTGAAGTCTAGTGGAAGCGCTTCTGAACGGTTAATGATCTCTAGACCGGTCGCGTAAAGTTCTACTTCACCAGTAGCCATGTCTTTATTTACTTGGCTGTCCGGGCGAACACGTACTTCACCAGTAAACTTGATACAGAATTCATTACGCAGTTGGTTAGCGATCGGGAAGATATCTTTCATATCTGGATCGACAACAACCTGAACGATGCCTTCACGATCACGCATATCAATAAAGATAAGACCGCCTAAATCACGGCGACGGTTTACCCAGCCGCACAATTCTACAGTTTGTCCCGCCAGGGACTTGTTCAGGTTACCACAGTAATGGGTACGCATAATGAATTTCCCAATCTCTTAATTATTTACTAGTTTCCAAGCTGTCTGTGGTCATTCCACACAACAGAGCAAAGGAACATTTATACGCGGAAACTCGCTTAAAATCGACCTTCCACATTCGAATTTATTGTGTTTTATCTGGCTTTGCTGCTTTTTAGCCCATCAAGTGCGCAAAGATTCATCAAAACCGAAAAAATTGCGATAATTATATCTCGAAAGTACCTTAATCAGCAAAACTCTCGTAAAGTAGATTTTCGTTTAAACCCAAAAACTTTTTGTAATGTCTGATGGCGTGATGAATAACGGTGTAATAGATGGATGATCGTGTAATAACAGCAGAAACTTTACCTCTAAGACTTGGATTAACCATGTGGTCTCATTCTGAGTGGCAAAGTCAGTTCTACGGAAAAGGAACAAAGCCTGCTGAACGCTTAGAGAAATACACACAAGTTTTTCATACTGTGGAAGGCAACACGACCTTTTACGCTACGCCGAGTATGTCGACCGTTCATAACTGGAAAGCCGCCAGTCATGATGATTTCAGGTTCACTTTCAAGCTACCTAAATTCATCACCCACCAGCAGCAACTCAGGCACTGCCAAGCAGAGCTCAAAGAGTTCTTGATGACTATGTCGCCACTCCACGACCGCATTGGTCAATGGACGATTCAACTGCCACACAGCTTTGAGCCCAGCATGCTGCCTGCCCTACAAAAGTTTTGCACCTTGTTCCCAAAAGATATGCAGCTTGGTGTCGAAGTTCGACACTTGGGTTTCTTTGATAAAGGCGATGCTGAAAAACGCTTTAATCAATGGCTGGTCGAAGAAGGTATTAATCGCATAATTATGGATAGCCGCCCCGTGTTTTCCGCGCCACCAACCACAGAAGCGGTGTTCGATGCACATCAGAAAAAACCGCGTGTCCCCGTTCATGCGATTGCGACCGCCAATAACCCGATGATTCGATTTATTGGCCACCCAGACCAAGAACCTAACATTGAGTTTTTTAAGCCTTGGTTTACCAAAATTCCAAACTGGCTAAGCGAAGGGAAACAACCGTATTTAATGATTCACACCCCAGACAATAATCATGCGCCTGAACTTGCCATCGCTATTTACGAGCTGTTGCAAAAGCAAGTGTCTGAAAATACGTCATTATTATTGCCTGACCTGGCTCAGTTTCCTGCTCAGAAAGGCAATAACCAAATCTCGATGTTTTAGCCCCTCACCTATAAGTAACTTCGAACCTTGAGCTAAATCTCAGTTTTCGTGACAGCCGCGCTTTTTTTACGTAAAATACGCCCCCTTTTATTTGGTACGAATTTTGTACCAATTACGCTGACTGTCGAGAGAAAATGCCATGAGCAACACAGACAATATCTTTTCCGCTCCTATTGATAAAATTGGAGACTTCACCTTTGATGCAAGGGTTGCTGAAGTATTTCCGGATATGATTCAACGCTCGGTGCCTGGCTATAGCAATATCATCTCTGCAATCGGCATGCTGGCTGAGCGCTTTGTAAAGCCACATTCAAATATTTACGATCTTGGCTGCTCGCTTGGTGCGGCGACACTTTCTATGCGTCGTCACATTCAGCAAGAAGGCTGCACGATTTTCGCTATCGATAACTCAGAAGCCATGGTTGAACGCTGCAAATTGCACGTTAATGCTTATCGCAGTGACACACCAGTAGAAGTGATTGAAGCCGACATTCGCGAAGTCGAAATCAAAGACGCTTCTGTTGTTGTGCTTAACTTTACGCTGCAATTTCTGTCTCCGGACGATCGATACGCTCTGCTTGAAAAAATTCATGCAGGCTTGCGCCCGGGCGGGATCTTAATCTTGTCTGAAAAATACGTATTCGAAGACGAAAGCTCAAATGAACTGCTTATCGACCTGCACCATGATTTCAAACGTGCTAACGGATACAGCGAGCTAGAAGTAAGCCAGAAACGCAGCGCAATTGAAAACGTGATGCGTCCGGATTCGATCCCTGTTCACAGAGAACGATTTGATAAGATTGGCTTCTCAAGCAGCGAAGTCTGGTTCCAATGTTTCAACTTTGGTTCAATGTTCGCGATAAAGTAAACATTTTCGGTTACGTAACAGTTGCGACACCGTTAGCACGTACTAAAAGGTCATCCTCAAGAGCGAGGAACGAGCGAGTTGGGGATCTCTTATCAAACATGATAAACGAGATTCCCTAGCATGTTTGTCCACACTCTTAATCGAGTGACAAATTTAATTTCTACACCACCAACTCAGTGAAAACCTATGTTTAATTTTGCCAATTTTTATCAACTTATTGCCCAAGATACTCGCCTTCAGCCATGGCTCAATGTTCTGCCACAGCAACTGACAGATTGGCAAAATGCAGAGCACGGTGACTTCGACCGTTGGTTACGTGCACTAAACAAGATCCCACAAGGTGTACCAGACCAAGTTGATCTGAAGAACTCAGTGACGATTGGCAGCTCAACACCATTTCACACAGGTGATCTTAAAAAGCTAGAAAGCCTATTAAAGACGTTCCACCCATGGAGAAAAGGCCCTTACACCGTTCACGATATTCATATCGATACTGAGTGGCGTAGTGACTGGAAATGGGACCGTGTGCTTCCACATATCTCCCCATTGAAAAACCGTTCGGTTCTCGATGTAGGTTGTGGTAATGGTTACCACATGTGGCGCATGCTGGGTGAAGGTGCTCGCTTAACGGTTGGTATCGATCCTTCTCATCTATTCTTGGTTCAGTTTGAAGCGATTCGTAAGTTGATGGGCGATGACCAACGTGCACACCTGTTACCTCTAGGTATTGAGCAACTGCCAAAGCTAGAAGCCTACGACACTGTTTTCAGCATGGGTGTTCTGTACCACCGTCGTTCGCCACTTGATCACTTGATTCAACTAAAAGACCAATTGGTATCTGGCGGCGAGTTGGTGCTTGAAACCCTAGTAATTGAAGGCGATGAAAATGCGGTACTGGTCCCTGTTGACCGTTACGCACAGATGAGAAACGTGTACTTTTTCCCTTCAGCTCGTGCACTGAAACGCTGGCTTGAACAAGTTGGCTTTGAAGACGTACGTATCGTTGATGAAAATGTCACGACAGTTGGTGAACAACGCACAACAGAATGGATGACACACAACTCTCTGCCAGATTATCTAGATCCGAACGATCCAAGCAAAACGGTTGAAGGTCACCCAGCGCCAAGACGTGCGATTTTGGTAGCAACAAAGCCATAGATTCTCTGCCCAGAAAGCAGTGGCATATTGAGTAAATAAAACACGAGCCTATATAAGGCAGCAAAACAACGGCTTGCCATGGTCAAAAAGTCACCGTTGATTTCGCGGTGAACATTTGCTTCCTGAGCTCACGAATTGAACAAAAATTGACTTACGTTTAATAAGTGAGCTATTTCAAATAGCAATAATTGGCGTAGCGCTCACATTGCGATTCAATATGACCAGACTCTTACAATAGGATGCTTCACGCATCCTTTTTTGTGGGCTAAACTTCTAAATAGTCTGAACTATTCTCTAATTCTCAAAGGTTTTTTTATGTTTAAGCGATTATCGCCGATTGTGGCGGTTGGTTTGCTCTCTGGCTGTACTCTGACAAACGGTGCAGCCTATCACCAAGAAACTCTCGACGCTATTTCCCGCTCAGAGACAAACATCGCAAATAAAGTTCAAAATCTTGAACTGCAACTAAGCAATCAAAGTGATTATATTGAAAGCTTAGAAGACGAAATCACTCTCCTTTCTAGTCAATTAGATGTCCATCTAACCAATATGGAACACAAAGTTATTGAAGAACTAGAGGAAGAAGAACCTGTCGTCGTTGCAGCCGCTCCTGTCGCTCCTACGTTACAACCAACCATCCTTGGCGGCATCGAAAAAGTGTCTATCGACTCAATCAAGCAAAGCTTCGATGCTCGTGTGGATACAGGTGCAACCACCTCTTCTCTAAATGCTGTCGATATCAAAGAGTTCGAACGTAACGGTAAGAACTGGGTTAAATTCCACCTAGACGACAAAGCACAAGCTGAAAAAGACCAGAAATGGATTGAAGCGCCTGTTTTACGTTATGTGAAAATCCGTCAATCAACGAATGATCAGACTGAACGTCGAGCTGTGATCGAATTATGGGTGAAAGTTGGAAAAATCCATGAAAAAGCGCAATTTACATTGGCAGATCGCTCTCAAATGAGTCACCCTGTATTACTAGGGCGCGAATTTATCAAAGACATAGCGCTAGTGGATGTAAGTAAAAAGTACGTACAAACGGAAGTTAAATAACAATAGTAGGGTAAGCTATGACGTCAAGAATTCCATTTTATATCTCTATATTCCTGCTTATCGTTGCAGGTATAACACTGAGTATGTTCAGACATACCACCTACGGTGTACCTTGGACTCCTGGGGAAACCAGACAGGTTTGGGACATTGAAGCTCGTATCGAGTTCAATGCAGTTGGTAAAGAAGCAAAAGTTTCACTAGCAGCTCCTCACACTCAGTCTAATTACACACTTATTGGTGAATCAGCTTCGTCACCAGGTTACGGCATCTCTTACTTGAACACAGAATCAGGTCGCCGTGCAGAGTGGTCTATTCGCCATGCTGATGGCCCTCAAACTATCTACTATAAGACTCAATTCCTAGTCGATAACCAAGCGAAAGTTGATGCTATACCACCAGAAGGCGAAATCACACAACCAAGCTTTGATGGTCCTGAAGAAGCTGCTGCGTTGGCATTGATTGACAGAGCAACTAAACGCTCAGCAGACAACATAACTTTCACTCGCGAACTTATCAAAACGCTTAATGACCCAGACAGCCAAAACTCAGCGCTGATTCTGAATAACATGAGCAAAGTTGAAGCGACACATAAGCTACTTTCAGCAGCAAACATCCACAATAAAGTCGTTGGCGTTATCGAGCTAGAAGATGGACGTCGTCGTCAATCTATTCAGCAAATGAACCAGATCTGGGATAACGACCAATGGGTTCTATTCTCTCCAGAATCAAGTGAACAACAAGTTCAGCCAAATCTGCTTATTTGGGATGAATCAAACGTTTCTCTACTGGATGTGGTTGGCGGTCAGAACAGTAAAGTTCACTTCTCTATGATTGCGCAGGAGGTTACTCCTACTGAAGCAACCAATAGCAAAGTCTCTGCTGATCAACTGTTAAACCTTTCAATTCACAGCCTACCGCTAGAAGAGCAAGCGATGTTCAAAACCATCATGCTGATTCCTATCGGTGCTCTGATTGTTGTATTCCTGCGTGTCATCATTGGTTTAAAAACGTCTGGTACCTTCATGCCGGTTCTGATTGCAGTAGCCTTTGTACAAACACAATTGGTAACGGGCATTGTCGGCTTCCTACTGATTGTTGGTACGGGTCTTATTATTCGAAGCTACTTGTCCAAACTTAATTTGCTACTGGTCGCCAGGATATCCGCCGTAATCATCACGGTAATCATGATTATCTCTGTGTTTACTGTAGTCGCATTTAAAGTGGGTCTAACAGAAGGTCTGTCTATTACGTTCTTCCCAATGATTATCCTATCTTGGACTATCGAACGTATGTCTATCCTATGGGAAGAAGAAGGCGCGAAAGAAGTAATGCTACAAGGTGGTGGTTCTCTATTCACTGCGGTTCTTGTTTACTTAGGCATGACTAACCCGTTCATTCAGCACTTAACGTTTAATTTTATTGGTTTACAGCTTGTTATTCTAGCGACCATTTTGCTACTAGGTAACTACACAGGCTACCGTCTAACAGAGCTTCGTCGCTTTAAACCGCTAGCGGAGGACTAAGTTATGTTTGATCAATTTACTTCACCGTTTAAGTTGAAAGACAAAGGCATAATGGGAATGAACAAGCGTAACCATAGTTATATTGGTCGCTACAATGATCGTTCCAAGTATCCACTCGTTGATGACAAGCTTAAGACTAAGATCATTGCTGAACAGGCTGGCGCTACTGTGCCAAAACTGATTGGCGTTATTGGTCATCAAGCTGAAGTAAAAACAATCCACAAGATGGTAAAAGAGTGGCCGGGTTTCGTAATCAAGCCGGCTCAAGGTAGTGGTGGTAAAGGTATCCTTGTTGTGATCTCTCACAAGGATGGCGTTTACACCAAACCATCGGGTTCGACTATCAATGAAGAAGATGTAGAGCGTCACATCAGTAACGCTCTCGCGGGTCTTTTTTCACTTGGTGGTAAGAACGATGTAGCTGTAGTAGAAAACCTCATCAAGTTTGACGAGTGTTTTGATGGCTTCAGTTACGAGGGCGTACCAGATGTACGAATCATCGTATTCAAGGGCTACCCTGTTATGGCGATGATGCGTCTATCTACTTCAGCTTCTGATGGCAAAGCTAACTTGCACCAAGGTGCTGTGGGCGTAGGTATTTGTATAGCTACTGGCAAAGCCGTTCGTGCGGTTCAGTTTGACCACCCAGTGACTCATCACCCAGATACAGGGAAAGAGCTGGCGCTACTACAAGTGCCGCATTGGGAAAAGCTACTAACGCTTGCATCAAGCGCTTGGGAAATGACAGGTCTTGGCTACATGGGTACTGACATGGTTTTAGACCAAGAAGAAGGTCCGATGGTACTTGAGCTAAACGCACGTCCTGGATTAGCAATACAGATTGCAAACGGCGCTGGTTTACTACCTCGCTTGCATCATATCGAAAACCTAGGCACACCTGCTGAATACCCAAAACCAGCAGAGCGTGTTGCATACGCCGCTAAACAATTTGGTGTTCACGGTAACGAGATTGCTCCAAACTAGGCCCATCTAAATTAAAGCAAAACGACTGAGTAAGTAATTCATACTGAATATAGCTCATTAAAAAAAGCCGCATAACTCTGAGAGTTACGCGGCTTTTTAATGTCTGTCGCTAATTCGCTTAACGCTCGGAACTAAGCTTCTGTTGTTTCCGTTTCAGACTCACGAATGGGGTCAATACGAACCGCCGCCACCTTAAACTCAGGGATCTTCGCATGTGGATCCGTCGCAGTAGTCGTCAAACGGTTAACCGGTGATTCAACGAAATGGAATGGAATGAACACCACACCCTTTTGCATTCGCTTAGTCACAAACGCCGCGATTTCTATTTCACCACGACGTGTTGATACTTTGAGCATCTGACCATTCGAGATACCCAATGCTTCAGCATCATGAACACTCACCATGGCACGCGGCCCTGCTAAGTTATCCAACCCTTTTGTTTTACGTGTCATGGTTCCAGTATGGAACTGTTCTAAAATGCGGCCTGTCGTTAATACTAGCGGGTATTCCGCGTCCGGTAACTCAGCAGCATATCTAAACGGAATCGCCTCCATTTGACCACGCCCACGCGTAAATTGGGTCTGGTGCATGATACGAGTGCCATCAGGGTTATTCTTATTACTTGGCCATTGCACGCCGTTCACCGTAATATTCTCCCAACGTAAACCACCATACTGTGGCGTTACACGTGCTATCTCATTGGTGATATCGGCAACGGTTTTATAGTCCCAACCACCGCCCATTGCGTTGGCTAGCATTTGGATAATCACCCAATCTTCTTTCGCTTCACCTGGAGGTAATACCGCCGGGTTAATGCGCTGAACACGACGCTCGGTATTAGTAAAGTGACCAGACTTCTCAGCGAACGAGCAAGACGGCAGAACCACATCGGCATACTGGGCGGTTTCAGTTAAGAAAATATCTTGAACCACTAGGAAATCTAACGCTTCAAGCCCTTCAATCACATGTGCTTGATTCGGGTCACTCAGCACTGGGTTCTCGCCCATAACGTACAGACCACGCACATCTCGATGACACGCGCCATCAATAATCTCGGTCAGTGTTAAGCCCGTTTCAGCTGGTAAATCAGTAACGCCCCACTCCATCGCGAATTTTTGACGAACCATTGGGTTATACACTTTTTGGTAGCCCGGAAGGTTGTTTGGCAATGCGCCCATGTCACACGCGCCTTGTACATTAGATTGACCACGTAATGGGTTTATACCACCGCCTTCAATACCAATGTTGCCGCACAAGAGTTGAAGGTTTGCGATAGAGCGAACATTATCGTGACCAGTAGTGTGCTGCGTAATACCCATCGAGTAGTACACCGCGGTACGCTCTGCAGTACCGATCAAGCGCGCCATAGCGAAGATGTCTTCCGCTTTAACGCCTGTCACCAATTCCACTTTGTCTAAGGAGTAGCTTGGTGACATGACCTCTTGTAACAAGGTATCAAAGCCGTCCACACGATCTTCGATATACTCTTGGTCATACCAACCGTGTTTGATGATCTGCTGCATCACGCCATTAATCAGCATCACGTCTGTACCCGGTCGGTGAGCTAGGTAAAGTTCAGCATGGTCGGCAATATCGATTCTCTTAGGATCAGCGACGATCAAGCGAGCACCGTTATGTCTTACCGCCTGTTTGATGTGTGAGCCGATAATTGGATGTGCCGATGTGGTGTCCGAACCAATAATAAAGATCACATCAGAGTGCTTGATACTTGGAATATCATTGGTCATAGCTCCACTGCCTAGCGAAGCTTCAAGCCCAGTCACCGTTGAGGCATGACAAAGACGTGCACAGTGATCGACGTTATTGGTACCTAGTTCACGACGAATGAATTTTTGAAACGCATAGTTATCCTCGTTGGTGGTTTTCGCCGACGAGAACCCCGCCAAAGCGTTACTGCCAAAGCCTTGCTTAATCGCTGTAAACTTCTCGGCAACGAGCTTAATCGCTTCATCCCAACTTGCAGGTTGTAACCAGCCATCTTTACGAATTAATGGTGTGGTTAAACGCGCATCGCTGCCAACGAAATCGAAACCAAATCGCCCCTTAACACACAACATGCCTTCATTGACCGGAGAGTCCCCACCTTCGATATAACGGATTTTATTTTTGTGCTCATCGATATGCATGGTTAGTTTACAGCCCACACCACAATAGGTGCAGATGGTATCGACTTTCTTGAGTACGTCTGTGTCTCCTTGCTTTCTATCACGAGCATCCACCATCGCACCGGTTGGACACGCCTGAATGCAAGAGCCACATTGAACACAGTTTGAGTCGCCCATTAATGTTTTGTCCGACCCAAAGTTAGGGCGACATTCAGGCCTTGATGCTGGCTTACCATCGGCTTGGCTCATGAAGCTAAGAACGCCATGAACATTCTGCTCGCGACATGCTTGGATACACTGACCGCAACTGATACAGCGGTTAGCATCAAAGATTATGAATTCAGAGCTGTCATCAACGGCAAATTTTTGTCTTGTTAAACCGACCTTCGCTTCTTCTGCGCGAATCGCCTGCCAACTTTCATTTGAAGCCACATCGATTTTGTATTCTGGATATGTTTGAGTGGCTTTGTATTCGGTCGAATAGTCTCTTAGGTCGCAGTTTGTATTAGCTTGGCAGCCGCATTCTAAACATCTTGCTGCTTCCGCGATTGCATCTGCATTATCAAAGCCTGTTTCTACTTCCTCAAAACTTTGCTCGCGCTGCTCGGGGGTTAGCTCTGGCATGATCTTACGCGCCATTCGCTGAATGGACTTGTACTGCTCAGGATCCACCGCTTTGAGCTGCTTGTGCTTTCTTGAGTTAAACGGTTTGACCGGAATGTTATCCATGTCGCCGTGAAAGAAACGATCGATCGCTTGCGCTGCAATACGTCCATCGCCAACGGCTTCGACAGCCGTCGCAGGGCCGCGTCGAAAATCACCAATACTAAAGATATTGCCAGTACCGGTATGCATGGTTTGCGGATCAGCATCAGCGGTATTCCAACGAGTCAGTGGAATATCAATCGATTCGTTGTCCATAAAGCTCAGATCAGGCTTTTGCGACACCGCAGCGATAACCGTATCGAAGGCTTCGACAAAGAACTCACCCGTTGGTTTAGGGCTACGACGACCGGAAGCATCAGCCGGCCCTAAAGCCATACGCTCTAAGCGTATTTCTGATACGTGGCCATTTTCATCAGCTATATTTTCGGCCGGGTTAGTCAAGAAGTGGAACTTCACACCTTCATGCTCAGCTTCTTCAATTTCGTAATCTTCTGCAGGCATCTCATCTCGAGTTCGACGATAAATCAACGTGGTATCCGCACCATCACGCACCGCAGTTCGAGCACAGTCAATCGCGGTGTTACCGCCACCGATCACTGCAACCTTTTTACCTGTGACATACTGCTGATCGGTCACGTAATCTTTAAGGTAATCGACGCCTAGGTAACAACCGCTAAGCTCGCTACCCGGATAATTCATTTCAACCGCTTGTGATGCACCAACCGCTAAACAAACCGCATCAAAATCGTTGCTCAAATCAGACAGTGTAAAATCAACGCCCAATTTTTTATCGCACTCTACCGACATCCCATTACGGCACATCAGTTCGATTTCTTTATCTAGAATCGACTTAGGTAAGCGATACTCTGGGATACCGTAACGCAGCCAACCACCAGCTTTAGGCATCGACTCATAAACAACTACATCATAGCCTTCGTTGGATAGATAATAACCTGCAGTAAGACCACCGGGGCCACTACCAACAATCGCTATACTCTTACCTTTATTTGGTTTCTGAACTGGTATATAGCTTTCTTGCGCCGCTAAATCTGCATCGGCTGCGTGTCGCTTGAGTTGGCGTATCGCGATGGATTCATCAACCAAGTTTCGACGGCATTCAGTTTCACAAAATGCAGGACATACACGACCAATCGAAAGCGGCATTGGTAATGTCTTTTTGATCACCTCAATCGCTTTGATGTGATCATTTTGAGCAATATGATGCAGATAAGATTGAATATCGACCCCTGCAGGACACGCAGTTTGGCATGGTGCCTCACAATCTGCGTAATGGTCTGTCATTATGCGGTTCAACGCTTCTTGTCGATGGTTAGTCAACGGCTTTGACTGAGTCGTAATATTCAACCCATTAGACACTTCAAGATCGCACGAGCGCTTCATACCTAAGCCATCAACCTCGACGACACATAAATCGCATGGAATCTTATCTGTTGTTTTGTTCAAACCACATAGAGATGGGATCTCTAAACCACATGTTTTTGCCGCTTCAAGTACGGTTTGTCCTTGTTCGACGATTCGAAATTTCCCATCAATAACGATTTGAATCATATTGAGTCCTGCCTTCCAGTTTGCGTAATAGCCACGCTCAAGAATATTAATTAGTCGTTCAGTCGTGTGTAGACACTACTGCCATACCATTACCATACATTAATTGTGGTTTTGTGCGTGTGACTTCAAACAAGTTCTATTGAGATTAGCCCTAATGTATGAGTGGTCATATCAGTAGTTCAAAGGGGGTAAGTTACGAGGCATATGAAGCGGATCAGGCCAAAGGGGGTTAGAACAATTGCAGAACGCTAGATTTAGGTACTAAAAAGCCCCTAATGATTAGGGGCTATGAATCAGTATCGTTGAATCGCTATCGAGCTTATTGCTCAGTTTCTTCGATAAGCTCTTGTACTGGAGATGCTGGCTTGTTTTGAGCAAAACCGCGCAAACCAACAACGTGTACATGTTCGTGGTCTTTAAATACCTTACGAACCAGTTTGTAAGTTGTGCCTTTCTCTGGACTTATGTTCTCTGGCGCCGCGATCAGAAGTTGCATTCCTAAACGGTCACACAGTTCAAATAGCGTTGAAATAGATTTCGCATCCAGACGTGCCGCTTCATCAAGGAACAACAAACGACATGGAATGATGTCTTTACTACGAAGTCGACGTGACTCTTCTTCCCAGCTCTGAACAACCATCAGTAGGATAGACTGACCGGTACCGATCGCTTCACCCGTAGACAATGCGCCAGATTCCGCTTGTAACCAACCGTCTGAACCACGGTTAACTTCAACACTGAGTTCTAGGTAATTACGATAATCCAGTAGCTCTTCACCCAGAACTTGCGGAGAACGTTGACCCATATCGATATGTGGGTTCACACGTTGGAACAATTTCGCCATTGCTTCTGAGAAGGTGAAGCGCGTTGATTCAAACAAGTCTTTGTGCTGCTCTTGCTGAGTCGCTAAGCCTGACAGCAAGATTTCGTGGCTTTCACGGATCTTAACGTTCAGACGAACGCCCTTAACCTGACCAAAGTAAATATTAGACAAGCCTTGGTTCAGCATTCGAATACGGTTCTGCTCGCGCTGAATCGTTTTCTTGATAATGCTTGCTACCGACTCAGAGCTAATCGCCAAGCGGTTTTCACGCTGTGTCAATTCTTCTGTTAGTCGAGCGAGCTCAACTTCCATCTCTTCGATTGCTTCAACCGGATCATCCGTATGAATGATGTCTTGGCGAATACGCTCGCGAAGATGTTGGTAAACCGCAATGTAGAACAGAACTTTACGCTCTGGATGTGCGTTGTCTTCCGATAGACGCAGCGAATCACGTAAGTCGTCATTGTCAGCTACAGCCAGACGTAGCGCACCCAATGATTTATCCGACATTGAGCGAAGTTCTCCCGCCGTTAGGTAAGCCAGTTCACGCTTGTGTAGACGACGTTCAACATCATTTTCACGAGCTAAACGAAGTACTGAGCACCAACCTGCTTTTGCTGCAACCACGAAGGTACGAAGTTCTGTGTACTCTTTCTGTACTTTCTTAAGACGCTTAGCCAAGGCTTTCATCTCAAGTTCTGTTGACGTAATCGTACGCTCGTATTCGCTCTTGCGGCTGCGAGATGTGTGTAAACGCTCTTGAAGCTCGTCACGACGACGTACAGCACGCTCTTCAGCGCCTTCATCAGCGTTTACGCCAAACTCTTGTAGCTCTTGTTTGAACTCTTGAACCGTCTCTTGCTTCGCTTGATGTGAGCTCTTCAGTGCCGCCAATACTTGGTTATATTGGTTCATCTGTTCACGAGCTTGCTTCAAGCCATCACGGCCTTTGGTTCTTGCTTGTTCTGCTTGAACCAATTTCGCTTTTAATTGCTCACTCAGTTCACTGCTCTTGTTTAGCAAATCAACAGAGTCCGCGTAAGCAAAGTAGTGACGACGCTCAATCAAATCAGACAGCGCGAACACTTTGCCTTTTAGGGTTTGTAGTGCGTAATCGGCTTGACGATATTCGGCTTCCAAGGCTTCGAACTGCTCTGGATCAGCATCTAGTGCAGATACGATTTGCTCTAGAGAAGTAAGCGCTTTGCCATGACTATTCAAGTAAGACTTAGCTTCACTTAAACGCTCTAGTTGTGCTTCTAATTCAGCTAAGCGCTCAGCCAATGTTTCGTCTTCAAGAATACGAACCATTGGCGCTAATTTATCTAATGCACCAAGTGCCTGCTTGCTTTGTAGAAGCTGGCTACGTTGCTGCTGCTCTTTAGAGTTAAGCTCAGCCAGAGAACGAACAATTTGATTGCGCTTATCACGAATTGCAGTAAGTGCTTGTTCTGGGTCTGCGTTAAACGCAACGTGTAGGTGCTTCGCAACAAAGCTGTTGAATGCTTGGTATAAGCGATTCAGTTTTTGAGAGTCAAACGCTGCTTTCGCGTGGTTCTCAACCACAACATCACGCTCTTCGCGCAATTTCTCTAGGCGCTGTTCACGAGCCGCACGGCCAAACAGTGGGATCTCAGGGAAACGAGAGTAACGCATTTGGCGATCGTTCAGCTGAACACACACCGCGCCTTCTAACTCGTCGGCATTGAATGAGCTATCATCAAATGCGTCTACATCACCTTCAAGGATGTAAAGGTCTTCAGGACAATCATCAAGATCAATCAGTTTCTCTTTGATGCCATCAAGATCTGAAACCACAATCGCATGACGAGCCGGGCCATACATCGCACTGAAGTATGGCGCATCGCCAATCGTGATGTCATCGTAGATCTCAGAAAGCAGCACACCACCAAGGGTGTCCGCTAGGCCTTTCAGACGAGGATCGTTAGAGCCACCCGGAGATGCTAGACGCTCGATCTCTTGCTCAAGTTCAGCTCGGCGAGTTGCCAATTGATCTTTAGCAACCGCTTGAGATTTCTCATCTTCAAGCACTTGCTGCATTTGAGTCATTACCGCTTGGCTATCTTCTAGCTCAGCGTCTGTTTGATCTCTTAAAGCTTCAAGTGCATCGTTTGCCGTGATCCACGCAGGAGCAATTGACTCAAGTTTTTGAATCTCTTGGTCGTGGTTTTGTTGTATACGACGTTGCTCGCTCTTCGCTTCACGCAGCTCTTCTTGAGCGTACTCAAGGGACTCGATCTGCATAGCGTGACGTTCACGTTCTTCATCGAAAACCGCTTCATCAGTCAGTGAGATGTTGTGCTGTTTTTGGTATTCAGTCGCCAGCTCTTTTGCTTGACGCTGCTGAGCCACATCACGAGCCATGTCGCGGTGCTGAGCGCGCCACTGCTGTTCGTTCTCAACAACGTGTTTTGCGTTACGACCTTTTTCTAGAGCTTGCTTCGCACTATGAGACGCGTCTTTACGCTCCACGTCACCGACGATGCTCTTAACCAAAGACAGTGCTTTGTCGAACTGTGCAGAAGCTGCAGAAGACATGTCTAGCTTGTGCTTAGTAGACAGTAGCGTCTGCGTGCTTGATTCTTCTTGTGCTTTTAGCTCAGAAACCAAGGTTAACGCGCTTTCTGCCGTAATAGATTCATCACCTAGCAACTGCTTGGTTTTCTCTAAAGCTTGAACGGCTTGCTGGTATTGAAGTGCACGAGTCTGCTGAACGTCCAACGCTTGTTGGTAATCAGCAAGCTGAGTTTTCAGGCTATCCACTTCTTCTTCAGTAATGGTTGCCTGTTCTTCAGCAAGAAGTACTCGCTCTTGAGCTTCTTCAACCACCATCATCTGCTCTTCTAGACGCTCATTAAGCTCTTCTAGATCTTCGCTGTAACGTGCAATTTTCTCTTGCTGGCGAAGTGCAGTTTGAACCAACTGAAGGTGATCCGAAGCCGCTTGGTAATCTTGCTCTAGCGCTGATTCTTGATCCACCAGCAGTTCGAGTTCTTCTTGAACACGATTCAGCAGGTTGTTTTGATCAAGCAAGGTTTCGCGAGAACCAAACAGTTCCCCACGGAACTTCATGGTTTGATCTAACTTGTTACGACGATCGTTGGCATGGCGCATGTAGTCTGCTGCCACGTAGTTCGTAGATTCAGTGATCAAGTGTTTGAACAAGTCACGATCCGACTGAGTTGTCTTGATCGCTTCTAGCGTCATGCGGTTCTCACGCAGTGCTGATTCCATGTCTTGGAATGCTTTCTTCACACCACCGTTTTGCGGTAGAAGATAATCGCGCAGAGAACGCGTAATCGCACTAGAAATACCGCCGTAAAGCGATGCTTCGATCAAACGGTAGAACTTAGAGCGGTCGCTGCTGTTACGCAGTTTCTTAGGTACCACACCGTATTCAAACATTTGCGAGTGGTAATCAACAATCGAAGAGAAGGCTTTAAAATGAGCGCCTTCGTATTGCGCTACCGCCGCTTTCACATCATTCAACTGACATACGCGAGCGTGGCTGTCTGAAACATTCTGAATCAACACATCCGTTGGTTTCACATGGCTTGGAAGGCCTTGGATTACGAACGGTTTGATGTCTACTTTCTTGTCACGACCGGCAACTTGCTGCAGTTTTACTGCAAACAATAGGCGTTGATTACGAGAGTTCACAACATCTAGTGCAGCATAACATGCGCCAGGTTGAAGCTTACCGTAAAGGCCTTTATCACGAGATGACTGTGAGCTACCCGCTTCCGTTGTGTTACGGAAGTGCAGAAGGCTTTGGTCAGGAATCAGCGCTGTGATGAATGCCGCCATAGTGGTCGACTTACCTGCACCGTTACCGCCAGAAAGCGTTGTAACCAATCCATCAATATCAAAAGTACGCGCAAAGAAGCCGTTCCAGTTGACCATGGTTAATGATTGATACTTACCTCTTTCAATCATGCTTCACCTTCTACTTTTGTTTGTTCGCCATCGTTTGACTCAAGGTCAAAGTCAGCTTGATCGTTAAAAATGTCTTGTTGACCGTTTTCGTCCACGTCTACTTCTGATACGGCTTCCGCCTGTTCTTCATTCAACAAGCTACCTTGGTTAGGCTCTTGGGTATGAACCACAGCTTCACCATCACGGATAAGACGTAATTGCGCTTCTTTCATATCGTCACCAACACGAACGTCAGCGCCAAAGCGGAATACCGCTTCGCTGATACGGAACTTGCCGGTTTCACCAATCGCAATCAACATGCCGATACGGCGCAAACGACGTAAAGAAGTACGTACTTTTTCGAAGAGCTTTTCTTTATCTAGGTCAGAACCAGACGCACGGTTGGTTGCAAGCTTCATGAGTTTTTTCTCATCCGCTAACGACATCAATTCATCAAACAGTTCTTGGTTGGTGAAGATACCTTCATGAGCCAGACGTTCTGGGCTTAGGTATAAGAAACACAACACCTTGCCAACCAACATGTCTAGCTCAGACAACACACTACGACCAATTAGAGACGTAGAACGCGGACGCAGGTAGAAGAAACCTTCCGGTGCTTTTACCAGTTCCGTATTGTAGCGTTGATAGAAATGCTGAAGCTCAACTTCAAAATCAGACAGTAACGCGTGGTTATCTAGGTCTTCTGTTGAAACATGCTTACCTGAACGCAGCATGCTGTCTAGCGCAGGGAACAGTGGGTTCGCTATCGCTTTTACCAGTTTCTCTGGCATGTAATCATCAGTACTTGTTAATGACATTTGCTTGTACCTTTGCACCGAAATCGTTGATTGCCTGCCAATCTGGCTGAATAGCCTGATAGTCAGACTCTGAGTAACCTAAGCGTACGGCTTGGTCGACAACAATTCTGGCTAAATCAAAATGGTGTGTGCGAGGGTGTGCAGCGAGGTAATCGCGTAACACAAGGCCAAGATCAATTGGCGCGCCTTGCTGTTTGTGAGCTTTTAACATCTCTGCAATTCGATCGGAAAGCAGGTCATTCACTTGCTCAAATTCTTCGTACTCTACGTCGATTGGTGCTTGTCCCATCACTTCGTCATCACGAAGCACAAGCGCTTCATCACGAAGATCCGTCAGCTTCTCAGCGTCAGCGTAAGTCAATAACCAAGGTGCATCAAAGTAGTCAGTGACTGACTGACGCAAGCGCTGGCTAAAGGCTCGGTTTTTATCCATATCAATCGCGGTACGAATAAACTTGTGAACATGGCGATCGTAGCCGATCCATAAATCGATGGCTTGTTGGCCCCAACTGGTGATTCGGTCTAGCTTCATCTGCAAGCCGAACAGGGTTTCGCCAACGAACTCGAGTTCATCGTCACCGTAAACAATTTCTTGAATATCGAGGATCTGTGTTTGCAGTTCATCACCCGCCGCTTGCAAGGTGTCTTGCAACTCTTTTAGCGTGGACGAGGTTTCTGAAAGCAAGGTTTCACAGTTGTTAATCGCCTCTCGCCAATCTTTGTTTAAAAGGTCAGCAATTTGCTGCTTAACTGTTTGCTGCTGCTCATCCATAACACGTTGGTTAAGATCAATTTGATCGAAAATTTCACCAACAGAATACTTGAGCACGCCGTAAACATTCTTTCTCCAATGTCCTGGAGTTCCGCCTTTTTGTGCTGCTTCAATGGCTTTTGCCATCTCGTCCGCAACCATTGAAAGCTGGATAGACAGTTTCAACTTAGAGAACTGACGGTGGCGTAAGTAATAATCTGAAATACCAATCGCCAATGGTGATAAGCGATAAATACTCGCACCATCGGTGATTTCGCTAGTAAAGCGGCTAATCAACTTTTGTTTAACTAACTCGTTGATGGCATTGTTGGCACGAAACGCGGACGCTTCGCCAGTATCTTCAAACAGTCGAGTGACGATGGTAAATGCATCGTGCAGTTCCCCCTCGCCCAACTCTTCATCGAACCTTTCATTGCTTAGTACTGCGATAGCAATCAAAAATGCTAAGCGCTCTGGTGGCAAGTTTAATGAAAAATCATGCTGCTTGACCCAGCCCACCAACTCATCAATTGGCTGCTCTTCGGCAGTTTGAGTCATTTCACTCATTGTGGTTCCTGTTACTGTTCTTCGTCATATCGAATGTATTAGATATGACGCCTATTTCTTTATGACGCGGGCTTCTTACGATGGCATAGCGCATGTTGTGGCTTCTTTTACCACATTCAGCGCTATTATTGCGCAGGTTTTTGAGCCCAAACGTGAATATAACGGCCTAGTGACAGATATGGCTCTTGGCGACATAGCTGTTTTTCCAGTTCCAATACATCTTCAAATTGGTAATCGCCCATGTACTCCATATTACCTATGTAGTCACTGAAAGAGCGAATGCCTGATTTACCACAGATTTCTAGACCAGCGTCTTCTATCCATTGGTAAACCTCTTCCGGCTTCAAGCCTTTTTGTGGTTGCAGCTTAAACCGTTTTCGATGTGGCATCCCATTCAATACATGAGGAATATTGCCACAAATCACATTTTTCAGGACTAATCCGTGGTGGTTGTAAAACATTATCGAGGCAACGCCACCCGGTTTAACTTGTTCAAGCAATAAATCAAGCGCCTCTTTAGGATCGGCTAACCATTCCATTACGGCATGAAACATCACAAAATCGACTTTTCCATCGAGATGTTCTGCGACTTTTTGTACCGGTGAATGAATAAATCGATATTGCTCTAACAAACCCGCTTCGCTGATACTTTCTTCTGCGAGCTTCAGCATTTCAGAAGAGAGGTCACACAGAGAAACGTTATGCCCAAGCGACGCAATTTTTTGCGACATCTGTGCAAGTCCGCCTCCAGCATCAAGCACATGCAGTGGCGAAGCTGATTGTTCAAATTTGCTCAAAGCTTGTTCTAAATCTTCCCATACGATGATCTGACGGATCTCTCCTTTGTCAGAACCGTAAATATTTTTTGCAAATTTGTGGGCAATATCGTCGAAATTACGGTCTTCAGTCACGGCTACTTGAGTTATTATGTCCTATCGTGCCTGCTATTCTGTCACAGGAATTTCAGGAATAAAGAGGCGATGTCTCTTTTTACTACTAAGTGATGTTTTTTCGGACTATTCGGATATGTTTGAGCTGAAAAAAGTAGTGTCTTCGCTATTGATGCCACTGCCAGCAATGTTAATTCTCGCTTTTCTGGGTTTAGCCCTAGTGATGTTTACTACCAAAAGGAAGACTGGTTGCCTAATCACCCTTTCAGCCCTATGTGGTATTTTCCTAATCGCTTTCCAGCCAGTTTCTAGTCAACTTTTAATGCCAATGGAAAGGCAACACACCGCTTTTTTACCTGTCGATGAAACCGTCGATTACGTGATGGTTCTCGGAAGTGGTCACGTCGTAGATGACCAAATTCCACCGACATCAGAACTTAGTCGCACCGGCCTGATGCGCTTAAGTGAAGGGATTCGTATTCTACGCCTTTACCCTGGTGCAAAACTTATTTTGTCTGGCTATGGCGCAGGCACTGAAGTAAGTAACGCAAGAATGATGGCTAAAGTTGCATTAGCACTAGGCGTAGCAAAACCTGATATCATTCTGCTTGAAACAGCAAAAGACACCTGGGAAGAAGCCCGCCAAGCTGCTGCGTTTGTTAAGAATAAAAGAATGGTGCTAGTGACTTCAGCTAGCCATATGACTCGCGCACTGAATGAATTCAATGCTGCCGGCATGAAACCTCTACCAGCACCAACTAACTACCTTGCACAAGAAGGGATTGTTGAGCCTTGGAATAAGTATATGCCAAAAGCTCTCTACCTTGAGCAGACTGAGCGTTACTGGCACGAAACCATGGGGTTGGTTTGGCAAAGCCTGCGTGATTGGCTTGATACAAGTAATGACCCGGTCGAAGAGCCTATTGTTGTTCCCGAAGCATCCAACCTTGTTGAAGGTGGCAGTGACGTTTCTGCAGCACAGTCTCAATAAGCAGATTGCATAAAATATTCAGTAAAAAAAAGCCGAGACATCAAAGATGCCTCGGCTTTTTAACATTCAAATATCCTAATACACTCAACGGGAATTAGTCACCAGCAAACATGTAACCTTCACCGTGAACCGTCACAAAAATTTGTGGGTTCTTAGGATCGAACTCCATTTTTGCACGCATACGACGGATTAGTACGTCGATGGTACGGTCATTAGGCGCATCCACACGGTGGCTAATCATATTGAGAATACGCTCACGGCTTAACACCTGATTTGGGTAAGAAGACAGTGCAACCAATAATTCGTATTCAGCTTTCGTCAGTTTAACCGGTTCACCGTTTTTGCTTAACGCACGACGAGGGATATCAAATGTCCACTCACCAAAACGAACCACTGATTCATCTTCTGGTTCTTCAGCCGCACCTGCTGCCGTTTTACGAGCGGCAGAAATACGCCAAAGTAGGTTTTTAACTCGAACCAATAACTCGCGAAGTTCGAAGGGTTTAGTAACATAATCGTCAGCGCCCATTTCAAGGCCTACAATTTTGTCGATGCTATCCGTGCGTCCAGTAACTAAAATAATTCCAATGTCTGATTGACTGCGTAATTCGCGAGTTAGCATCAATCCATCTTCGCCTGGTAAGTTGATGTCCAGCATAATGAGGTCAACGTTGTTTTCTTCTAACACGCCTCTCATTTGAGCGCCGCTTTCGGCTTCGCTAACTGTGTAACCTTCGTTCTGGAAGTATCCAACCAGTTTACTGCGGGTTACCACATCATCTTCTACGACTAATACGTGATAGCTCATCTACACCACTTTTCTTATTTAATAGTTTCAGTGACTATTCTATTCATAACTCGTAACAATTCTAGTAGTACACGAGATAAAAGCCAGAAACATGGATTTTTTTTGATACAAGACAATCTTAAACCTTGCTATTTATCTTCCATCGCAATTCAATATAGGCATTACTACTAACGAGTAACTTTGCGTTTCGCAAATAACCTTGTTATTCAGCCTTCGTACCCTAGGTATTACGAAAGACGATATTAGGATTAATCAAATGAAAGAAACGAAAGCATTCAACGAGCAAAGAGCCGAAATATACTGGTGGCTATCAAGCTTATTCGCCAAAGAGCTCACCCAAGAAGAACTCGATCACTACCACTCTGTTGAGATTCGTTCTTTCCTAACTGGTTTAGGCGAAAATGAAACACTAAAGCCTGCGATTGATCGCTTAGTCGATGCACTGAACCGTCTCCAAACACGTGAAGATGCCCAACTAGAACTGTCTGCAGACTTTTGCGATCTTTTCTTAAAGACAGACAAACACGGCGCTCTTCCTTACGCTTCCATGTATATCGGCGAAACTGGCCTTTTAAATGATAAGCCTGCAAGAGATATGGAAGAGATCATGGTCAAGCACAACTTAGTCGTGAACCAAGACTTAAAAGAGCCAGCAGACCACATCGCTATCGAACTCGATTTTCTTGGTAACTTGATCATCCGTTCTAATGAAACGGATCTTGAAGAAGAACTCGAAAAATCGTTCGCCGTTCAACAGCAATTTATCAAACAACAACTGCTTACTTGGGTACCAAGGTTCAACGTAAAATGTCATGACGTTGACGAATTCGGTTTCTACGCTTCAGTCTCAGCTCTGCTACTGGCATTCTGCACATTAGACACTCAATACCTCGCTGGTGAATAAGTTTATTGGATGATTTGGTAAACAAATTCAGCAGAATGTGACAATTCACCCGGATTTCTGGGTGAATTTTATTGCGAGTAATTTCTAGTCAGTCTAAAATTGTGACCGCAAACGATAAAATATGAAACATTCACGAAATGCTATGCTTATTAAAGTTCAGAGCATTTCGGTGTTAAGACAAGCCGCTCAATAGCGGTTTTTTGTTTTTTAGCACTTTAGTACCCAAAGAGCCCTACAAATTTAAGCTCTTAGTTAGGTAGCTTAACGGCTACTTCATTCCGTACTTTGGGAAAGTAGCTTCTAATAGGATAAAACCATGGCCACTATCAAAGATGTCGCTCGCTTAGCCGGCGTATCAACAACAACCGTTTCTCACGTAATCAACAAAACTCGCTTTGTTGCTGAAGCGACTCAAGAAAAAGTTAACAAAGCAGTAGATGAACTTAACTATGCGCCAAGTGCAGTTGCTCGTAGTTTGAAGTGCAATACAACACGCACTATCGGCATGCTAGTTACTCAATCAACTAACCTATTCTTCTCTGAAGTTATCGATGGTGTTGAGAGCTACTGTTACCGTCAAGGTTACACTTTGATCCTGTGTAATACGGGCGGTATCTATGAGAAGCAACGTGATTACATTCGAATGCTTGCTGAGAAACGTGTAGATGGCATCTTAGTGATGTGTTCTGACCTAACTGAAGAACTGAGAGAGATGTTAGACCGTCACGCTGACATCCCTAAAGTAATAATGGACTGGGGTCCAGAGAGTTCTCAAGCTGATAAGATCATCGATAACTCTGAAGAAGGTGGCTATCTAGCAACCAAATACCTCATTGAACGCGGTCACTCTAAGATTGCTTGTTTAAGTGGCCACTTAGACAAAGCAGCATGTGTTGAGCGTATCGCTGGTTACAAGCGTGCACTCAATGAAGCAAAGATTACTGCCGATGATGATATGATCATTGAAGGTAACTTCGAGTGTGATACGGCTGTTCTTGCTGCAGAGCAAATCGTAGAGATGGAAGATCGTCCAACCGCAGTATTCTGTTTTAATGACACAATGGCACTAGGCCTAATGAGCCGCCTGCAAGAGAAAGGAATTCGCATTCCTGAAGATATTTCCGTGATTGGTTACGACAACATCGAACTGGCTGAATACTTCTCTCCACCGTTAACTACGGTTCACCAACCTAAGCGTCGTGTTGGTAAGAATGCATTCGAAATTCTGTTAGAGCGCATAAAAGAT
This sequence comes from Vibrio sp. TMPB1044, assembly GCF_030442075.1. Classification (NCBI taxonomy): domain Bacteria; kingdom Pseudomonadati; phylum Pseudomonadota; class Gammaproteobacteria; order Vibrionales; family Vibrionaceae; genus Vibrio; species Vibrio sp. TMPB1044. Next base: position 275,965 of record NZ_JAUJED010000009.1, on the reverse strand, counting down.
AAAGATCATGAAAAACGCGTCTTCGAAATGCACCCTGAAATTGTTGAGCGAAGTACAGTTAAAACGTTAAATTAATTGACAACTCGAGTTTAATTGCATCAAGCGCACCTTTAGGTGCGCTTTTTTTATCAACAGCTATAATGAACTCATATGCACAATGGAAAGATCATTAATTGAAGCAACATCACACTTTGAAATATCAAGTGTGAGCCTCATTCAACAAAAACTTTATTCTATTCAATCAGTCACGCACAGGGCAAACCACTTGAAAAAGTGAGACGCAAAGCTTCCGGCCTAAACCACTCGTTGGTATGGTAGCGGGGTTACCGATGGCAAAATGCAGTAAGTACTAATAATTTAGTAATTTACGGCTTATTGACAATTTAATTGCAACATTTTGCTAATCTCTCGGACCTGCTTATTTGGTGGCGTAGTTCAAATACACCGAGATAAATAACATGGATAAACCGATACTAAAGGACTCAATGAAGTTATTTGAGCCCCTAGGAAAAATAAAATCACGCTCAATGTTTGGTGGCTTCGGTCTTTTTGCTGATGACACTATGTTTGCTCTGGTTGTAAATGACCAGCTGCACATACGAGCAGAAAAATGCACAACAAAACAATTCGAACAACAAGGGTTTCAACCGTACGTCTACAAAAAACGTGGTTTCCCTGTCGTTACTAAATATTTCGCTTTACCTGAAGGCCTGTGGCAAGACCAAGAAAAAATCTTGCAGCTTGCAACCACGTCTCTAGGTTTTGCTAAAAAAGAAAAAGCCGAGCAGTCTTCTGCTAAGCCTACTCGACTCAAAGATCTGCCTAACCTTCGACTCGCTACTGAACGCATGTTGAAAAAAGCAGGGATCGATTCCGTAGAACGTTTATATGAATCAGGCTCTGTAAACGCATTTAACGCCATCAAGGAATCGCATGCGTCTTCTGTCAGTATTGAACTACTTTGGGCGCTAGAAGGTGCGATCAATGGTACACATTGGTCAGTTATACCGCAGCAGCGTCGTGAAGAGCTTATCAATCGCGTCAATTAGCATTGTCAGTGCAAACTATCTACATAACTAAGCCGCATTTTTGCGGCTTTTTTTATATCTACTGAAAGTTAATCTAAGCTTTGCCTGTCTATCTATACTATCGGTATGCATTGAAAATTTAGAGGAAGTATCAATGAGTAAGAAAATGATATTGGGTATTATATTGGTAGTAATCATCGTCTTGTTAGGCGTCAATTTTGGCCAATACCTCACGCTTGAAAATGCCAAGGCCCAACAAGCCGTTTTAAATGACTACATTGACAGCAACTTTATTGCCGCCGCCGCTATCTATTTTGTTGCGTATGTAATGATCACTGCTTTCTCAATTCCTGGCGCCGCTGTTGTTACCCTGCTTGGAGCTGCTCTATTTGGCTTCTGGAATAGTTTACTGCTGGTATCTTTCGCAAGTGCAATTGGTGCTACCCTCGCTTTTCTAAGTAGCCGCTATCTGTTACGTGACTGGATTCAAACCAAGTTTGGTGACAAGTTAGCGACAATTAACAAGGGCGTTGAAAAAGACGGCGCATTTTACTTGTTTTCTCTGCGTCTAATTCCTGTATTCCCATTCTTCCTTATCAACCTGTTGATGGGTCTAACTCCTATGTCGGTGAGTCGTTACTACATTACGAGTCAAATCGGGATGTTGCCGGGTACTGCTGTTTTCTTGAATGCAGGTACTCAACTCGCAGAAATTGATTCACTTTCGGGCATCGTGTCGCCTTCAGTACTATTGTCATTTGCATTACTGGGTATATTCCCAATTATTGCTAAGTGGTTGATGGGGAAGTTTCGCTCAACACCAGTGGCTGAATAACGTATATAGCTAAATAACGCATATAGCCAGATAAGGTTCTATTTCAATGAAGATCTTCAGTGCATCGAATCCGACAGAAGCCCACATCATCTGTGGATTACTAGAAAGTGAGAATATTGCGTGTGAAGTCCGTGGGGAGGGTTTGTTTGGTTTGAAAGGTGAAATCCCATTCACAGAAGAAACTGACCCTTACGTATGGTTATATGAGCCAGAATTGGCCAGTAAAGCCCGCACGATTGTTAATGACTACCAAAAACAGCAAGATTCTATTATCTATGAAGAGTGGCGTTGTAGTAAATGTCATGAAGTTAACGAAGCTCAATTTGGTTCATGCTGGCAGTGCGGCGCTGCTTCACCTGAATAGCAGAGTTTCCATTATTACAGAAAATGATTCTGTAAAAGACAACCTCCAAATAAAAACGGGAAGCTAAAATTAGCTTCCCGTTTTTATTTTAATTCTATTCAAACATCTGTTCTGATAAAGAACCTAGATAATCACTGAATTTGCTTTTGAATAAAAGCGATAGATTGTTGATTGAATTCTTCAGGGTTTTCGACATTACATACATGCCCACAGTTAGCGATTTCTACCAACTCACTCGACTCATGCGCTTCCACCATTTCTTTAACAGGCTTGATGAACATATAATCGCGTTCACCCATCAAATACAAAGTTGGAATCGGCAACTCTCTGTCTTTGAAGTACTTCATCAATGGATTTACGTCAGCTGTGAGGATAAACCAACGTTTAAACTCTTTTTGGCACAGCTTTTTAGCTTCGCGGATAAACAAGTGACGTGACTCTTTCTGACTTTTTTGCGGCATCACAACATAAGCAAATAAGCTGTATAACCACATATAAGGAATAATGTGCTTACTCAGGTTTCCTAATTTGATTAAGACTTGAGAGCGAGTGTTAAGTTTAGTAACCGCACCACCAAGCACCATAGAGCGCACTCTGCTCGCAGCCAATTCAGCCACGTTGCGAACGATAATCGTGCCCAAAGACATACCCACGAAGTGCGCAGAGCGGATTTTGAGATGGTCTAACACTTTAAGAATATCAAGCGTCACCGATTTGAACGTATAACGATTCGAAATCAGTTCTTTAAGTATGTTGTCTGATTTACCATGCCCTCTGAGGTCGATGAGAAGCAAATTGAAGTGCTGCTTATACGCTTTGATCTGCTTGAACCAAATGGAGGAACTGCCTCCTGCGCCATGCACAAATACAACCCACTCATCACTCGTAGGGTGAGTAAATGTTTTATGAAATAGTAAACTCTCAGACATACCTATCGCTTTAATTATTGGAGTGGAGCTCTGCCTCATCACGAGGCGATGACCAAGGATATCACGCTATTAAGAACTTTAAGTGATAATAGTGTCAAACCTAACATTAGTCATGTGAATACCTACCCTGCCTTTTCTACATGACTAAAATGAGTTTGCAAGCTTTGTCTTCGCAAACGAGATGTGCTCTGACCAGAAAACAAGAAGGCACTCTGCTATCAGAGTGCCTTCTTCTATTAAGAACTGCAATTGTTCATAAACCAACTTTTTAAGCTAAGTCAGCAAGTTAAAATGCAGAGTGGTACATCACAAGGTATTCTTTTGCCGCATCTTCCCAACTAAAATCTTGCTGCATTGCATAAAGCTGAACACGCTTAATTTCAGATGAATTTTGAGCATAAAGCAGCAATGAACGATGCAATACTGCCAGTAGCGCTTGCGGTGTTGGCTCTTCAAAAGCAAACCCTGTCGCTACCTCAGGATCCTGATCGTAATCATTCACACTGTCTTTTAAGCCGCCTACAGAGCGAACAATAGGCAAAGTACCATAAGCCATACTATAGATTTGATTTAAACCACAAGGTTCAAATTCAGAAGGCATCAAAAAGAAATCAGAGCCAGCTTCAACCAAGTGCGCTAGTTCATTATTGTAGGCTTCTACGAATGAGAACTTGTCTGAGTGAAGTGCTGATAGCTCTTTCAACTGACTCGCCAAAACCGGATCACCTGTACCGACAATCACAATCTGAAGGTCGTTTTTCAAGAACTGATCGATGATAGGCAGTAAGTAGTGAACGCCTTTTTGATTCGTCAGGCGACAAACCATGCCATAAACCGCGCAATCGGCAACGGGTAAACCCACGTCTTGTTGCAGCTTTTGCTTACAAGCTGATTTTCCGCGAGCCATGCTGTGCTTAGTCGCTTTGTATTTACGAGGAAGGAAAGCGTCTGTTTCCGGGTTCCAAGCTCCGTAATCGCAACCATTCAAAATGCCGAACAGATCAGCTGATCTGTGTTGGAATTCTGCAGCCATACCGTGGCTACCTAATTCCGTTTTCAACTCTTCTGCATAGGTAGGACTTACAGCGTTCACTTTATCAGCGCACATCACGCCAGCTCTTAGCATAGTGACATGAGTGTCACTCACTGAAGCTTCTGGCACATGATAACTGTGCATCTCTGGCAGGAATTGTAATTCATCGTATGCGAACACACCTTTGAATACCGCATTGTGAATCGAGATAACACTGCGTGTATTTTCAAAGAAATCGTGTTGTTGGTAACGCGATTTAAGCAAGAAAGGAACGAAACCTGTATGCCAGTCATTTGCATGAATGATATCCGGTTGAAAACCAAGTTTAGGAAGCATATCAAGACAGGCTGCACTAAAGAACGAGAAGCGCTCTCCGTTATCAGCATAAGCTTGATTGTTTTCTGCGTACATTTCCGGGCGGTCGAAATACTTGGCACATTCAATACCAAAAACTGGAACGCCTTCTACGCTCAGTTTTTTCACTTGGTAAGCCGTATGAGGCCAATGATCGAGTTCAGTCGATAAAACAACTTCTGCTGAATCAATGTTTGGAATATTTCTATAGGCGGGGATAGTCACTCGAACGTCCTGTTCGAGTGTTTGCAACGCTTTCGGTAGTGCCTTGGCTACATCAGCCAAGCCACCACTTTTAATCAAGCCTTCAACTTCAGACGCTACAAAAAGTACCGAGAGAGTCTTAGTAACCAACTCGTGCTCCTTTAGAAATCACTACGACACCATCGTCAGATACGTGGTAATGCTTTTTGTCTTCTGTCAGATTTACACCAATCTGTGTACCCGGTGCGATATCTGCATCTTTATCAATGATAACGCGGCGCAGGATACAACCCTCACCCACTTTTACATCACCGAGTAAGATACTTTCGCTAATATCACACGCTGATGCGATATTGCTGCGGAAACCCAGTACACTCTTTTCAATACGCGAACCACGTACGTAACTACCGCTACAAACAAGACTATCAATGATCTGAATTCGACCATTTGCCGAATCAGTAAACGTAGCAGGTGGTAGTGGCGGGTAATAAGTGTGTAGAGGCCATTTACGGTTGTATAGCGAGAATGGCGCATCTTTCTTAAGAAGGTCCATATGCGCTTGCCAGTACGCGTCAATCGTACCTACATCGCGCCAGTAAACTTCTTCTTTCTCACCAGTAATACGATTGGTGCTGAAATCATAAACAAACACATCACCACGTGGGAACATGTTTGGAATAATGTCTTTGCCGAAATCGTGTGTCGAACCTTCTCTATCAGCATCTTCCGTTAGTTCAGCAAAAAGCTCTTTCGCTTCGAACACGTAATTGCCCATTGAAACGAGCGCTGATTCTGGATCGCCCGGGATCGACTTCGGATTTGCAGGTTTCTCTTCAAAGCCAATCATACGGCCATCAGCATCAACCTCAATAACACCGAATTCTGATGCTTCAGCAAGCGGCATGCGCAATGCTGATACTGTTAGAGCCGCTTTCTTCTCTTTATGGAAATCAAGCATCTGTTTGATGTCCATCTTATAGATATGGTCTGAACCAAAAATACAGACTTGATCAGGTTCTTCCAACTCCATAAAGCCCATGTTTTGGTAGATAGCATCTGCTGTGCCTTCATACCAACGCTTTCCTTTACGCATTTGTGCAGGAATTGGGTCGATGAAACGGTCTGTTATACCACTGATATTCCAGCCTTTTTTCATATGGTGGAACAGTGACTGTGACTTAAATTGTGTTAATACGTAGATCTTCATTAGATCAGCATTAACGAAGTTGTTCAAAGCGAAATCAATTAAGCGGTAACTACCACCGAAAGGAACCGAGGGTTTGCTGCGAGATTCAGTTAAAGGTCTTAAGCGAGAGCCTTCACCACCAGCAAGAATCATTCCCAATACACCAGCCATTTTATTCTCCATATATCTATAGCTTGTCGATGTTAGTACTCGTAGAGGTATCTTCCTCTGGGGGATGAGCACCAACACTTATTTCGGTATTTAGCGAATATCCATTCACATACAGTGACAATATCCTAAGCCAAACGTTGTTATGTGTGCACTATTCTTTGCACTTGGTTTTATATACGTTATCGACTTTTCGGCCGAATTCAATTTTTAATACGCCATTCTGTGGTACGTAAGCTGATTGCTTTCCTAAGACTTAAAGCAGCTCACACTACATCGTCCAGACGAAACATTACATTAACACCCGACACACATCAGGTATACAACTAAACGCTGATCTGTGAGTTACAATATTTTAATTAAGTTACATTCTCGTTAAAGTTGCATAAGAAGATGTGATTAATTTCTGTTATTTATTTTGCAGTGTGAATTTAATAAATTCTCGCAGACGAAACACCAAATCAATAAGTTGCATATTTAGTCATATTGAGATCAAAAAAAGCAGCCTAATGGCTGCTTTTTCATCAATAACGTTCAGTTACTTCTCTTTAGGCTTTTTACGCTTATCCGTAACTTCCCACTTACCGTCGATGTACAACGCAGTCCAACCGGACGGTTTTCCATCTACTTCAGTACGAACGTAGTTTTCTTTGGTCTTACGACTAAAACGAACCACTGTCGGCTTACCATCAGGGTCAGCAACTGGCGCTGATGCTAGGTATTGGAACTTAGGTGAGATACGGTCTTTAAAACGAACCAGCTCTTCCACTAATGGTGCACGTGTTTCACGTGATTTAGGGAAGTTGCTCGCAGCCATAAATAGACCAGAAGCACCATCACGAAGAACAAAGTACGCGTCTGAATTTTCACATGGAAGTTCAGGGAAATGCACCGGGTCTTCTTTCGGTGGCGCAACTTCGCCATTTTTCAGAATCTTACGAGTGTTCTTACAATCTTCACTCGTACAGTCCATGTATTTACCAAAACGACCGTTCTTCAGAACCATGTCAGAACCACACTTGTCACACTCAACAAGTGGACCATCGTAGCCTTTTACTTTAAATTCGCCGTGCTCAACCACATAACCTTCACAGTTCGGGTTGTTACCACATACGTGCATCTTACGCTTATCATCGATTAGATAAGCATCCATTGCCGTTTCACAAATAGGACAACGCTTTTTAGCTCGAAGTGCTGCTGTTTCAACGTCTTCTTCAAGCACGTTGATAATGCCCTCTTCATCACCAAGGTTGATTGTTGTCTTACAACGCTCTTTTGGTGGAAGTGCATAGCCAGAACAACCAAGGAATACGCCTGTCGAAGCAGTACGAATACCCATTTTACGGCTACAAGTCGGACACTCAATATCGGTTTCCACGATATGATTTGGCTTCATACCACCAGCGTCTTCGTCTAAATCTGCTTTTTCCAAATCGCCAGTAAAGTCTTCGAAGAAGTTATCTAACACGCCTTTCCAGCTTGCTTCGCCTTCTGCGATTTGGTCCAACTTCTGCTCCATACGAGCAGTGAAGTCGTAGTTCATTAGGTCATTGAAGCTGCCGTCTAGACGGTCAGTAACAATTTCACCCATCTTCTCAGCATAGAAACGACGCTGTTCAACTTTTACATAACCACGATCTTGAATCGTCGAGATGATTGATGCGTATGTTGAAGGACGACCAATACCACGCTTCTCAAGCTCTTTAACTAGCGCCGCTTCAGTGAAACGAGCAGGTGGCTTAGTGAAGTGCTGTTTAGGGTCCAGAGCGATCAAATCAAGCTTATCGCCGATCTGAACTGCTGGAAGGATCGTATCTTCGTTCTTACCCATTGGACGCTGAACACGAGTCCAACCATCAAATTTAAGAATACGCCCTTTCGCTTTTAACGTGTACTCATCTGCTTTAACGCTTACTGTCGTTGAATCGTATTGAGCTGGTGTCATTTGACACGCAACGAACTGATTCCAAATCAGTGAATAAAGCTTGTGTGCGTCTGCGTCTACGCCGTTTAGATCTTCCGACTTAACATCTACACTTGAAGGACGAATCGCTTCGTGTGCCTCTTGAGCGCCCTCTTTGCTGCCGTATACAAGTGCTTTAGGTGGAAGGTATTGCGCGCCGTACTCAGAACCAATGTATTCACGAGCGGCTTCTACAGCTTCTGAACTCAAGTTGGTTGAGTCAGTACGCATATAAGTGATGTAACCCGCTTCATACAGGCGTTGAGCCAACATCATGGTTTTCTTTACGCCATAACCAAGACGCGTACTCGCCGCTTGCTGCAGCGTCGACGTGATGTAAGGTGCAGACGGCTTACTCTTTGTTGGGCGGTCTTCACGTTTACATACTTCATATTGCGCTTTTTCTAAAACGCTAACAGCAGCTTGTGTTTGCGCTTCATTTTCAGGTTTAAACGCAACACCGTCTTTCTGCGCTACTTGCAGTCTAAAGTCGGTTTTCTCTGCTGTTTTAGTATCAGCATGCACATCCCAGAACTCTTCAGGGATAAAGGCGTTGATCTCGCGCTCACGCTCTACCAGTAGTTTTACCGCTACTGATTGAACACGGCCAGCGGACAGGCCTCGTGCTACTTTTTTCCAAAGCAGAGGTGACACCATAAAGCCAACAACACGGTCCATAAAACGTCGTGCTTGTTGTGCGTTTACGCCATCAATGTTTAGCTCACCTGGAGTTTCGAAAGCTTGTTGAATAGCATTCTTGGTGATTTCGTTAAAAACCACTCGCTTGTATCGCGTTTCATCGCCACCGATGATCTCACGAAGGTGCCATGCGATAGCTTCTCCTTCGCGGTCCAAATCGGTTGCGAGATAAACATGGTCTGCGTTCTCAGCCAGTTTTTGCAATTCAGCGACGACTTTCTCTTTACCAGGTAGGATTTGGTAGTTCGCTTCCCACTCTTTATACGGGTTGATACCCATCTTTTTGATAAGAGCTTTGCGATCTTTTTCTTTCTTGATACGAGCTTTATCTTCTGGGCTCATACCCTTGGTTGAAACTGCAGCAGCCTTTTGACCAGTACTTTGACCCGCCGTTGGTAAATCACGTACGTGACCTACACTCGACTTAACGACAAAGTCTTTGCCAAGATATTTATTGATAGTTTTAGCCTTGGCTGGCGACTCCACTATAACGAGCGATTTACCCATATTGACTCTAACGTCCTTAATCACGATGCTTCAGCACCAACAATTTAGCTTGTGGGCTTTTACGCATGATATTCTAAATTCATTGCTTCTTTTTTTACTATTGTGCGAGATTACTAGAAGATCAACCGCTTTTTTCAAAATTGGATCTGATCGCTCGACAATTCGACGACTCACAGATAAAAGGGTCACAATATAAAGAAGCTATAAAGTACTCACGAAGAATACTTGCAAGAGCCTATTCATCAGGCATTACGTCTAAACGGGCTCATACTAAGCTTGTCCGCGAATCTAACGCGAGCCCCATTCAATTATTTTTGCCGTAAATCACAAAATAAATTGTGGATGTTTGAAAAGACTCTCTTAATCGGTTGTGAAATCATTGAATTTCTAGTTCGACACCATAAACTCAACGTTATATTCAGTTATCAGAGATAAACTCATGACAAAGAAAGTAATAGCAGAATTTGATTTACTGCTTATCGCAAACCAAATTATCCAATCACATGATGACTACATTGAAGGCATGCGCGCAAACAGCGTAGTAGAAAAAGACGATGTACTCGTCTTCAAAGGTGAATACTTCTTAGACAGCAATGGAATGCCGACCGAGAATACAACCGCGGTATTTAACATGTTTAAATACTTAGCGCACCACCTTTCGAAAGAATTTACAATTCAGCAATAATTAAAAAGCTTGCCATTTAGGCAAGCTTTTTCAGTTCCTGAACCTTTACTGGCTCAGCATTTTCAACTTATCGAAGTAATCAGGGAATGTCTTTGACGTACAACCTGGATCGTTAATCGTCACAGGCGTATCGCTCAAAGCAACCAGTGAGAAACACATCGCCATACGGTGATCATCGTAAGTATCAATCGCCGCGTGAGTCAGTTCTGCTACAGGGTTAACAATGATGTAATCTTCACCCTCTTCCACTTCAGCACCAACTTTGCGTAGCTCTGTAGCCATTGCAGCCAAGCGGTCTGTCTCTTTCACACGCCAGTTGTAGACATTACGGATTGCCGTTGTACCTTTAGCAAACAACGCGGTCGTCGCGATAGTCATCGCAGCATCTGGAATATGGTTATAGTCCATATCAATGCCTTTCAGCTCACCACAACGAGAAATAACATAGTCGTCACCCCATTCGATTTCGGCACCCATTTTCTCAAGCGCATCAGCGAATTGGATATCACCTTGGATACTGTTTTTACCAATACCAGTAACCTTAATCTCACCACCTTTAATCGCAGCCGCAGCAAGGAAATATGACGCAGATGATGCATCACCTTCAACCAAGAAATCACCCGGTGCCGAGTAAGATTGCCCAGTGGGAATAACAAACTCTTGGTAATCATTATTGATCACGTCCACACCAAATTGCTTCATGATGTGCAGCGTAATATCGATGTAAGGTTTAGAAACTAATTCACCTTCAATTTTAATGGTCACTTCACCTTCAGCTAAGGGCGCAGCCATCAAAAATGCCGTCAAAAACTGGCTAGAGATAGAACCGTCGATAGAAACCGTACCGCTCTTCAAACCTGTACCTGTGATCTTCAATGGTGGGTAGTTTTCGTTTTCTAAGTATTCAACGTCGGCACCAGCAGCTCGCAGTGCAGTTACTAAATGGCCAATTGGGCGCTCTTTCATGCGCGGCTCACCAGTAAGAACGTATTCACCGCGACCTAAACATAGTGCAGCCGCCAGAGGACGCATCGCCGTACCCGCGTTACCTAAAAAAAGCTCTAGGGCTTTATCACTTGAGAATACACCACCAACACCCGTTACTTCACAAACAGTTTTGTCTGCAGACAGCTGATAATTAACACCTAGTTGAGTCAAGGCATTCAACATATGGCGAATGTCATCACTGTCTAGCAAGTTTGTTAGGCGAGTGGTTCCCGTTGAAAGTGCAGCCAAAAGAAGTGCACGGTTGGAAACGCTTTTTGAACCTGGTAGGTTAACTTCCCCGTTCACTTTTTGAATTGGTTGTAACGTAAGGCTTTCCATTAAATCTTATAGTCCTTGTACCACCCGAAGTCACTGGCGCGTATTTATTTTCGGGTGATGAATAATTCTTCGTACTTGCAGACTAACGAACTTTTCCAACGAACTCCAGAGCTAATCCCACTCAATTAGGTGATTAATTAGCCAATCAATCGTATTTATATACTAGTACACTAGATCAACTCGAACGCCATCTGAAAAATAGAGAATTCGTACATCATCGCCTCGGTTAAACAGCATCGAGTTATCGACATCTTGGATGATGTTGACCAACTTATCGTCTTTAGTTTTGACCAATAACTCGACCAGTTTGTACTCTACTTTATATTGTGTGTTACCGCGGTTACGAGCAATACCCGCACCTGCTACTGCACCGACAGCTGTCGCTACTTCTTTACCGGTGCCGCCGCCAAACTGGTTACCAATCAAGCCACCAATCGCCGCACCTAACAAGGTTTCCCAACCATTCGCTTTCGATTCAACGATCTCTTGCTGAGTGATGTATCTAACCGTATCAATCTCACCATAAACCACCTCGTTTACTGGTCGAGCTTGGTTTCTGTTGTAAGCTGCATTTGCCAACATGGGCAAAACAAGTAAAATCCAAAGCAACTTCTTCATGGTAAAACTCCTAAAGACCTCTTGGTCAGTGATTAATCTGTAATGCGGTACTTATGACTATATACCTAACCGAACTTGATACTACTAGTATAGAGTTTCCTTCGCCTTTCGACGCGCTTGATGAACCCAACGGTCTGCTCGCCTTCGGTGGTGATTTATCACCAATGCGAATTTTAAACGCTTATAGCCAAGGTATATTTCCATGGTATGGCCCAGGTGAGCCTATACTTTGGTGGAGCCCTGCACCGCGAGCGGTATTTAATCCTAAGACATTCGAACCGTCAAAAAGTCTTAAAAAGTTTCAAAGAAAGCACAATTACCGTGTCAGCATCAACCAAGCGACGGACAGAGTAATTGGGTATTGCTCTTCACTAAGACCCGAAGAAGAAACCTGGCTAAACAATGACATGCAGTCAGCCTACCGCAAACTCGCTTCATTAGGTTTCTGCCACTCGGTTGAGGTTTGGCAAGATGATGAGCTAATCGGCGGACTTTATGGCTTACATAGAGGCCAAGTCTTTTGCGGTGAATCGATGTTCAGCCTAAAGAGCAATGCCTCTAAAATTGCGCTGTGGTACTTTTGTGAACACTTTACACAATTCGGCGGACAAATGATTGATTGCCAAGTCATGAACCCTCACTTGGAATCCTTAGGCGCTATCGAGGTTGATAGGGATGAATTCCTAGGTTCCCTGCAATTACTCAAAGAATTCTCCGTTAACGATGCATGCTTTAAAACCCAATGGCTAAAGGAAATGCCTTAATGAATCCAGATTTACAACAAATCAGAATTGGATTAACAGACAATCACGCTTGCAGCTACTTACCTCACCTCGAAGAGAGAGTGGCGGTCACGCTTGATGAACACATGCACACCTCAGATAACTATGAAGTTCTGCTTGCGAATGGATTTCGCCGCAGTGGAGCAACCATTTATAAGCCACATTGCGATAATTGCTCAGCATGCCAAGCGATTCGGCTTTCTATTCCTGAGGTAAAGCTTTCCAAAAGCCAACGACGAATCCTTAACAAGGGAAAATCACTGCGTTGGGAACTGAAAGATGAGATGGATGACAACTGGTTTGATTTATACAGTCGCTATATCACCGCTCGTCACCGTTCAGGAACCATGTATCCACCAAAGAAAGAAGAGTTTCTACAGTTCTCTAAAAATGAGTGGCTTACTACAAAGTTCATGCATATCTATGATGAGAACAAGTTGGTTGCTATCGCCGTAACCGACATCATGACTCACTGTACAAGCGCATTTTATACCTTCTTCGATCCTGATATCGACATTTCGATGGGAACACTTGGCGTTCTATTTCAGATCCAACATGCCCAGAAAGAACAAAAACAATGGTTATATTTGGGTTATCAAATCGATGAATGCCCTGCGATGAACTATAAAGTACGATTTCAACGTCATCAAAGGCTAGTAAATCAGCGGTGGCAAGGGTAGAATACGCGACAACTTTACATATTTTGATTTTAACGGCACAATCAAGCCGTTGAAAACCGCCAAATTTCGAAAGAGGATTAGATGGCTAAAGAAGACGTAATCGAGATGCAAGGCACTGTCCTTGATACTCTACCAAACACAATGTTCCGTGTTGAGCTTGAAAACGGTCACGTAGTGACAGCACACATCTCTGGTAAAATGCGTAAGAACTACATCCGTATTCTTACTGGTGATAAAGTAACTGTTGAGATGACTCCATACGACCTTTCTAAAGGCCGCATCGTCTTCCGTGCTCGTTAATTTTTAATTATCGACTACGATAAGAAGCGGAGCTTAATGCTCCGTTTTTTATCGCCTAAATTTTTTACCACTCCAACATCTCTCGCATCTCTCGCATCTCTCGCATCTCTCGCATCTCTCGCATCTCTCGCATCTCTCGCATCTCTCGCATCTCTCGCATCTCTCGCATCTCTCGCAAGCATAAAAAAACGCACAACCGAAGTCATGCGTTTTATATTTAAACTTTCGAGTTATCAATCACTTCGTTAGTGCATAACCTCTTCTTTAGCACCGACATAAACAAAGTCTAGGTCATCTTTCTTCAGGGATACCTTCACAGTACCTCCGTCGACTAAACTACCAAACAATAACTCATTTGCCAGTGGCTTCTTAAGCTTGTCTTGAATAACACGTCCCATCGGACGAGCACCCATGGTCTTATCGTAACCTTTGTCTGCTAACCAATGGCGAGCATCTTCAGAAACCTCTAAAGATACGCCACGAGCATCCAGTTGAACCTGAAGCTCGACAATAAACTTATCAACAACTTGACTAATCACAGTTGGATCAAGGCTGTTGAACCAAATGATATTATCGAGACGGTTACGGAACTCAGGAGTAAATACCTTCTTGATTTCGCCCATCGCATCTGGCGCATGATCTTGTTGGATCAGGCCAATCGATTTCTTCTCCGTTTCAGCTACACCAGCGTTAGTCGTCATCACTAAGATCACGTTACGGAAATCCGCTTTACGACCATTGTTATCAGTTAGCGTGCCGTTATCCATAACCTGTAGCAACAAGTTAAAGATATCTGGGTGAGCTTTTTCGATCTCATCAAGTAACACAACAGAGTGCGGGTTCTTGATTACGGCGTCAGTTAGCAGACCACCTTGATCGTAACCAACATAACCAGGAGGAGCACCAATCAAGCGGCTCACAGAATGGCGCTCACCGTACTCAGACATATCAAAGCGTAGAAGCTCAATGCCCATCAATTTAGACAGTTGAACTGTCACCTCGGTTTTACCTACACCAGTAGGACCAGCAAACAAGAATGAACCAACTGGTTTATTGTCTGCGCCCAATCCGGCACGGGTCAGCTTAATCGCTTCACTCAACACATCGATTGCAGGATCTTGTCCGAATACCAACATTTTCATGCGGTCATCCAGTTTCTGTAGCGTGTCTTTGTCTGAAGACGATACTGACTTCTCTGGAATACGAGCCATTTTCGCAACCATTGACTCAATGTCCGCCACGCTAACCGTCTTCTTACGACGGCTTGCTGGTGCCAAACGGCTACGAGCGCCCGCTTCATCGATTACGTCAATGGCCTTATCAGGAAGGTGACGTTCATTAATGTATTTAGCTGACAGTTCCACCGCTGCACGCAACGCTTTGTTGGTATAGCGCACTTCGTGGTGAGCTTCGTATTTTGGCTTCAAGCCAATCAGAATCTTGGTAGTGTCATCTAGCGATGGTTCAATAATATCGATTTTCTGGAAGCGACGAGCTAGCGCACGCTCCTTCTCAAAAATACTGCTGTACTCTTGGTACGTTGTTGAGCCGATGCAACGTAATTTACCACTGCTTAGTAGTGGTTTAATTAAGTTTGCCGCATCAACCTGACCACCAGAAGCAGCGCCAGCACCAATAATGGTGTGGATCTCATCGATGAACAGAATCGCATCTTCTTCTTTCTCTAGTTGCTTAAGAATCGCTTTAAAACGCTTCTCAAAATCACCACGATACTTCGTTCCTGCTAGCAGCGAACCAATATCCAGAGAATAAATCACGCTGCTCTGAATGATTTCAGGCACTTGCCCTTCAACGATACGCCATGCTAAGCCTTCCGCAATGGCAGTTTTACCTACACCCGCTTCACCCACTAACAGAGGGTTGTTCTTACGACGACGACACAGAACTTGGATAGTACGTTCTAGCTCTTTGTCACGACCGATTAGTGGGTCAATATTGCCCTGCTTCGCTACTTCGTTAAGGTTAGTAGCAAAGTTTTCTAAACGGTCTTCGGAATTCGCTTCTTCAGCATTTTCTGCACCACCAAATGAATCAGATGATGAAGGACTGTCTCCTTCATTGCTGGCTTTGGTAATACCGTGTGAGATGAAGTTAACAATATCTAAGCGGCTAATGTCATTTTTCTTAAGAAGATATGCCGCGTGAGATTCTTGCTCACTAAAAATAGCCACAAGTACGTTAGCACCTGTTACTTCGCTGCGACCTGAAGATTGAACATGAAAAACAGCACGCTGAAGTACTCGTTGAAAACTCAGCGTAGGCTGGGTTTCGCGAGTCTCGTCGCTTTCAGGGATAAGTGGAGTCGTTTGATCGATAAAAATATCGAGCTCATTGCGAAGAGCATCGAGATCAGCCTGACAAGCTTGGAGCGCTTCCTTGGCCGCATCATTTTCTAATAATGCTAGTAGGAGGTGTTCGACAGTCATGAATTCATGTCGCTTGTCTCGCGCACGAGCAAATGCGCCATTTAAACTCGTCTCTAATTCTTTATTTAGCATAAGTACCTCCTAAGGGAACAACAGTGTTGTTCGAGCAATTTATACTTGCTCCATTGTACATAGTAGCGGATGCTCATTTTCCTTTGAGTACATCGTGACCTGCGCTACCTTTGTTTCCGCTATTTCAGCACTGTACGTACCGCATATAGCTTTACCTTCATAATGAACCTTGAGCATCACTTCCGTTGCTTTTTCGATATCTAGTGAGAAGAATCGCTCTAGGATCTCGATTACAAAGTCCATAGGCGTGTAATCATCGTTATTTAATACAACGTTATACATTGCCGGTGGCTTTACTTTTGTCGCTTCTTTCTCCAGTAAATCTGAGCCTGGAGATGCCCATTCAAAGTTTCTGCTCATATCGCTTTGCTAAGGGTTATTTTTCGGAAGTCGTGAGTGTTTACCTAACTTAAATTTACCACATTCACGCTTTACGGTGTACTAAGAAACTGCACCGAGAAACAGTACCAAAAAATATTCCTCTATTACTGAGCCTAATCCACCATTTCCATCGCTGCAAATAAAAGATCTCGATTAACAGGATTAACATATGTGATTGATTAAAAAGACACCATAACTATTGATACTGACGATAAGATCACCGCTAAGTTACTATTTAGTTAATAGTTTGCAGTTAATCTCGAATGTGATTTGTTATTAAAATTGATCAATTTTATACCAATTTGCTATTGACTGTGCTCAATCATTAGCTACATTGGAGCTAAAAGGTTTTTTAATACATTTTTGCAACATGATTTAAAACCAGTAACACGCTTTAAAAATTAACAATAAGGAATAATTACGCAGGGTAGCGTTAATTTCCGTAAGCAATGTATGAGATTCAAGCTATCAGCTGAAATTCTTTAGCTGGTAAGAATGATATCAATTGAACTTACAACTATTGATATAACAACGTTAGTAACAAAATGCATGAGGGATGTATAGCATGGCTACAGGTACAGTAAAATGGTTTAACAATGCCAAAGGGTTTGGCTTTATTTGTCCAGAAGGTGAAGACGGCGATATTTTCGCGCACTACTCCACAATACAAATGGAAGGCTATCGAACCCTAAAGGCTGGTCAGCAGGTCGACTATGAAGTAGAAAGTGGTCCTAAAGGCTCGCACGCTAGCTCCGTTGTTCCTGTAGAAGGCAGCGCCGCAAAATAGGCGAAGCCAACTCATGTTAACCTCCATCAATCGTCATTAACGGCTGACAGGTAAACAGAATATTGAAACCGCTCATTTAATGCCTGTAATACAGGATTACGTGAGCGGTTTTTTCGTTCCGGGATCTCTAAAGTTGCTCACTGGACAATCAGTTCGAGAATCTATTCTATTAAACTAGGTCTTAGGAAGTATTAGAAAGAAAAAAAGATGCTTTAACGTTATCGTTAAAGCATCTTTCATTTTGACTTTATCTATGACTTAGCTGTTAGGCCAAGTAACTCGTTAGCAAATCACGTTCATGGCTGACTAACGATGAGTCCAATCACTATGCATCAATAAATGCGTTTAGTGTTGAGCTTGGACGCATTAGTGTTGAAACCAGTGCATCATCAAGTAGGTAGTAACCACCTAAGTCGCCAGCGACACCTTGAGCGTTGTTTAGCTCTGCAACAATAGCTTCTTCACTTTCAGCCAGTTGACTTGCCACACCTGCGAACTCAGCAGCAAGATCAGCATCAGCCGTTTGCTCAGCAAGCGCCTTAGCCCAGTATGCCGCTAGGTAGTAGTGGCTACCACGGTTATCAAGCTCTCCTACTCGGCGTGAAGGGGACTTGTTGTTGTCTAGGAATTCACCCGTTGCTTTATCAAGCGCGTCCGCTAGAACTTGTGCCTTAGCGTTACCCGTTACTACGCTCAGGTGCTCTAGAGATGCCGCTAGTGCCAAGAATTCACCTAGAGAATCCCAACGTAGGTGGTTTTCTTTCTCTACTTGTTGTACGTGCTTAGGAGCAGAACCGCCAGCACCTGTCTCAAACAGACCGCCACCGTTCATTAGTGGAACAATCGATAGCATCTTAGCTGATGTACCAAGCTCTAGAATCGGGAACAAGTCTGTTAGGTAATCACGTAATACGTTACCTGTAACCGAAATAGTATCGAGGCCTTCTTTGATACGAACCAGTGAGTATTGAGTCGCTTCAAGTGGAGCAAGGATCTTAATTTCAAGACCATCAGTATCGTATTCAGGGAGGTACGCTTCAACTTTCTTAATAAGCTGAGCATCATGCGCGCGTGACGCATCTAGCCAAAATACCGCTGGGACACCCGATGCACGAGCACGAGTTACCGCAAGCTTAACCCAGTCTTGGATTGGTGCATCTTTAACCTGACACATACGGAAGATGTCGCCTTCCTCTACGTCTTGCTCTAGAAGCACAGAGCCTGAAGCGTCAACAACTTGAACCTGACCAGCAGCTTCAAGGATAAAAGTCTTATCGTGAGAACCGTACTCTTCAGCTTTTTGAGCCATCAAGCCAACGTTTGGTACGCTACCCATCGTTGTTGGATCGAACGCGCCGTTCTCTTTACAGAAATCAATAACCGCTTGGTAAATGCTCGCGTAGCTGCGATCTGGGATCATAGCTTTGGTATCTTTTTGCTTACCTTCTGGATCCCACATTTGACCAGAAGAACGCAACATTGCAGGCATAGAAGCATCAACAATGATATCGCTTGGAACGTGTAGGTTAGTAATACCACGATCCGAGTCAACCATCGCTAGTGGTGGTTGAGTCTCGTATACCGCTTGTAGATCAGCTTCGATTGCCTGTTTTTGCTCTTGAGGAAGCGATGCAATCTTCGCGTATACATCACCGATGCCGTTGTTAACATCCACACCAAGCTCTTCAAATAGCTGACCGTGTTTAGTGAATACGTCTTTATAGTAAACCTTAACCGCATGACCAAAGATCACAGGGTCAGATACTTTCATCATCGTCGCTTTCATATGAAGAGAAAGCAGTACACCTTGCTCTTTAGCCGACGCTATTTCTTTCTCGAAAAACGCAACCAAAGCGGCCTTGTTCATCACTGACGCATCAATGATCTCTTTATCTTGCAGTGCAAAAGCTGGCTTCAATGTTTTCTTCGCGCCATCTTTGCCAACGAATTCAATGCTAACTTCCGTAGCACCTTCAATGGTTACTGATTTTTCGCTACCGAAGAAGTCTTTGTCGTCCATACTTGAAACGTGCGACTTAGAATCTGCAGACCATGCACCCATTGAATGTGGGTTTTTCTTCGCATAGTTTTTTACTGAAAGTGGAGCGCGGCGATCCGAGTTACCTTCACGTAGTACAGGGTTTACTGCACTGCCTTTGATTTTATCGTAAGTCGCTTTAACGGCTTTCTCTTCGTCGGTGTTTGCTTCTTCTGGGTAGTTTGGAAGTGCGTAGCCTTTTGACTGTAGTTCTTTGATTGTTGCTTGCAACTGAGGCACAGATGCAGAGATGTTTGGAAGCTTGATAATGTTCGCTTCTGGTGTCTTAGCCAATTCACCTAGTTCTGCTAATGCATCACCAATGCGTTGCTCTTCGTTCAAATAATCAGGGAAGTTGGCAATAATGCGCCCTGCAAGTGAAATGTCGCGAGTATCAACGTTAATACCAGAAGAAGCTGTAAAAGATTGAATGATTGGCAGCAGAGAGTAAGTTGCTAGCGCCGGAGCTTCGTCTGTAATGGTATAGATGATCGTTGGTTTTTCAGTAGGCATGAAATTTCCCTATAGTTCTTACAAGCTCACTTAAGTAGTGAGAGTGTTATAAATTGACCAGTAAGCCACTCAAAGAGTGAAAACTGCTTACTCGATAGTCGTACTCTATCTTATTTTTCATGCAATCTTGATGACAGCATGAACCAAATCCGTGAGTGCGTTGTTATAATAAAACACGAAGGTATAATTAAACAAATCAGGCTTAAGAGTCCATCAACTTGTTCTATTTTGTGTCATTTAGGCGCGCAAATGATAGCTCAATTCCGTTTCAGTGAAAACTTTTCAGCACACTTCGTTTACATTTTTGCAAGGTAGTTAACATGTCTACTCGCTCACGCAGCGCATCTCGTTCAGACAAACCGGCTCGTTCTGGTGCAACATTAAAACAAAGCGGTAATAGACAGAGCCGAAGCAGCGATAAAAATAACACTGGCAGTTCGCACATAAAGCCACACTCCAGTAAGCACCGATATAAAGGTAAATCAACCAACACAAAACCTAAGGTGGCAATCGAAGATCGCAAAGTGATTCTGTTCAATAAGCCTTTTGATACTCTCAGCCAGTTCACTGATGGTGAAGGGAGAAAAACGTTAGCGGACTTTATTCCCGTAAAAGATGTTTACGCGGCGGGTCGACTTGATCGCGACAGCGAAGGTTTAATGGTATTGACCAACGATGGCATCTTCCAAGCTAAATTAACTCAACCAAACTCAAAATCCCCAAAGACTTACTGGGTACAGGTTGAAGGTGCACCTTCTGAGGAAGATTTAGATAAATTGAGAAAAGGCGTTGAGCTAAAAGACGGTATGACGCTGCCAGCAAAGGTGGAGTCAATGGCAGAACCTAAGGTGTGGGATAGAAACCCTCCAGTCCGCTTCAGAGCCGCGATACCGACAACATGGCTAGCTATCACAATCATTGAAGGGCGTAACCGCCAAGTAAGACGAATGACAGCCAATATCGGCTTCCCTACCCTGCGTCTTATCCGCTATTCAATGGGCAACATGAATGTGGGTCAGCTACAGCCTGGTGAATGGAAAGAAATCTAAAATCACACAGCCTACAATATCTAAATTGCCGCTAATAGAGCGGCTTTTTTATATCTACTGATAAATCGTAGATACAAAAAAGCCAGTCATAAGACTGGCTTTTTTCAACATTTAACAATTACTAATTAAGTAACTATTAGAAGCTGTAGAATGCAGCAGCGAATACGTAAGTTTCTTCGTCGTTACCGTCACCAGCATCTAGGTCTTGAAGGATATCGATACCCATGTCTACGCGGTCGTTAAGCGTGTACATTGCTGCAACGTTGATGCGAGAAACATCTTTATCAGCTTGGCCGTCTTCAGTCGTAGAGTTAGCGTTGTAACCAGCAGCAAGAGTTAGTTGCTCAGTTACTGGGTAACCAGCAGAGATGTAATAGCCAACAGTTTCTAGGTTAGTAGTGTTTTTACCAACTAGGTCACTTGCGTCACCTTCGTTGATCCAGAAGTTAACACCTAGGTCTAGTTCGCCAACTTTAGAGTTACCAGATACAGAGTAAACTTGGTAATCAGCTTCGTCACGAGTTTCGTAGCCACCGTATACATTTACGATTTCACTTTCGTAACCAACGTAACCATTCACACCTTTGTCAGCTTTGTCATGATCATCATCAGTTTCGAAGTAAGAGATACCGTAAGCAATACCAGAAGTAGCACCTTGGAACTTAACTACGTTGAATGCGTCAGATGCGTCACCAGCAGAAGAACCGAACTCGTATGTATTGTCGCCTGCGCCATCTACTTTATCAAGAGCAGTATCATTTTCCCAACCGAAAGATGCAACACCAAAACCAGTGTCAAAACCTAACCAAGCTTTATCTACGTCAGTACCGAATTCGTTCTTAACGTCCCATGGGTTTTTCTTATCGTCTGTAGTCCAGTTAAGTTCGAAATCAGTCTCGAAGTAACCTACTAGGCGGTTGTTTTTGTAGCTAACTGCTAGAGTAAGAGCTGTTGCCCAGTCATCGTACATAGCGTTAGTTTTAGTGTCGTAGTAACCACCAAGACCAAGTGAACCAGAAACAGAGAACTGCTCTTTGTGCATTGGGTCAAATTCGAATGTTGGTTTTGCGTTTTCTAGGCCCACGTTCGCGAAAGCTGAAGTTGAAGCTGCTGCGATTGTTAGAGCTAATAGAGTCTTTTTCATAATAAATCCACTGCCTTTTCTAAGAATGGGAGATCCTTGCCCGGTTCCCTTTTTTTATTTTTTGTGACTGGTCATTACCACTCTTTGTTGGTTAATCACCGTCACTAAATTTCGAGGTCTAGATTGCAAAAGATTATCCTGCGTGTCAAATAAACTAAAAACAAACCTAAAAAAAACACAAACCAATCAAAATCAAACACTTACATTTTTTTTCATCATTTTACGAGCAGCTTATCCTTAGTTTTATCAGCAAATATAATAATCCAAAAAATGTAACAAATAGAATTTAACTCCAACAACAACTCAAATAACAGCCCATCAGTAGAATTTAACACCTATAGGTCAGTGTTTTTTAAAATTTATATTTCACAACATAAATAAAAACGTTAAGTTCCTGATGGTTCAGTTTTTTTTTGTGAACAAGATCTACCTTTGATTCAAAAGCAAGCTATTTTGCGGTAAATGTACCGACTAGTGATATGTGCTACTATCCTCGCTCCGTTACGTAGGTCACAGTATGCTAACTACTAAAATTCAAAAATCTATTCGCACCAGTTATCAAAACCTCCAAGATCAGTTGGACAACTTTGTACCTCGACGTGCTCAAAATTACCTTGTTGCAGAAATAGCGAAGACACTTTGTGGTCAATACCACAAAAGTAATCGCATGATTGTTGCAGAGGCAGGAACAGGGATTGGAAAATCGCTGGCTTATTTAATGGCTACTATTCCAGTAGCAGTGCTCAATAACCGAAAAATAGTTATTTCAACAGCGACAGTTGCGCTACAAGAACAGCTCGTTAACAAAGATCTCCCTCTATATAGAAGACTGACTGATAGAGAGTTTTCTTTTATATTAGCTAAGGGCAGACAGCGTTATTGTTGTTCCGAAAAGCTAGCTGCTGCTTGTGGAGTTGATGGTGGTCAAATGGCCATGTTCGAATCTAAGCCAAAAAAGAAAGATATCGACCAACTTCAAACTATGTACCGTAGCTTGACTCAAGGTAAATGGGATGGTGACCGCGATTCGTGGCCAAAACCTATCGACAATATGATTTGGCAGATGATCGTCAGTGATAAGCATAGTTGTAACAACAGCATGCCAACTCACAGAGATTGCCCTTTCCAAAAGGCACGTTCAGAGCTAGATAAAGCAGACGTTATCATCGCTAACCACAGTTTGGTAATGGCAGATGCTGATCTAGGCGGCGGTGTAATACTGCCCGAGCCAGAAAATAGCATCTATATATTCGATGAGGCTCACCACTTACCGCATGTCGCGAGAGATCATTCTTCCGCTGCTGCGAGCTTAAAAGGGGCCGCTTCATGGTTAGAGCGTTTGAATCAATCAATCACTAAGCTTTCAGGCCTAGCAGACGAGAAGCGCGTCCATCGATTTAGAAATGAACTGCAAGACTCAGTGCAACAGCTGATCCCTACTCTGACTCAAATGTGCAAACAGTTTGACGCTAACCACTTTGAGGACGGCCTGTACCGCTTCGAACATGGTGACTTACCTGAGTGGCTAGAGAATGAATCTAAAGATCTCAAGCAACTCACACAAAAGGCGAGCCAAGCCGTTGCGAAGATTGCAGACCTAATTGCAGAGCGAGTTAAAGACGGAGAGCTTTCAGCAAAGCTAGCAGAGCCTGCGCTTGCGGAGATTGGCTTCTATATACAAAGAACAGAAAACCTTGCTCAGGTTTGGCGCTTAATGGCCGAACCTAAGCGCGAGAAAGGGGCTCCTTTGGCTCGTTGGCTTGAACTGAATAAAGAAAGCGAAGGCGATTTCGTTGTTAATGTTTCTCCACTAGAGGTGGGTTGGCAACTGGATCAGCAGATCTGGAGCCGCTGTGTTGGTGCAGTGCTCGTTTCGGCAACAATGAGAGCGCTCAACTCTTTCAGCTTTTTCTGCCATCAAGCTGGTATCAGCCAAAAAGCAGAAGATGGCGTACAATTTTTGGCTTTGGCATCACCGTTTGATTACCAGAAGCAAGCTGAGCTGATAGTGCCGGCAATGAAGTACGAACCACAAGCACCTCAGTTTACCGAATATCTTATTGAAATTTTGCCTAAGGTAATTGAAGACAAAAAAGCCAACCTCGTTCTATTCTCTTCTTACTGGCAAATGAACAAAGTTGCAGAGGCTTTAGCAACAGATTTCGTTAAAAAGTCATGGGCATTGCAGGTTCAAGGTGATACTTCACGAACTGAAATCCTAAAAAAACATAAAAAACTCATAGACCAAGGTAAAACCAGCGTTCTTTTTGGAACAGGCAGCTTTTCTGAAGGTCTTGACCTACCGGGAGAGCTTCTAGAAAACCTGGTTATTACCAAGATTCCTTTTGGGGTTCCTACCTCTCCTGTAGAACAAGCACATTCAGAATATATTGAATCACGTGGTGGTAATCCGTTTATGCAGATTACTGTTCCAGAAGCGAGTAAAAAGCTTATTCAATCTGTGGGTAGACTGCTGCGTAAAGAACGAGATTCTGGTAAAGTCACGATCCTTGATAGACGCATAGTAACGAAGCGATATGGAAAGTCCTTACTCGATTCACTACCGCCTTTTAAAAGAACAATAAAATACTAATTTCCCTGCCCTTGAGGTAGTTATGGGCCTGTCATCGCTAGGCCCTTGCATTCACAACCCAACATGACTAATCCATCGATTCTTCATGTGGCTGCCCTATCAGCCGATAACGAGAACACTAGCTATTTATGGAAATGATTGAGCCAACCATGTTGGTCATACTTGCTCTGGTTGCATTTGCAGCAGGCTTTATTGATGCTGTCGCAGGTGGCGGGGGGATGTTAACTGTTCCAGCTTTGCTGTCACTTGGCCTCCCCCCACACATTGCATTAGGCACTAACAAGCTTGCAGCGACTTTCGCTTCATCTACAGCTGCATTCACTTACTACCGTAAGAAGCTGTTCAAACCTGAGTGTTGGATCAATGCATTCATTGCCACATTAATCGGTGCAACCATCGGCACCCTTACTGTTGATGCTATTAGCACAGAGTGGTTAGAGAAGGTATTGCCGTTAGTCATTCTTGCCGCAGCGGTCTATACCATTTTTCATAAGACACCGAATGCCAATCACAACGTGTCACCTAAGCCTTGCCCCGTACTTAAGAGAAAGCAAAAGTATCAAGGGTTCATTCTCGGATTTTATGATGGGGTTGCCGGCCCAGGAACTGGCGCGTTTTGGACGGTAAGCTCTATGGCGCTTTATCGCTTAAATATCTTACTTGCCTCTGGTCTATCCAAAGCCATGAACTTTACCAGTAACTTTACCTCTTTGGTGACCTTTGCGATTCTTGGTCATATTGATTGGGTTCTAGGTTTAACTATGGGTCTTTGTTTGATGGCCGGAGCGTTTGTTGGTGCTCATTCTGCTATTCGTTTTGGTGCTACATTTATACGACCTGTGTTTGTTACTGTAGTAAGCGTACTTGCAATTAAACTGGCATACGAAGCTTGGTTTGTTAACTTATAGGCCGTAGCCAACGGGAAGTGAAATGAATCAATTTTCAAAACTCAAAAGTGTCATTGATACCTTAATTGGCCATTGCTCTCAGGTTGATAAATCCCGAGGTGCTTATCATCAAGCCCTATTCGATAGAGCCTTATTCAAGTGCGGCGCCTCTGTTTTGCTTCCTTATGCACTTGAAACTCAGGCAACGTACCGCACCATTGTACGTGAACAAACCACAAATCAACTGACCGCGTCCAGAGCTAACTACCTGACGGAAAAGCTGACAAATCAGATTGCAGCAATCCAAAGAGAGTTAGCTAACCATGATTTACGCTTAGACCGAAAAAGTAAGTCAGGGAAAACCCTTAACGACCTATACAACGAACTCGCTCAGCACCAAGATTGGCAAAAGCGATTAATCGATTTAGTACGAGTACGAAAGTTAGCGTTTGATTCTGCGCCTCGCCACAGTAAGAAAAAGGCGGAAGAGACTTGGCAGTTAGCAAAAGAACGATTAGAACGCTGTGAAGACTCAATGAAAAATATTGAGAGACTGATTAACTTAGAGAACCCTAAGCGAAATGAACACTGATAACACACCATCACCACTGGATAACGCACCAGAAGAAGTTAAGTTAGCTGTCGACCTGATCTATCTGCTCGAAAGTAACGAAATCGATCCAAAAGTCGCGTTAGAAGCAATCAAAATTGTCCAGCAAGATTTACAATCCAAAATAGCATCTAGCATCTAGCATCTAGCATCTAGCATAAAAATATACAGGATTCACATGTACCAACTTAGCTTTTCTATGCCCGAGTTTCTTGAAAACTACTGGCATAAAAAACCAACCATCTTGAAAGGTGGCTTCCAAAACTTCATCGACCCAATTTCGCCGGAAGAACTTGCTGGTTTATCGATGGAAGAAGAAGTGGATTCTCGCCTTGTCTCTAACCTCGACAATCAGTGGACAGCAGAACACGGTCCATTCTCTGAAGAAAAATTTGGCGAATTAACCGAAACTCACTGGCAGTTGATCGTTCAAGCAGCGAACCACTGGCACCAAGGCGCAAATCAGCTGACTGAGGCGTTCCAAACGTTACCAAACTGGTTATTCGACGATCTCATGATCTGCTACTCAGCACCTGAAGGTGGCGTAGGCCCACATATTGATCAATACGATGTATTCATCATTCAAGGCCAAGGTAAACGTCAATGGAAAGTGGGTGCGAAAGATGTTGGTCAATACAAAGAGACCGTTCAAGCGTCTGCTCTACGCCAAATAGAAGGCTTTGAGCCAATCATTGATGAAACCTTAGAGCCAGGTGATATCCTTTATATCCCACCAGGTTTCCCACATGAAGGGAACACATTAGAGCCGTCGATGAGCTACTCTATTGGCTACCGTTCCCCTAAAGAACAAGAGCTAATCAGCAACTTTGCCGATTTTGTGCTTGCTCATGATATGGGTGACGTTCATCTGCATGATCCAGAATTCAAAGCGCAAGAAGGCTACGGCAAGATTCGTTCATCGGATTTAAGCAATCTCACTGACATGTTGAAATCTGCACTAGAGCAACCTGAAACCATCAGTGAATTCATGGGTTGTCTGCTAAGCCAATCACGCCACCAGCTTGATATCGTCGCTCCTGAGCCATTATGGACAAAAGAAGAGATTGCTCAACACTTAGAGTCTGAGGGCGAAATCCAACGCGTATCTGGCTTAAAAGCGCTCTACCATGAAAATGAAAGCAACACGGCTTACATTAATGGTGAAGTCGTTAAAGTTGAACAGGCAGATTCATCACTACTCAACATACTTTGCGATGAAACCTTAATTACTTCAGCTACTGCTCTATCTCCTTCGGGCATAACGGTCGTGACTGAATTAGTGAACAAAGGTTACTGGTTCATCGAAGACTAACTTCGCTAATAGGTTTCGTCGGACATAATCAATCCCGAAAATCTAAGAGACTTAGAACTTGAGAAAAATAAAAAAGGACAAATGAAATCTTCATTTGTCCTTTTTTCTATTCAACAGGTAATAAGCTTGAATAACTAAACCTTGAACTGATTAACCAATTTCTGCTGCTGTTGGGATAATTGGTCTATTTCCGTGCCTACTTGTTCAGAAGCGGCAGCTTGCTCTAAGATCCTCGCACTCAAGTCGCGAATGTTAACCACGCTTTGGTTCACTTCACCGGAAACCGATTGTTGCTCTTCGGCTGCTCGAACAATCTGACTGTTCATGTCACTGATCGCCTCAATAGAAGTAAAGATCGAACCCAGATCTTCAACCGCTTTTTGAACATGTAGCGCCGTGTCGTTGGCGAGAATATTGCCTTCTTGTATCGCCTCAACAACATCTTGAGTACCTGCATGAACCTTATCAATAACAGCTCTGATTTCACCAACGGATGACTGCGTACGACTTGCTAGGTTTCTTACTTCATCAGCAACAACCGCAAAACCTCGACCTTGCTCACCCGCCCTTGCCGCTTCAATCGCAGCATTTAGCGCTAATAAGTTTGTCTGTTCAGAGATCCCCTCGATAACACTTAAGATCTCAGTGATATTACCGTTATTTTTAGCCAATTCTTCAACAATAGGTACAGCGCTCGACATACGCTCCACCAGCTTTCTCATTTCACCGGCTGAAAGCTCAATAACTTGTTGCCCTTGCTGAGCTGAACGATTCGCTTCGCACGCTGCATCAACGGCCACTTCTGCATTTTGTACCACTAAGCCCGCAGTTTGAGTCATCTCTTCTGCCGCTGTTGCTACCAGATCGACTTCTTTAAATTGAGACTCACTGCTTTCTCGAGTGCTTGATGCCGATGCTTTAGCCTGGCTTGTCGTACTCGCCACTTGCTCAGTGGTATGAATGACTTCTTTGATCGTGTGTTGTAGCTTATCTAGAAACAGATTAAAGCCTTTCGCTAGCTGGCCGATTTCATCTTGAGACTTCACTTCTAAGCGCTGAGTCAAATCGCCTTCACCAGAAGCGATATCGTTCAGTCGCTCCACTACCTGACGAATCGGTTTCACAATAGACAATGAAGCAAACGCGATAATGGCTAGACCAAAAACGATAAAGACCATACCGGCAATCACTTCTGTTTTGATACCTTCACTTAGCTTGGTGCTAATGATGGAATCCAATTTGTTTGCATCAGCGACGACACTATCTCTAGGGATCTCAAACAGCACACCCCAAGTTTGGTTAGCAGCAACAACAGGAGCAAATGCGAGTAACCACTCACCGTTCTCACTCCATTGTGTCTTCACTTCACCGCCAAATATAAAGTCGGTCATTCGATCGCTGTCGGTGTTATCACTTTGGAAGGTAGAACCGACTGCAATACTTGAATCATCAGAAGCGATGACTGAACCATCTAGGCTAACCACATAAACTTTACCAGCACCATCAAATAAGCTCTGATCAGATTGAGTGACCACACTCGTTAAGCCATCGAGTCTTAAGTCAATCCCAAGAAAACCAATTGCAACATCATCAACTAAAATAGGAACTGAAATCGAAGATGTCAGAAGTGCTGTACCACCACTATTAACGACTCTAGGTGTGCTGATACAGGTTTGCCCAGAAGATAAAGGACAGTAAAAGCGTTCGCTATTACTGTTGTCATCCAATGTTGATTCTGAAAGTACGTTCGAAAGTACATTCTCACCATTATCTGCCACCTTCCAGTAAGGTGCGAAACGCCCTCTTTCGTTAGAACCAACATAGTCGGCATCGACATAGTTTGCGTCTTCCCCATCGAGCAAGTCAGGTTTGAAAACTAGATACGCACCTTGAATAGAGTCGAAGTTTAAAACCGAGCGACGGATCATTTCATCCAAGGCAGTACGAAGTTCTTCACTTGGTGTAAAGTTTTCATCCGCATTATTCTTTAAGAACTGAGCGCTAGCCGCAAGCATTTCTGCGCGGTAAATGGCTTCGTCAACATAACGTTGAGTTTCTTGGGCATTAAGCTGAGAAACAGACGCCAACAACTGCTGAGTTTTATTGATAACTGATTCTGAGCTTTGAGATTTGATGACTTGTTGATTGCTCGTCGCGTTGTAGATCGAGAAACCAATAAGAGACAGTGACGTAATGATTAAACAACAACCTGCTAAGAGGGTTATTTTCCACTGTACCGATAGAGAGCGCATTTAATATCCTTATTTAAGCCAAAAGACTTCCATAACCATAACTATCACACCGACAACAAATTGCTGTACACAATGTAAATGAGTTAGACGAATAGCTTAGCGAATAATTACAGCACAAATCGCTTACATATAAAACGAAAGTTTACATAAATGTTAACAAGCAATGCCTTTTACCTGTTGCTTCTGTGATTTCAAAATAATCCACTCATACAATCATTGCCAATAGGCCTATTGCTCTAACATTTTTGGTATAATCTAGCATCGATATTTCAAGGAAGCTGACTCTCCCTACATCTTTAAAACACAGTAATTTCGAATTACTTTTTCTAATCCAAGTTATAGATTTTTATCTTGATCAACTTCACATTTTTTGATTGCTAAGTCGGCAATCAAGCTCTAATATCTCGCGCCTAGATTCCCTGAATACTTTATTCTTTTGGCACTCCTTAATGGAGCGCTAAGGCTTTTTACGTCTTTAATTTTTGGAGAGATACGCAAATGTCTGCCTCGTTTCCATTAGCGAAACTTACCTTTTTAATCGCTATTCTGACAGCCGTAGGTCAAATGACTCAAACGATGTACGTGCCTTCTATCGGTCATATGGCGGGTGAGTTCTTGGTTTCTGCGTCTTCACTGCAAGCGGTGATGGCGTGCTACTTGATCCCTTATGGTCTGTCGCAATTTGTTTACGGCCCGCTTTCTGATCGCCTAGGTCGTAAACCTATCATCGTTGCAGGTTTGATCATCTACATCATCGGTACTTTGGTGGCATTGTTCGCTCATGAATATCAATGGTTCCTAGTGGGTAGCTTTATCCAAGGTTTAGGCATAGGTTGTGGCGGTGCAATGTCTCGTACATTGACTCGTGACTGTTTTGAAGGAGCAGAGCTGCACCGTGCAAATAGCTTAATCAGCATGTGTGTGATTTTCTCACCACTGATGGCGCCTGTTTTAGGTGGTTACCTAACAGAAGCTTTCGGTTGGCGTTCCAGCTACTTGTTCCTCGCGCTATTTGGTATCGCTGTTGTGATCACCATGATGACGAGCATGATGGAAACTCTGCCAAAAGAGCGACGCAAAAACGAATCAGTTGTAAACAGCTACAAATTCGTTCTGTCTGACAAACGCTTCCAAGGTTTCCTACTAGTACTAGTGGCAACATTCGCGGGCGTCGCAGTATTTGAAGCAGCGGCTGGTGTACTGCTTGGCGGCGTACTTGGATTACCTGCAACCACAGTAAGCTTGTTGTTTGTTTTGCCTATCCCGGGCTACTTAGTGGGTGCAGGCCTGTCTAGCTACATCGCACAACGTCGTTCTGAGCGCCGCGCACTGAATGTAGGCCTGGTGTCGATCTTAGTCGGTTCAGCCGTGGTACTGATACCGGGTCTGTTTGGTCAAACAACAGCACTAACTTTGATTGGCGGTGCAACCATTTACTTCTTGGGTGCTGGTATCTTATTCCCAGCAGCAACAACAGGGGCACTATCGCCATTCCCATACCATGCAGGTACAGGAGGCGCGATCTTAGGTGGTATGCAAAACCTAGGTGCTGGCATCGCAACACTATTGGCATCGTTCTTCCCGGCTCAAGACCAACTGCCACTCGGTTGCCTGATGATTGCTATGTCATTTATCGTGATGC
This sequence comes from Vibrio sp. TMPB1044, assembly GCF_030442075.1. Taxonomy (NCBI): domain Bacteria; kingdom Pseudomonadati; phylum Pseudomonadota; class Gammaproteobacteria; order Vibrionales; family Vibrionaceae; genus Vibrio; species Vibrio sp. TMPB1044. The sequence continues at coordinate 244,577 of NZ_JAUJED010000009.1, read as the reverse complement.
TTGGTTTACGTTGGGTTAATCGCAAGCCTGACCACTCAAACGAAATGCCACTGGTTATCTAAAGTAACACTCGAATCCTACCCAAATACAGAAAAGGGGCATACTGAAAAGTGTGTCCCTTTTTTGTTGCACGCTTTCCCTCACCTCACGTCTACCTCAATTTCATTTAACATTACTTTGATTTTTTGAAAACAATAACAGACACTTACGTTGAAAGTGCATATCCAGAATCCAATTATAAATAATATCACTGGAAGAAAACCAAGATACCTAGGCTCTGATAGAAAAGGATGCTGGCATTAAAACGAGTAAGGTGCACACTAAGGATATACAGATGCGTTTCGCTTTAACCACATTAGCCGTATCGGCCGCGCTTGTCGCCGGATGCAGCAATCAAGGAATAACAACCATGAAACACTACTCTCCATCGCAACTCGTCGCTCAGCAGACACAAGCTCCTGTTGCTAAGAAAGTCCCTCATGCAATGACGATTCATGGTGATACTCGAATCGATAATTACTACTGGATGCGTGATGATGAACGCCAAGATCCAGAGATTTTGCAGCATCTTGAGCAAGAGAACCACTACGCAGAGACCGTGCTGAAGCATACCGAATCAACACAAAGACAGTTATTTGAAGAGATCAAAGGCCGAATCGCGAAGGACGACAATTCGGTACCGGTGCGTAAAGGCAGCTACTACTACTCGAATAAAGTCACAGGTGACAACGAATACCCAGTACACTTGCGAGAAAAAGACTTTTTAGGTACAGACAAGCAAGTCATCTTAGACGTTAATGAACTAGCAAAAGAACATGAATTCTTCAGTATTGGCGGCTTAACGATCAGCCCAGACGAAAACTTGTTGGCCTATGGCGAAGATACCCTGAGTCGCCGCATTTACACCATCAAGATTAAAGATCTCATGACAGGTGAATACCTAAACGACGAAATTGAAGGTGCTTCGAGTGCTATCGCGTGGCAAAACGACAACCAAGCCTTTTACTACATCAAGAAAGATCCACAAACACTGCTAGGTTACCAAGTTTACCGCCACGTTTTAGGCACACCTCAAACAAGCGATGAGTTAATCTACGAAGAAACCGACAGCGCTTACTACACCTCATTGAGTAAAAGCAAAGATGGTGAACAGGTCTATATTTGGCACTCGAGCACAGAAACCAGTGGTGTGTCAGTCATCGATGCCAACAACCCAAAGGCTAAAGCCGAAGCTTTCTACCCAAAAGAGACTGGAATTGAGTACAGCATTGCTAAATTGGGTGATTGGTATTACATCTACACCAACTACCAAGCGGTCAACTTTCGTTTAATGAAAGTCTCAGCTGAAGACATGCATGACCGCTCAAAATGGGTCGATGTCATTGCAGCAGACGATAACACTCAGCTTGTTGATTTCGAGTTGTTTGATGACCATCTTGTTTACGAGCAACGTGCGAATGGCTTGTCGACAGTCAAGGTTCGCCAACTCACAACAGGTAAAGAGTTCCCACTTGAATTTAACGACACCGCTTTCGCCGCTTACCTAACGAATAACTATGAATTAGATAACTCAAAAGTTCGAGTCTATTACAGCAGCTTAACGACTCCAGGCACTTACTATGATTTTGACCTCAGTACAGGTGAATTCGAAATCATGAAGCAAACGCCTGTATTAGGTAATTTCGACGCGGATAACTACCAATCAGAACGAATCATGATTACGGCTCGCGATGGTAAGCAAGTACCTGTCTCTTTGGTCTATCGCAAAGATTTATTCAAGAAAGACGGCACTAACCCAATTTACCAATACGGCTATGGATCTTACGGTACTACCATTGAGCCGACCTTCAGCTCGACTCGTCTCAGCCTGCTCGATAGAGGCTTCGTTTTTGCGATTACTCACATCCGCGGTTCAGAAATGCTGGGGCGTCCTTGGTATGAAGACGGCAAAAAGCTAACCAAGCAAAACACGTTCAATGACTTTATCGATGTAACTAAGGGCCTAGTTGAAGAAGGCTACGGCGCTAAAGATAAAGTATTCGCGGTGGGCGGTTCAGCTGGTGGTCTACTAATGGGAGCGATCATCAACCAAGCACCGGAACTGTACCGTGGCATCGGAGCACATGTTCCGTTTGTAGACGTTGTCACAACCATGCTTGACGAGTCGATCCCTCTTACGACTAACGAATACGACGAATGGGGCAACCCTAACAATAAAGCCTACTACGATTACATGCTGAGTTACTCACCGTACGACAACATTAAGGTACAAAACTACCCGAACATGTTGGTGACAACAGGCCTACATGATTCACAAGTACAATACTTTGAACCAATGAAGTGGGTGGCGAAACTGCGTGAAATGAAAACAGATAACAATGTACTGGTGTTCAAAACCGACATGGAAGCTGGTCACGGTGGTGCATCTGGGAGATTTAAACGACTAAAAGAAGACGCACTCGAATACGCGTTCTTTTTAGATTTACTCAAGACTCAATAGATTCAACGTAAGTCGTCACGTCGTTTTATGTCGCCATTTTGTCTCTACAAATGGCGACATACATTATTAAGCATGGTTAAATACGATTAACTATCAAACTCACCAAATCAAATAATCTTTGCTGCACTATAGGCAAAGGTTTACGAGAGGTATAAAAATAAATGAAAGTAATTAGCTTCAACATCAACGGCCTAAGAGCCCGCCTTCACCAACTGCAAGCTATTATCGACAAACACCAACCGGACGTAATTGGTCTGCAAGAGATAAAAGTACACGATGAAGCCTTCCCTATTGCTGATGTTGAGGCGATGGGCTATAAGGTTTACTTTCACGGCCAAAAAGCACACTACGGTGTGGCTATGCTGTGTAAGCAAGAGCCAATCTCTGTTCAGAAAGGTTTTCCAACCGACAATGAAGACCATCAAAAGCGTATGATCATGGCAACGTTTGAAGATGAAAACGGTGAAAAGGTTACAGTACTAAATGGTTACTTCCCTCAAGGGGATAACATCAAACATGAAACCAAATACCCTTACAAGCGTGAGTTCTACAAAGACTTGATGACTTACCTAAACGATTACCACAATAAAGATGAACAAGTGATCGTAATGGGCGATATCAATATCAGCCCTATTGATGCTGACATCGGCATTGGTGAACCTAATGCGAAACGTTGGCTGAAAACCGGTAAGTGTTCTTTCCAACCAGAAGAGCGCGAATGGTTGAAAACATTGATGGATTGGGGGTTTGTGGATAGCTTCCGTTTACTGCACCCTGAAGTAAACGATCAATACTCTTGGTTTGATTACCGCTCAAAAGGTTTCGTGGACAACCGTGGCCTTCGTATTGACGTGGTACTAGCAACTCAAAAGCTTGCTGATAAGTGTACTGAAGCAGGCATCGACTACGAACTACGTGGTATCGAAAAACCATCAGACCACGCTCCGATTTGGTCGACGTTTAAATAGTCATTTTTAGGTAACAAAACTTAGCCAGATCAAGTAGCAAGCAAATAGTACTCACAACGCTGATCAGAAGCTAATAACGAAAGAGAGGAGATAATATCTCCTCTCTTTTTATTCGTGACTCTATCTGTCATATACCTAGTTAAGCGGCCAAATGGTCGTGCCGTCAACGTCTAACGGCGTCTTAGCAAACTCATCTAAACAATATCCTTGATTAGACGATGCAAAATATGTCAAAGGCATGTTACTTAGACTAAGAGCTGTGACTTGTTGCTTCGCTTTATCACTGAAACTGAATCCCCACATATCTAAGTATTGCGTCATATTCCGTTCTGCAACGTAACTCAATGCGATAAGCAACCAATCATTGTTTGTAATATCTACCGCTTCTTGTCTCGTATAATCTGAAAAACCAATCGAGCCTTTTCGATCGTTCCAAAGTTCATCACCGCCTTTCAAGCGATTAAACTCTCTCTCAATCAAGTGCAAGCGCCCTAATAAATGCCAACCCGAATTCAATACACCCTGCTGCTCTGCAAGCATCATCATTTGAATGTAGATACGAGCTCCCCAACTCCAACCAGTTTGATTTTGAACCGCCATAAAAGCACTTGGATCAGGTTGAGTCCGACTCTGCTGTAAAAGCTGATACTGCCCTTTAAAATCTAAGCCTTGGCAAGACGATACTTTTCCTGTGTCTTTATAATATTTTGATTTACTAAAATACGAATAGTAGTTCGTTGTAGAGTGCCCATCCCAACCGCTAAACCTAAATCGACCACGCTCTAAGCCATGCCCTAACTCGTGAAGATCACCATGCCCTAATGGATGAAACGACCAGTAGGCATCATACGGGTTTCCTGAACAACCATAGCCACAGTTAGCTTGGTCTGCGTTCATATGCTTTACAATATCAATGGTCGCAATTTCCCAACCTTTTGCCTCTCCGTATTGATGTATTTCAGCAATTTCATCAATACCCGGCCCTTTAAAGCCTGCAAGTGCATGAGGAAAGTTATGTACATAACGCTCTGTGGCGAGAGCCATATCATGAGGCTGAGCCCAGTCAGCAGCACTGATAGATTCCTTCATTTTGTCCAACTTAGAATGAACCTCAAACCCCGGAGTAATGAGCTCAGCCCAATCAAACTTTCCTTCTTCAAGCTGTGCAACAAAGCTTTCGTTGTCTGCTTCACTGCGCCAGACAGGATGCTGAGCGACATTCTCAAAACGCAGATCCACATCAATATCATTAGTATCAAAATGAACCTGTAACGTCCCACCATAAGCAGACGTGAGATAAATCGTCTCTCCCGGGTTCACAGGATAGGCTACCGAGGTTAAAAACTTTGGTCTAGCATAGCCATCATCGCCCGAAAACTCGTGAGTAGCTCCACTACGTAGCGTATTAAATGCTATCGATGTAGCTACTTCATTGCTGTCCAAACGAGTCACTTTGATCGTCTTACCAGGCAAAGCATACACGCCTGCCGCACGGAAACTTCTCTTAGACTCTAGGGTTATATTTTGGCTTACTAGAGAGGCATCCTCAAAAGTCTTGGTGCTAAAATTACCTAAGTTTGGTTGTGCCGCATTATACAAACGGCTGTTGTATGCGGCGTAATCACTATAGTAAGAACGAAGAAACTCGATTCTCTCCGTTACACCTTTACCCATCGGGTACTGAACATCTTGGCGATAACGATCCGCAAGTAACAGTAACAACTTTTCATATTCGTAATCATCGGTTGCAAACAGGTCTATTTTTTTACTATCAAGAGTCGTTAGGTGTGAACGAATACTGTTCGCCGCAGTATAGAACTCTTCATCCATATTGGAATCGTCAGGGCAAGATTTGTCCTCACACAAATTCAGGTCAACGGTGAAACTGTTGTCTTTCAATCGCTGTAAAAGCGCTTGTTGCTGGACAATATTACCCGGTATTTGATCAATCAGTTGTGTAGAATCCCAGTTCGACAAACCTAGCTTGCGCCAATAGTTATCGCCAACGTACGTCATGTGCATTTCTGCAAATAGTGCGTTACCTAAGTCCGTCATACCGCCATCAAGATGTAGGTATAACACTGGAATATTTTTACTGAACGCCAAGCGTAAACCTGAAATCACATCTTCAATGTCATCGCCATCATTTAACTTTTGAGACAAAACTAGCAAGTCAGGGTTATTGGCTTCAAGACATTGGCTTAATTTACTGCCATCACAAGTATTGTCAGCGTTGATAACCATAGAAGCGTTAACATTGTCGGTTAACCAGTTTCGTGTCGCTTGGTCATCAGGAAAGTAATGAGATTGATCAAGCTGAGCTAACACAACATTTTGTGGCGAGTCAGTACTAGAAGCCCACCGAACCAAGTTCTTCAACCAAGTATCCATCTCTTCGTTGACAGAACTTGGAAAGCGCTGCTTAGTTCGAAACGGGTTGCTTGCTAATGCGGCATAGCGGCTGTCGTCTGATGTATAACCCGCAATACCAATGACAAGCTCTTGGTCGGCATAGCCATCTTGCATCGCTTTATTGGTTTTCAAGATGATATCGTTAAAACCATAGGTAGGTAAGATAATTGCCGTATCATGTGTTGGATCCCAATGAAGACTACGTAGAGGTTCCCCTTCAGCGTTTAGGGATAAAGCTTGCTTAATATGATTGTAGGCCGAGTTGTATTGAGCGACTAACGCTTGACTTGCATCAATGAACTCTTTGGAATCAGTCACATAAGAAGCGTCACCTGTGGACAACGCCTTTTGAACAGCAGTTTGTGGAACTGGAGTGATACCAGGCTCACCACTTCCGTCGCCTTCGTTTCCTTCTCCACCAGAACCACCAGAACCACCAGAACCACCAGAACCAGTTTGAGCACTTTCACCGCTACCACCACCACCGCATCCTAAAAGTGATAACGCGATAACACAAACAACCAAGCTCAATAGTAAGTTACTCTTTTTCATCATTATTCCATACAACAACAAAATTTTTTCGAGTCTATCTACCACCATACCTAAAGCAATTAATCTCATGAATATGTTAGTTTAATTTGAAGCAAGGTAACTATTTCGATAGAAGGTAAGTAATTGAAAGCTTCAAGGATTCAAAAGCTCACAATACTTGTTTGGTGCCATTAAAAACGGCGCTATAGAAGCGCCGTTTTATTCACTATGATTTATAGAGGATGCTATTAGCTAAGAGGTCTAAGGTAAGCAAGGAAACGTTTCTCCGCGAATTTAAAAATCGCGATGATGATAAACGTTAGCGCCATGTAGAACAGGCCTGCCGTTAGGAAAGACTCGAATGGAGCGTAGTAACGTGAGTTAACCAAACGAGCTGCACCAGTTAGATCCATAATAGTTACGATACCTGCTACCGCAGAGCCGTGAAGCATGAAGATGACTTCATTACTGTAAGCTGGTAGTGCGCGACGTAAAGCACTTGGTAAAATGATACGACGGTAAGTCTTCGGTGTACTCATGCCATACGCTTTTGCTGCTTCAACTTCACCTTTCGGTAACCCGTTAATCGCACCGCGAATGATCTCTGCTGTGTATGCTGATGTGTTAAGAATGAATGCCACCAGAGCACAGAACCAAGCGTTTTCCCATAGTGTGTCTTTCACTGGGAAGAATTGATCCATACCGTAATAAATCAGGTACAACTGCACCAATAACGGCGTACCACGGAAGAAATAGATGAACGACCAAGCCGGAGCGTTAATCATCATATTTGGACTGTTACGAGCGATAGCTAATGGTATGGCGACGAATAAGCCAATAATCAAAGCGACGCAAACCATCCAAGCTGTTGTCCATAAACCACCAAGGTAAATCGGCAGGCTTTCAATTATCAATGAAAAGTCCATAACTACCTCGCGTGGATACTGAATTTACGTTCAACCAGCTTAAGTAAGCCTGTCGAAACACTGGTGAAGAATAAGAAGATAAGTGCCACCGTCATATAGAAGGTAAATGGCATTTTGGTTGAACCTGCCGCCAATGCGCTAACACGGACCATGTCTTCTAGGCCGATAATCGAAACCAATGCGGTAGTCTTAAGTAGAACTAACCAGTTGTTACCAAAGCCTGGCAATGCGTGACGAATCATTTGCGGTAATAAAATACGACGGAACGCTAAAACAGGTCCCATGCCATAGGCCTTTGCCGCTTCCATTTCACCGCTATCAACTGCCATGATAGCACCACGGAAGGTTTCAGCCATGTAAGCGCCAAAGATAAAGCCAATGGTTAAGACACCAGCAATAAATGGGCTGACATCAATATAATCAGGTAAGTAAGAGGTCCATTCGTGATTAGGATCACTGGATGAGAACCACTCATTGAGCCACTCATTGATGGAATACAAACTGTTGTTTAAAAGGATTTGTCCACCAAAGAAAATCAGCATCATCAAGACAAGATCAGGAATGCCTCGAATAACAGTTGTATAGAGGGTTGCAATAGCACGAGCCCAGCGATAAGGCGCTAGTTTTGCTAAGGCACCTAGCATACCAAGAACCATAGCTAAAATTAGCGACAGCAAGGCAACTTCGATTGTAAGCACCGCCCCTTTCAGGATCGAAGCTTCATATCCTTGTAAATCAAACATAATGAATTCCAACAGAACCGCGAAAAAGTTGGTAAGACAGGGAGAGGAGAACCTCTCCCTTAAGAAGTGACGCTAGAGATTACTGGCCGTATACGTCGTAGTTAAAGTACTTAGCAGCGATATCTTGGTAGATGCCTTTTTCACGTAGTGAAAGGATTGCAGCATCCAATTGCTTAGTCAGATCTTTATCTTGCTTACGTAGAGCAATACCAAAACCTTCACCGAACCACTTAGGATCTGTTAGTGATGGACCAACAAACTCGTAAGCTTCACCACCAGCTTTGTTTAGTACGCCTTCTTCTAGAGCAGATGCATCACCCAGTACAGCAGCAACACGACCGTTAGCTAGATCAAGGTAAGCTTCATCAAATGAACCGTAACGAACGATCTCTACTGTGTCGCCGTAGTTATCTGTTAGGTACTTGTCGTGAGTTGTTGCTCGTTGAACGGCAATTTTTTGACCACTTAGATCATCAAAATTAAGGCCTGCACCTTTTTTAGCGATGAACTTGTTCGGGATAAGTGCGTATTTACCAGTGAAGTCGATCTTTTTCTTACGCTCTTCCGTGATAGACATTGCCGCGATGATCGCATCATATTTACGAGCAAGTAGAGAAGGAATAATGCCATCCCAGTCTTGTGCAACGATCTTACACTTCACCTGCATTTCAGTACAAAGTGCGTTAGCCATATCGACATCGAAGCCTTTCAGTGAACCGTCAGCTTCTGTCCAGCTAAATGGAGGGTAAGCACCTTCAATACCGAAACGTACTGTTTTCCATTCTTTTGCTTGAGCTACGCCCGTTGCAGCAGTTGCAGCAAGTGCCGCGACTAATAACCACTTTTTCATATCCCTACTCCTGTGATTTAGGTTTTTATGTTTTGCTAGTTTTAATATTGTGTTTGTTGTTACTTATTAACTTACTTGTTGTGTTTTATTGTTAACACCGTCACTGTTTACCTTGGCGACGGTATTTCAATTCTGATTAGTAAATCGATGAGATAAATTGCTGTAATCGCTCAGATTCAGGTTCCGTAAACAGTTTAGCTGGATCACCCTGTTCTTCCACTAGACCTTGATGCAAGAACATCACATGGTTAGATACATCACGAGCAAAAGCCATTTCGTGAGTTACCACAAGCATGGTTCTTCCCTCTTCTGCTAGATCGCGCATTACACCAAGCACTTCGCCTACTAACTCAGGGTCTAATGCCGATGTCGGTTCATCAAACAGCATCACTTCAGGATCAACCGCTAGCGCTCGCGCAATCGCAGCACGCTGTTGTTGGCCGCCAGACAAATGACCCGGGTAGTAATCTTTACGCTCATACAGACCTACTTTCTTCAATAGTAGCTCTGCATTTTCAATCGCTTGTGCTTTAGGTACACCTAAGACGTGAACAGGCGCTTCGATAACATTTTCGAGAACGGTCAGGTGAGACCACAGATTGAAACCCTGAAAAACCATCGCCAGACGAGAACGGATTCGCTGTACTTGTTTTTCATTGGCAGGCACAGAAACACCCTGGCGGTTGTTTTTCATTTGAATTAATTCACCATTAACCCAAATCTCGCCTGCGGTAGGTGTCTCTAACAAGTTGATACATCTAAGGAAAGTACTTTTACCCGACCCTGAAGATCCGATAATCGATACTACATCGCCTTTATGCGCAGAAAGTGAAATTCCCTTTAAAACTTCATTTTGACCAAACGTTTTGTGTAGATCCTTTATGTCCAGCGCTGGTACATCTTTCATGCGCTTTCTCTCCCAAGTTTGTGAAAATGCAAGGTACTCCGACCTTTTCATGCGATACAAACTAGCACCACACGGAATAACATGCAACAAATTATTAACCTAATAATTTGGAATAAATAGCGATTCACTCTGACTTATTATGCAAAAGGTAGCGTTTTCACCTCAATTTAATGAATGAGTTCTATCAATAAGCTGTAATTAGCCCCCTTACATTGTTTAAATAAAGTTAATCAAAATGAGATTCTCGTAGCTTGATGTCTCACAAGAAAAACAGGTTTTGTGAACTTAGAAACATTGCAACCGGCAAAACATAGCGCGCACATTCAACACATCACCTCTCTATAAATCACAATTATTTTGAGGTTACTGCATTGTAAGCATTTTAGTCAGAATACAGAGCAAGTGAGTAATAGTGAGATAACTCAGTAAACAAGGAGCATTCAGTTGATGCCAGAGCGGTAAAGGCTCAAAGAAGATAAGAAAACGACAGTTTGTGAAAACTAATTACACGATTCATCAATGGGAAGTTAATGAATCGCTGCGTTTTGTAGCTTTCTTTCACATACACTCATAAAGTGATCAAGATCAATCACCCTAAAGGGTAAGCTTGTTAGACTTCTCAGCAAAGAATAAGGCATTAAAAATGCCAAACATTTCTTTTAACTTAGCTGCATAAAGCACATCAAGACCGTGCAACATAATGTTAATGAGTTATAACTAAGAAATAACGCAATTACGCGAACTTATAGAATTCAATTTTAGAATTACTAACATAAAAATATGAGGAATCTATGTCAGACGTTGTGAACAATGCGAACTCTGAAGTAGAAGAGAAAAGCTATAAAGAGCTACACCGCCCTGCTTCTGAGTTTGAGAGCCGCTCAGATTATCTAGATCATGAGCTTCAGATCATGAAGCCTCGCCGCTTCGGTTTAAACCTTCCTGGTCGTGACTTCCGTTTTGAACTTGAAGACCTTGTTCCTGCACTTGCTGGTACCATTGGTATCATCGCGATGTACTCAGCAGTAATGATGTCTTGGGCTGATGGCCTAACTCAAGCTTGGGATCACGTAAACCTTGGTAAAGAGTTTGCGATTGAAGTCGCTCGTGTAGAAATGCTTATCCCTGCACTGCTGTTCTGTATCCTTGCTTCTGGTTTCTTTAACCCTAAAGCAAACCTTGCCGGTAACCACGGCCCAATGATTCCTCTTATTGGTACCATCGCTCTAGCTGGTGCTCACCCTCTTGCATTGGCAATCCTTATCGGTGTCTTCGGTCTAATCCTAAGTTTCCTAAAAGGCGGCTCCAAGCTGGTTAACCTGACTTCGGAAGGTACCGCTGGTGGCTTGCTTATCTTCTTAGGCCTAACGGGTACCATGAGCCAAATCAACTCGATTCAAACATGGGCGGTTGGTCTTCAATCTTCTACTGTTGAAGCGGGCAGCATGGGTTACGTTGGTTTAATCGTTCTTGCTATTACTATAGCTATCTACGCTTTCCTAGCAAAAGTGAACAAGCGTTGGTTAGCTATCCCAGTTTGTGCATTCACAGGCCTTGCTATTGCATTGGCGTTAGGTGCTGGTTTCGATATCGTGTTCGAAACTGAAATGGGTATTCCGAACCTAAACCCAGTTTACTGGTGGGGTTCTACTTCTGAAGGTTGGATGCTTGGCTTGCCAAACGTTGAACACTTCATCGCTTCTCTACCATTCGCAATTCTTGCAGTAGCAATGTGGTCACCTGACTTCTTAGGTCACCGTATCTTCCAAGAACTGAACTACCCTAAAAAGTCTGAAAAAGTACTTATGGACGTAGATGACACAATGACTATGTGTTCAGTTCGTCAAATGGTGGGTACTGCAGTAGGTGGTGGTAACATCACTTCTTCTTGGGGTACTTACATGATCCCAGCAGCAATCGCGAAACGTCCAATTCCTGGCGGCGCAATTTTGCTTGGTTCTCTATGTATTATTGTTGCGATTCTTGGTTTCCCAATGGACGTTGCGGTATGGCCACCAGTGATGCGTGTTGCGCTACTTGTAGGTGTATCTCTTCCTCTACTTGAAGCGGGTATGCAAATGGTTAAGGATTCAAAAGATTCTCAAGCAGCTGGTATCTGTATCTTCGGTTCAGCGGTTGTCAACCCAGTATTAGCATGGGCACTGACTATGCTTCTTGATAACAACGGTCTAATTGGTGATAAAGAACGTGCGAAACGTCTATCATTTGTAGACAAGATTGTTATCCCAGTTGGCGTTTTAGTTATCTGTCTAGTAGCAATGCTTGCAGTTGGTATGCTAGAAAGTCAATATGGCCTAAAAGCTTGGCTATAATGGTCCTTACTACACAAAAGTAGTATTAGGATTAAAAAAAAGTTTGGGTGGCAACCCCTGTCACTCAAATTTTTTCAACTTTTTTTGGCATTTATTGATTTAGTTTAAGGTTTGCAGAAATTTTTTAGCGTAGTCTTGAATACATAGAGTAAAGACAACATATAAAAGGTAGTGACAATATATATAACCATATGACGCTTATATGCTCATATATATTGTTATTAATAAGAGTGTACTACCCTTACGAGGGGCGCTGGCTCAACAGTGTTAATGTACGTATTTTTTCTACTAAAAAGGTAGGTATGTCATGGCAGAGCAATTTGCTAAAGCTTGGGAAGATTTTGCTGCAGGTGAGTGGCAAAGCGAAGTAAACGTTCGTGATTTCATTCAAAAGAACTACACGCCGTATGAAGGCGACGAGTCTTTCCTAGTTTCTGAGGGTACTGAAGCAACTAACAAGCTTTGGTCTTCGGTAATGGAAGGTATCAAACAGGAAAACGCAACTAAAGCACCTGTAGATTTCGATACTTCTGTTATCTCTACCATTACTGCTCACGATGCAGGTTACATTGAGAAAGATCTTGAGACTATCGTTGGTCTACAAACTGAGAAGCCACTAAAACGTGCAATCATCCCTAACGGTGGTGTACGTATGGTTGAAGGTTCTTGTAAAGCATACGGTGAAACTCTTGACCCAATGGTTTCAAAAATCTACTCAGAATACCGCAAAACACACAATGCTGGCGTTTTCGATATCTACACTCCTGATATCCTAAAATGTCGTAAGTCTGGTGTTCTGACTGGTCTTCCTGATGCTTACGGCCGTGGTCGTATCATTGGTGACTACCGTCGTGTTGCACTTTACGGTATTGATTTCCTAATGAAAGACAAAGCTGCTCAATTCGCTTCTCTACAAGAGCGTTTCGAGAATGGAGAAGATCTTGCTGCAACAATGCAATTGCGTGAAGAGATCTCTGAGCAACACCGTGCTCTAGGTCAAATCAAGCAAATGGCTGAGAAATACGGTTTCGATATCTCTGAGCCAGCTCAAACTGCTCAAGAAGCTATCCAGTGGACTTACTTTGGCTACCTAGCTGCTGTTAAATCTCAAAACGGTGCTGCAATGTCTCTAGGTCGTACTTCGACTTTCCTAGACATCTACATCGAGCGTGATATCGCTGCTGGCAAAATCACTGAAGAACAAGCACAAGAAATGATCGACCACTTCGTAATGAAGCTGCGTATGGTTCGTTTCCTACGTACTCCTGAGTACGATGAGCTATTCTCTGGCGACCCAATCTGGGCAACAGAATCTATGGGTGGTATGGGTATCGACGGTCGTACGCTAGTAACGCGTTCGAACTTCCGTTTCCTAAACTCTCTATACACTATGGGTCCTTCTCCAGAGCCAAACATCACTGTTCTTTGGTCTGAGCAATTACCTGACGGCTTCAAGCGTTTCTGTGCGAAGGTATCTATCGATACTTCTTCTATCCAGTACGAAAATGATGACCTAATGCGTCCTGACCTTGCGTCTGATGATTACGCTATCGCTTGTTGTGTATCTCCAATGATCGTTGGTAAGCAAATGCAGTTCTTCGGTGCTCGTGCTAACCTTGCGAAAACAATGCTTTACGCAATCAACGGTGGTGTGGACGAAAAACTTAAGATGCAAGTTGGTCCTAAAGAAGCTCCAATGACTGACGCTGTTCTTGATTACGACAAAGTAATGGATCGTCTAGATCACTTCATGGATTGGCTAGCTAAGCAATACGTGACTGCACTAAACAGCATTCACTACATGCACGACAAATACAGCTACGAAGCGTCTCTAATGGCTCTTCATGACCGTGACGTTCGTCGTACTATGGCTTGTGGTATTGCTGGTCTATCTGTTGCTGCTGACTCACTGTCTGCAATCAAATTCGCGACTGTTAAACCAATCCGCGACGAAGATGGCATCGCAACTGACTTCGAAATCGAAGGCGATTACCCTAAATACGGTAACAACGACTCTCGTGTAGATGATATTGCTTGTGAACTAGTTTCTACGTTCATGAACAAAATCCGTAAGCTTAAGACTTACCGTGATTCAATCCCTACACAGTCAGTTCTTACTATCACGTCTAACGTGGTTTACGGTAAGAAAACAGGTAACACTCCAGACGGTCGTCGTGCTGGCGCTCCTTTCGCTCCTGGTGCTAACCCAATGCACGGTCGTGATGAGAAAGGTGCTGTAGCTTCACTAACGTCTGTAGGTAAACTACCGTTTGCTGACGCACAAGATGGTATCTCTTACACGTTCTCTATCGTGCCAAACGCACTAGGTAAAGAACAAGACAGCCAACGTGCTAACCTTGCAGGCCTAATGGATGGTTACTTCCACCACGAAGCTGGCATTGAAGGTGGTCAACACCTTAACGTTAACGTTCTTAACCGCGAAACTCTTGAAGACGCAGTTAAGCACCCTGAGAAATACCCTCAGCTAACAATCCGTGTATCTGGTTACGCTGTTCGCTTTAACTCTCTAACTGCAGAGCAACAAGCTGACGTAATCGCACGTACATTTACTGAGTCTCTATAAGCTCACGCTCAATAGACAGTAAATAATATTAGCCTCGCCAATGTGCGGGGCTTTTTTATATCTGCGGTAAATCGCACTGAACTCACCCATCCCGCGAAATGTTAGGTTGAGCAAAAAAGCACCCTATCATTCACTTTTTTTCCACAAAATCACTCAAATTACGGTAATATCGCGGTTCATAATTTAAGAGTAACTGCTCCATGAAATACCTGCGTTGTTTACCCCTGATTCTCCTCTCCTTTTCATCTTTGGCATCTGATCGTTCTACAGTCACTTTTGCTTTAGATAACGATGGTATTTTTGGTGTCGACCAAGACTATACCAACGGCTTATTTCTGGGTTACACATCATCAAGTATTACGCCATATAATTGGGTAAAACCATTGAGTCTTTCCTACTGGGGCGCAAGCTCTCTAGACAAATGGGAAATCACCATTGGCCACAAAATGTATACCCCTTCTGACATAGAGTTAGAAACGCCATCAGCCAATGACCGCCCATATGCCGGTTACCTTCACACTGAATTCAACTACATCAGCTTGAATCCACAACAAGCCCAGCGCTTTAACATAACGTTTGGTACGACTGGTGAGCGTGCACTTTCAGAAGACGCTCAGAAGCTAGTTCACTCAATCACTAAATCGGATGAGCCTATGGGTTGGGAATACCAAGTTGATGATGAGTGGGCGGGGAGCGTTGGTTATTTAAGCCATTTCAACCTAATGCGTAATCAAGCTTTAGCGAATACTGACTACGAAATCTCTAACGTTTCTGAAATCAACGTCGGTAACTTTAGAAGTGATATCTCGACTGGTTTTATGTTCCGCTGGGGTACGGACTTGGGTGGTAACTTTGGTGCAGCTAACATCACCACAGAAAACCCATTCAAACCTGGCATGATCGGCGCATCAAACACAGGTTGGTTTACCTATGCAGGCCTTGAAGGTCGCTACCGATTCAACGACCTGACTATCGAAGGCGATCGCTCAGGTGTTGATGAGTACGCTAATAAAAACAACGAAGACCCAGCTATCTACGATGTGACTTTAGAGAACATTCAAGCGACTGCTGTGCTTGGTGTCGCTTGGTATAACCAATACATTGGTGCCTCTTTCGCATTAACAGCAAAAACACCGGATTACAAAGAAGCAAAAGAGTCAGTGTACACCACTGGCGGTATCACAATGTTTGCTTTCTTCTAGCCACCAGTAAGGGCTGTCGTCCTTTACTTTTCAAGTTTAATAAAGGCAATCATCTTCACAGGTGATTGCCTTTATTTTTAAAGGTCTCGTTACCATTTGACCCTATTTTATGTACCGTTTTTGTAATAAAATAAACGGTATAAATTCCTCTACGAGAATAGCTCATGTCTACAACTGGTCGCATTCACTCATTCGAATCTTGTGGTACTGTCGATGGCCCTGGTATCCGCTTTATTGTGTTTCTTCAAGGCTGCTTAATGCGTTGTATGTACTGTCATAACCGTGATACATGGGATCTTCATGACGGAAAGGAAGTAACGGTCGAAGAGATCATCAACGAAGCAAAATCATACCGTCATTTCATGAAAGCATCAGGCGGTGGTATCACCTGTTCTGGTGGTGAAGCGATGCTACAACCTGAGTTTGTTCGTGATTTTTTCCGCGCAGCTCAAGCCGAAGGCATTCACACTTGTCTTGATACTAATGGCTACATTCGTAAGCACACTGAAGTGGTTGATGAAGTACTAGAAGCCTCTGATCTAGTGATGCTTGATCTTAAGCACATGCGAGATGAGATTCACCACGATTTCATTGGTGTATCAAACAGACGTACTCTGGATTTTGCACGCTACCTACACAAAATCGGTAAGAAGACGTGGATTCGTTATGTAATTGTCCCTGGTTACACGGATACGGCTGAAGATGCTCATCTGCTAGGTGAATTCATCAAAGACATGGATAACATCGAGAAAGTAGAACTGCTTCCATACCATAAGCTTGGTGCACATAAGTGGGAAGCGCTTGGTTTTGACTACCCTCTTGAAGGTACAAACCCACCGAGCAAAGAGAAAATGGACGAGATTGTTGCTGTTCTAAGCCAGTACCATTCAAACGTAAAATACTAATCTAGACTTACGTTCATAGTGATTTCAAACGCCTCAATTTCGATTGGGGCGTTTTCTTTTATGGCCCAAACAATCCTTTCACTTTTCTTTACAACTTTTGTTTATCAATTCAAAAAATCATATTAAATCCGTGTTGAGATCATGTTTCCACTCGTAGAAATGCTGTTACTCTTACTGCAACAAAGAATACAACATTTAGTTTTTTAGTGAGGCTCCTCCCATGGAAATGACCAATGCTCAGCGTCTAATTCTATCAAATCAATACTACCTAATGTCTCAAATGGATCCTGAGAACTCAGCTAAATACCAACGTCTACAAACGATTGTAGAACGAGGTTACGAACTCCAAATGCGTGAGCTTAACAAAGAGTTTGGTTGTTTGACTGAAGCAGAGTGTCGCGAAATTATCGACATCATGGAGATGTACCATGCTATGCAAGAGTCGAACAAAATGCTTGCAGAGCAAGAGCGTGCTGAAGTAGACCAACGTCGTCTGCAGTTCTTAGGTTTTGATATCGCTTCTGAAGCACAGGTCGTACACTACGTGCGTTTCCTTGTTGATTCTGAAGGCCTTTACCCTCAATTCGACAAAGCCGATCACCACTTCAATAGCCAAATGCCAATGCTAGAGAAGTACCGTCGCATGTTAACAACATGGCGCAACTGCCCTCGCCAGTACCACCTATGTGCGACAGAGCTATCTCAAATCTTTAGTGCTTAATGCATGAAAAGATAAGCCTTAGCTTGGCTTAAAAAATTTCAAAAAGGGTTACTCATCACGAGTAACCCTTTTTAATGTCTGCATATAAAGAAAGAAAACAAGCAACTAGAAACACAAATGATTCCATCAGTTAATCGAGTATTTGACGCCGCATGTAGAGAGTCCACTTTGAGAAGTGGGCTTGTTTGTACCTAAGGGCTCGTCATTATGTTATCTACGCCTAGAGCTAGTGAGTGATCACCAACAAAAAACGGGAATAATGAAACGATATGGATATGAAGTGGGCTTTACGTACAGAAAATTGGAATAAAACATGACGATAAGATATTAAACATTGAACCGTTTCCCATTAATTTCTCTGATACCGTCCATTGACCAACAAACGTAAATCAAGGATCTATAACCCATTAGATCATTCATCTTTATTAATTTTACTTTGGAGCTTTTAATACAAATTAAAAATCGCCACACCCATTTTGAACGGTGTTTTTTATTTGAAAGAAATCGCTAGAATGCTCACCGAAATTTATTAACCAGAGCGATAAAAATGAGAAAATTCATCCTTGCATCACTAGCTATTCTGTCGACTTCATCTTTCGCAGCTAACGACATGTACGTACTTGGGGGCGTTGGCATTAACCGAGATGACGGAGGTCTACAATTCACTGCTGGCTCACAAATTCTTGATACCCATTTTCATATTGAATCAACAATGAATTACATAGATTCCGACAGCAAAATGGTTACATCGGATGTACACGGTGACCTAACTAAGTACAAAGACAATTTCAAACACTTCAAAATGTCTTTAGCTCCAATGTATAAATATAGCTTCGATGAGTCTTTTGCTATCTACGGAAAAGTTGGTCTTGCTTACTCAAACGTAAATGTTAAATCAACAATTACTAACAAAGATTGGTCAGTGAATAATAAACATTCAAATAGCGAATGGGGCGCAACTTACGGCATCGGTGCTGAGTTTAAGTCTATACAACCAATGTTTGGTAACTCGAAGTTTATGGCTCGTGTTGGTTTCGATTTCTACGACTTCAACTCCGGTAGCATAAGCCTAATCAATGAGGAGACTTTTGGCCTACAAGCCGGTTTCACTTTCTAAGGCATTAAGTAGAAAAGTTTTACAGTCGTTGAACAGATCATCGTAATTACGATTTTTGGTGTCTTGACGTTAACCGCTCTGTACTTCGCATAAATAAAAGGGCTACTCATCACGAGTAACCCTTTTATGTTTTCTTCTTTTTAACTAGAAAACGTAAGCAACACCGACGTTTGCCGCCATATTAATGCCGCTTTCTAAGATTGGACTGTTCTCGATATCGCCCTCTAGGTTGGTGTAACGAACGCCACCAGTTACTCGAACATTCGGCGTTACATGTAAGTAACCACCTAAACCAATAAAGTATTGGCCATCCCAGTCAGCATCGAATTCGTTTAGATTCGTTCTTGCAGCTTCCGCTGAGCTCACACCGTACAAGTGGTTATTCAAGCGTTCACTGTTGTAAGCGTAACCAATCGAAGGCGTAATCGCCCAGCCATTGCGGCGAATAGGTAGGCGCCAAGCCGCTTCAGCGTAAATACCGTTATGTCTAAAACCTAAGTCGGAGCCCGCTGTTGCTTCAAACATACCCACCAGCGTAATCACTTGATAGCTAACACCACCTAATACCGAAGCTTTACGTTCATCTAGTTTTTGAATGTCCACATTGTCTGAGTCACCTGGCTTTAATGTTCTTGGATCATAAACCGCTCGAAACACAATATTCTGAGGTGAGCCGGCTGGTAACAAACGATAGCCTGCGCTAAATCCACGCATGAAAAAGTGTTCGCCTTCGTAACCAATCATAGGAATGACTGCGCGATTTGACGGCGTGTCTTTGTACACAGCAGGAGAATAAGAAGCAGCCACACCCAATGACCATTGTGATATTTTTGCGTGCGTAGCGGTCGCCATGAACATTGTTGTTCCAACAATGGCGATTTTTAACCAAAGACTCTTCACTGTTTCTACCTATTTTTTAAGCGATTTCTGATAACGCCGCGCATTATATGGCACTTCGTTCCAAATAATCAATAGGGCTCAGTTATACATCTAATACACATAAATCCAGTGTGAGAATTATTAAGCGACCTAAAATCACAAAACAAACGGCTAGATCTGCTCGAATGTAAAATAATTTGATTCTACACGCCTCAAGTTGCCTATTGCGCTCGCTACGTTTTTCACACGCAAAATTGTAAATAAATACATAATTGTTAAGCAAAATTGTGGAAGCGGGTCTAACCTTAAAATGTAGGGAGAGCCTATTTTTCAATCGCTCGTCAGTTTTAACTGGTTAACAAGGGGAATGTGACTATGAGTATTTTTGACCACTATCAATCACGTTATGAAGCAGCCAAGGAAGAAGAGCTGACATTGCAAGAGTTCTTAGCGCTGTGTAAAGACGATAAAAGTGCTTACGCGAATGCTGCCGAGCGCTTACTACTAGCCATTGGCGAACCGGAGGTCATTGACACAGCTCAAGACCCTCAACTAAGTCGTATTTTCTCTAACCGTGTCATCTCACGCTACAGCGAATTTAAAGATTTCTACGGTATGGAAGATGCGATTGAACAGATTGTTTCTTACTTAAAACATGCTGCGCAAGGTTTAGAAGAACGTAAACAAATCCTTTACTTACTTGGCCCTGTGGGCGGTGGTAAATCATCTCTTGCTGAAAAACTCAAAGCCCTGATGCAGAAATTACCAATCTATGTATTGTCTGCTGACGGCGAACGAAGCCCAGTAAACGATCACCCATTTTGTCTATTCGATGTAAACGAAGACGGCGACTTATTGAAGAACGAATACGGTATTGAGAAACGCTATCTTCGCTCAATTATGTCTCCGTGGGCAGCGAAACGACTGCACGATTTTGGCGGTGATATTTCCAAATTCAAAGTCATCAAACTGCGCCCTTCTATCCTCGATCAAGTTGCGATCGCGAAAACAGAGCCTGGTGATGAAAACAACCAAGATATCTCATCTCTTGTTGGTAAAGTAGATATTCGTAAACTTGAGCACTTCTCTCAAGATGATCCTGATGCCTACAGCTACTCTGGTGCGCTATGTAAAGCTAACCAAGGTGTTATGGAATTCGTGGAGATGTTTAAAGCGCCAATCAAGGTATTACACCCACTACTAACGGCCACACAAGAAGGTAACTTCAACGGTACCGAAGGGCTTTCTGCACTGCCATTTGACGGCATGATTCTGGCTCACTCGAACGAATCCGAGTGGCAGACCTTCCGTAACAACAAAAACAACGAAGCCTTCCTCGACCGTGTGTACATTGTAAAAGTCCCTTACTGTCTACGCGTCTCTGAAGAAGTTAAGATCTACCAAAAACTGCTTGAGCACAGTGAGCTATCCAAAGCCCCTTGTTCGCCAAGCACACTCGATCTGCTATCGCAATTCAGTATCTTATCTAGACTGAAAGAGCCTGAGAACTCGTCTCTGTTCTCAAAAATGCGAGTTTACGATGGTGAGACTCTAAAAGACACCGATCCAAAAGCGAAGAGCTACCAAGAGTACCGAGATTATGCTGGTGTTGACGAAGGAATGTCTGGGCTATCAACGCGTTTCGCCTTTAAGATTCTGTCTCGAGTATTCAACTTCGACCAAGCCGAAGTGGCCGCAAACCCAGTGCATCTTTTCTACGTGATTGAGCAGCAAATCGAACGAGAGCAATTCCCTCAAGAGACCGCTGAGAAGTACCTAGAATTCTTGAAAGGATACCTAGTGCCACGCTACGTAGAGTTCATTGGTAAAGAAATTCAGACCGCTTACCTAGAGTCTTACTCTGAGTACGGACAGAATATCTTCGACCGTTACGTAACCTATGCTGATTTCTGGATTCAAGACCAAGAGTACCGCGATCCAGAAACAGGCCAGCTATTTGACCGTGCTTCTCTAAATGGTGAACTCGAGAAAATCGAGAAAACAGCAGGTATCAGTAACCCTAAAGACTTCCGAAATGA
Organism: Vibrio sp. TMPB1044; assembly: GCF_030442075.1. NCBI lineage: Bacteria > Pseudomonadati > Pseudomonadota > Gammaproteobacteria > Vibrionales > Vibrionaceae > Vibrio > Vibrio sp. TMPB1044. The sequence goes on along the minus strand of NZ_JAUJED010000009.1, from coordinate 222,960 downwards.
GATTGTGAACTTTGTGCTTCGTGCCAAAGCAAACAATAACGGTCAAAACCCAGTTTGGACAAGCTACGAGAAACTGCGCACTGTGATTGAGAAGAAAATGTTCTCTAACACAGAAGAGCTGCTTCCTGTTATTTCGTTCAATGCTAAGACCTCAACGGATGATCAGAAAAAACACGACGACTTCGTTGCTCGTATGATGGAAAAAGGCTACACCGAGAAACAAGTTAGACTGCTATCTGAGTGGTATCTAAGAGTTCGTAAATCCTCATAAACCAAACTGTATTGAGCTGCTCACGTGAGCAGCTCGTACAAACCAATAACTCTTATATCCTAATAACTCTTATACACTAATAAAAAGTAGGATCGTGACATCAGCTGAGAGGGAGTTCTTATGGCACAATTTATCGATCGGAGGCTCAATGGCAAGAATAAGAGTGCTGTAAATAGACAGCGATTCTTACGACGCCATAAAGAGCAAATCAAAGAATCTGTGGCCGATGCAGTCAACCGACGTTCAATCACCAATACTGAAACTGGTGAAGACGTTACTATTCCTCATAAAGACATCAAAGAGCCAAGCTTTCACCAAGGTCAAGGCGGCGTAAGAGAACGTGTTCACCCTGGTAATGATCAGTTCATCACTGGCGACAAAATTGAGCGCCCTAAAGGTGGCGGTCAAGGTGGTGGTTCTGGCCAAGGCGATGCAAGCCCTGATGGCGAAGGCCAAGATGAATTTACCTTCCAAATTTCAAAAGATGAGTATCTTGATATTCTCTTTGAAGATTTAGCTCTGCCTAATCTAGAGAAAAATCAGGTCAACAAAATCACCGAATGGAAAACCCACCGCTCTGGTTACCAAAGTGCGGGGATTCCATCCAACATCGCTATTGTTCGTTCACTGCAGCAATCTCTAGCTCGTAGAACCGCGATGACAGCAGGTAAAAAGCGCGAGCTTAACCTACTGATGGAGCAACTTGACCAAGTTAAAATGACGGAACCGGCACAACCCTTCGAAGAAAGTCGCTTAAAAGAAGAGATTGCCGAGCTACGCAAAAAAATTGAAAACGTGCCATTCATTGATACCTTCGACTTACGTTTTAAAAACTATGAGAAGCGCCCTATTCCATCTAGCCAAGCGGTAATGTTCTGCTTGATGGATGTGTCCGGCTCAATGGACCAAGCTACCAAAGACATCGCAAAACGCTTCTACGTGCTGCTTTACCTGTTCCTAAACCGCACCTACGAAAACGTCGATGTTGTGTTTATTCGTCACCATACTCAGGCTAAAGAAGTCGACGAGCATGAGTTTTTCTACTCCCAAGAAACCGGTGGCACCATCGTTTCTAGTGCACTGAAACTAATGAAAGAAATAGTTGCAGATCGCTACCCAGCTAATGAGTGGAACATCTATGCAGCACAAGCCTCTGATGGCGATAACTGGGCTGATGACTCTCCTCGTTGTAAAGAGCTGCTGGTGAATACGCTTCTGCCAACTTGCCAATATTACTCTTACATCGAAATAACACGCCGCTCTCATCAAACGCTTTGGCACGAATACGAAAAACTCGAGAGTAGCTTCGACAACTTCGCAATGAAAAACATTAAGACGGTGGATGATATTTTTCCTGTGTTTAGAGAACTGTTCCAGAAAGAGACAGCGTAAGGGGGCTTACCATGACAGCGAAATCAAACGTTGCAGAGAAATCAAACATTGCCGATAGAGACAAGGCTACACAGAAGAAAAACGACAAAATGCTGCCTGATGGTCCAGATTGGACGTTCAACCTATTGGAGAAATATCACGTCGAAATTAAGCGTGTGGCGCAGCATTACCGTTTAGATACTTATCCGAACCAAATTGAAGTGATTACTTCAGAGCAGATGATGGATGCATACTCAAGCATTGGTATGCCTATCAATTACAACCACTGGTCTTTTGGTAAAAAATTCATTCAAACCGAGCAAAACTACAAGCATGGCCAAATGGGCTTAGCCTACGAAATTGTGATCAATTCAGATCCTTGTATCGCTTATCTGATGGAAGAGAACACGGTAACGATGCAGGCTCTGGTAATGGCTCACGCTTGCTACGGCCACAACTCTTTCTTTAAAGGCAACTACCTGTTTCAAACCTGGACAGACGCCGGTTCCATCATCGATTACTTGCTGTTCGCTAAGAAGTATATCAGTGGTTGTGAAGAGAAATATGGCGTCGCTGAGGTTGAGCAGCTCCTTGATTCTTGCCATGCATTAATGAATTACGGCGTAGACCGATACAAACGTCCTGAGAAGATTTCCATTGCTGAAGAAACCGCAAGGCAGGAAGAGCGAGAGGCTTACCTACAATCTCAAGTCAATGAGCTGTGGAGAACTGTGCCTAAAAATCAAGACAAGGAAAAAGAAACCAAAATCCGCTTTCCTAGCGAGCCTCAAGAGAACATTCTTTACTTTATCGAGAAGAACGCACCACTGCTTGAACCTTGGCAGCGTGAGTGTGTTCGTATCGTTCGCAAGGTAAGCCAGTACTTCTACCCTCAGAAACAAACTCAAGTCATGAACGAAGGCTGGGCAACCTTCTGGCATTACACCATTCTTAACCATCTTTATGATGAAGGCTTGGTGAGTGATAAGTTCATCTTAGAGTTCCTGCACAGCCATACCAGTGTAGTCGCGCAACCTGCTTACAACAGCCCTTACTTTAGCGGAATAAACCCTTACGCACTTGGCTTCGCGATGTTTAGAGACATTCGACGCATTTGTGAAGAGCCAACCGATGAAGACAAAGAGTGGTTCCCAGAACTCGCCGGAAGTGATTGGTTAGAGGCAGTGCACTTTGCAATGCACAACTTCAAAGATGAAAGCTTTATTAGCCAATATCTTTCTCCAAAGATCATTCGTGACTTTAAGCTGTTTTCAGTGCTTGATGATGACCGAAAAAACACCATTGAAGTAAGTGCTATACATGATGACCCGGGCTATCGCCTGATTCGTGAGAAGCTTGCGGCGCAATACAACCTAAGTAACCTTGAACCAAACATTCAGGTGTTTAACGTCGATGTTCGTGGTGACCGATCAATGACGCTGCAGTATGTGCCTCATGACCGTATCCCGCTTGATAAAGGCTACGACGAAGTGATGAAGCATCTCTATCGCTTGTGGGGCTTTGATGTGATTTTGGAAGAGCTCAAAGATACGGGTCATAGAGAGATTCTGACGACTTGCCCAAAACGTAATGACTATGGAGCCAAGATTTAATACCCATCGCAGTTCATCGGTGATGACAATAAAACTCCGCTCCCCCTACACCATAGTGGTCAACCCGCTCGGAAGTGGAGCAATAAAAAAGCGCATAAGTCTGATGACTTATGCGCTTTCTTTTTAAGGCTCAAACGTCTTTAAATAGACGTGAGCCACTAAAGCTAGAGCTAAAACTGAATAAACTTAAACAATTGGCTTTTGGCCGCGTTCAATCAGTTTCATCAGCACGCTGTCTGCAGATTTGCCTGCCACGCCCGCTAGTTTGTCTGAAAGCTTTTTCTTCTGTACGTAGTGAATCGCTAGAACCGTTTTGTTCTTACATGCCGCTACGACTAAATCATCAGAAGTGCAGATCTCATCCACCAGCCCAAGTTCATGTGCTTGCGTGCCAAACCAGTGTTCGCCAGTTGCTACTTTTTCAAGATCTAACGCAGGACGATGGTCACGAATGAAATCTTTGAATAGACCATGTGTCTCTTCTAACTCTTCTTTGAATTTCTCACGTGCTTTATCGCTGTTCTCACCAAACATGGTTAATGTACGTTTGTACTCACCTGCCGTTAGCTGTTCGAACTCGATATCGTGTTTCTTCAGCAGTTTATTGAAGTTTGGCAATTGAGCGATAACGCCAATAGAGCCAACAATAGCAAAAGGTGCAGATACGATTTTGTCTGCGATACATGCCATCATATAACCGCCACTTGCTGCTACTTTGTCTACCGAGATAGTCAGAGGCAAACCTGCTGCTTTGATACGATCAAGTTGAGAGGACGCCAAGCCATAGCCGTGAACCATGCCACCGCCAGACTCAAGCTTCAGCAAGACTTCATCGCCTTCACGAGCCACAGCCAGAACCGCCGTTACCTCTTCACGTAATGAAGCCACTTCTTTAGCATCAATGCTGCCGTTAAAATCAAGAACGAATAGATGTGGTTCACGCTTGCTATCAAGCTCCCCCTCTTTCGCTGCTTTCTTTACTTCTTTACCGCGTGATTTTACTTTCTCTTTTTCTGCTTTCTTTTCTGCTTTATCACGGGCTTTGATGAAAGCATCGTCGTGTAGATGGTGCTCTAATTGTTCAATCGTCTGTTTATGGTGTTCAGATAGGTTCGTGATTTCCAGCTCACCTTTAATCGCGCTTGATTTCCCACCCACAGATTTAGCAATCACTAAAATTGCGATGATGGCGATTACAACGGTCGCAATCTTGGCTAAAAACAGGCCGTAGTCCAACAAAAATTCCAATGTCATATCCCCTATTGTATGAATTAGTGTATTGTAACCATCTTGTCACGATTACCAAGAATTTCTCATCATTCCTGCGGTTATCTGTGTGATTAAACATCAATGGAATGACGAACATAATAAAAGAAAGAAGGATAAGCACAGTGGATTACCCAATCTCTACAGATGCCCTCAAAGATAAAGTAATTTTGGTTACAGGTGCCGGTGCTGGCATTGGTCGCCAAGCTGCACTAAGCTTCGCTCAACATGGCGCAACTGTCATTCTGTTAGGCCGCAATGTAAAAAACCTAGAATTCATTTACGATGAAATCGAAAGCGCTGGTTACCCGCAGCCTGCAATTATCCCATTGGATTTAAAAGGCGCGACAAAACAGAACTACGTTGATATGGCTGAAACCATTGAATCGCAGTTCGGTCGTTTAGACGGTCTACTTCATAACGCTGGCGTTTTAGGTACTCTGAGCCCGTTTGAGCAGATTGATGAAGAAACCTTTGATGATGTTATGCAGATCAATCTGAAGTCTGAGTTCTTGATGACTCAAGCACTTTTACCTGCACTAAAGAAAGCTGAAGCGGGTCGTATCGTATTTACGTCTTCTACCGTTGGCCACTCTGGCCGTGCATTCTGGGGCACTTACGCAATTTCTAAGTTTGCTACCGAAGGTATGATGCAGATCTTAGCGGATGAGCTTGAAGACACAAACATCCGTGTTAACGCGATCAATCCAGGCGGCACGCAAACACGCATGCGTGCAAAAGCGTACCCAGGTGAAGATGCTAACAAGCTGAAAACGCCACTGGACATTATCCCACTGTACCTACACTTAATGAACCCAAGTGTGACAGACATTAATGGCCAATGTATCGACGCTCAACCTAAGTAGTTGATATTATAACCAATAACAAGAAGCCGCTTTAATCGCGGCTTTTTTTGTATCTAAATCAATCAACTAGCACTTACTTCCGCTAATTATCATCATTTTGCTTTGCATCTTTTTCATTGTTAAATATACTGTATAAATACACAGGTATTTGATTATGCATGAACTAATAAAAAACTTACAAGACCGCCAGCTAATCTGGAAAGGGCTACAATCAACAACGCAAGGAACTACCACTTCGACAGGCTATCCGCAATTGGATAAACAGCTTGATGGCGGCTTCCTGACGCACGGCGTTATTGAAGTTGAATCACAACAAGGGATTGGCGAACTGCGCCTGCTTACCCCCTATTTAGCTCAGCAAAACTCACAGAAGCTGGCCATATTCATTAACCCGCCAGGGAAGATCTGTGCCGAGTTTTTTAGCAGCCAAGGGATTGAGCTCGATAACATCTTGGTGATCGAGCCTCAACGCGACCTCGATGCATTATGGGCAGCCGAGCAATGCCTCAAGAGTGGTGCTTGTCATTCTGTATTGTTATGGGGAGCCGATCTCGAAATCCACCAAACCAAACGCCTACAAGCCGCAAGTGAAATAGGTAAATGTCTGCAATTTCACTTTAAAGCCACCAGCCATAATCAATTATCCCTGCCCGTTTCTTTAAGCATGAAACTCTCTTCTCATGCGCAGGGATTAAAGGTTAAGGTAACTAAAAGAAAAGGCAGTTGGTCGTATGGTAGCTTTATTCTCGACATGACCCACAATTGGCCGTTACTGACAGAAAAAGTCATCAGCATCGACAGTTCACATCACAATCTGTCAGATAATACTGTGTTGGCCTTCCCTATTGCGAAGCAAGGTTAGCGCATGCTGTGGCTTTATCTGCACTTTCCATCTCTGCAGTTGGATACCTTATTTAACTCTAATGAATTGGGTTCGAACGAAGAAGCACACGAGCAACCTATTATCATCGTGGATGAAAAAGATCACCGTGTGCTGCAAGCTAACCAAGCTGCTCTGCAATCGGGAATTTCACTTGGTATGGGGCTAGGGTCTGCGGCGGCGCTTTGCCATAACTTACACGTCCACCCTTACAGTATTGAGCTAGAAAAAAGCAAGCTCAAAGAGATCGCTCAATGGGCGTATTTGGTCACTTCTGACATGGCGTTATTGCCACCCAATGGTTTGTTGATTAAAGCTTCTAATATGCTGTCACTTTACGATGGGCTAGATAACTACTGGCATGAGCTCAAAAGTCATTTAGAAACGCTCAATATCCAGTTCAGCTTCGCGACGGGTTACTCGCCACTTTCTGCGATCCTTTTGGGCAAGCAATCCATCAACCAAGTCACTAATAATGTTGAGCAAATGAAAGCATGGGTTAATCAACAAGCATTAAGTTCCAGCGAGCTGCCAACTAAGCAAGTGGAGCGTCTGAACCGCGTCGGCATTAACTTAGTGGATGACCTATTGAAACTGCCTTTGCAAGATGTCGCACGTCGCTTTGATATCGACTTGGTCAATTATGTTGGTCGCCTTAATGGGCAGTTCAAGCACCCGATTGATTTCTATCATCCACCGGAAAGCTTCCAACAATATCTCGAGCTATTGTTTGATATTGAAAATATTCTATTTATCGAAAAGCCGCTGCTGAAATTGTTGAATCAACTGGAATGCTTTTTGAAGCTACGTGACAGAGTCGCGTTTGAGCTAACACTGACTCTGCATCTTAGGGATAAAGACGATCATCATGTCTCTTTCTATTCAGCGCAGGGCGATTATCTTGCCAGCAAATGGGCGAACCTAACGCATCTCACTTTAGAGTCACTGAAGATCACTGCCCCCGTTCAAGGGCTCACTCTCTCGTTAACTCGTCATGGTGAGCCTCAAATGGCCTACCACGATCTTTTTGATGGCAATACCGGAACGCTTGCTGCGCTAGACCTACTTTCACTGTTACAGGCGAAACTTGGACAGCCCTGTATTCAAACGCCGAAAATACAACAAGATCCTAGGCCAGAGAAAGCCAATCAATATTCGCTACCAACACTAAGTCATACGGCGAAAAAGGGGCGAGATCCACAAGAACTAAATCAACAAGCCACAACAACGAACAACATTAACCAACAAAGGCTCAGACCCAGTATTTTACTGCCAGAACCTGAAGCATTAACCGAAAGCGTCACCTTATCCCAAGGCCCTGAGCGTATTGTTTCTGGGTGGTGGGATGGCGAAAAAATCATTCGTGACTACTTTATTGCTCACAGTGAAAACGGTCGATGGCTATGGGTCTTTAGAACACCAGATAAACAGTGGTTTTTGCACGGCTTATTTAGCTAGTCAGCAAGACAATTTAGTTAAGTCGCCCGTTCCACGTACTCTATTTCAACATCCCTTTTCAATCATGTTTACTCGCAATGATTAAGTGAAATTACGTTATGTCTCAGCAATACTCAGAGCTTTTCTGCCAAAGTAATTACTCCTTTCTTGAGGGAGCTTCACACGCGGAAGAGCTGGTTTTACAGGCCGACTTCTTACGTTACAAAGCACTCGCTGTTACTGATGAGTGCTCGGTCGCGGGCATCGTGAAAGTCCACTCTGCAATCAAGCAACATAAACTGTCGCTCAAGCAAATTGTCGGGAGCATGTTTTGGTTAAATGAAGAATGCCAAGTGGTTTTACTATGCCCAAATAGACAAGCCTATGCCGAGCTGTGCCGCATTATTACCAATGCGAGACGTCGTAGCAGCAAAGGGCATTATCAGCTCTCTGAGTGGGATATTATGTCGGCTAAGCACTGCTTCATCCTGTGGCTACCTCAGCAAAAAAATGAAGACGCGCATTGGGGACAATGGCTTTCTCAACATCATTCCGGTCGGTTGTGGATTGGCTTACAACGACACCTCAAACAGACCGACCAACAATACACGGATTACTGCGTTGAGCTGTCACAGCATCACCACCTGCCGATTACAGCTTGTGGTGGCGTGTTAATGCACAATGCTAATCGCTTGCCCTTACAGCACTCACTCACCGCGATTAAATATCAAAAACCAGTGACCGAAGTTGGCAGTCACTTACTGGCGAATGCCGAGCGCTGTTTGCGAAGCATCAATAAGCTCTCTCATATCTTCAAAGCGGAGTGGCTAGAAGAGAGCAACCGAATTTCTGAACTGTGCGAATTTGACTTAGGTAGTCTACGTTACGAATACCCAAGTGAGTTGATTCCTAAGGGTGAGACGCCCATGAGCTATCTACGTATGTTGGTTGAAAAAGGAAAACAGGCTCGCTTTCCACAAGGTGTCCCTGACGACATCCAACAGATCATAGATAAAGAATTGGGGTTAATTGGCGAGCTTGACTACCCTTTCTTTTTTCTCACCATCCACGACATCGTGATGTTTGCCAAAAGCCAAGGTATTCTTTACCAAGGTCGAGGTTCAGCGGCCAATTCCGTGGTCTGTTATTGCTTAGAAATCACCTCTGTCGACCCAAGACAAATCTCGGTACTGTTTGAGCGTTTCATCAGTAAAGAGCGCGATGAGCCGCCTGATATTGATGTCGATTTTGAGCATGAACGCCGAGAAGAGGTTATTCAATATATCTACCAAAAATACGGTAGAGAACGTGCTGCACTGGCTGCAACGGTCATTTCTTATCGCTTTAAAAGTGCAGTAAGAGATGTCGGTAAAGCATTAGGGCTACAAGAAACTCAGCTCGATTACTTCATCAAAAACACCAATCGCAGAGACAAAAGCTTAGGTTGGCAGGCTCAGTTAACTCAATTAGGACTACAACCTGATTCTTTGAAGGGGCAACAATTTATCCATTTGGTCAATGAGATCATCGGCTTTCCACGCCACCTATCTCAACACGTCGGTGGCTTTGTCATATCCTCAGGACCTCTGTATGAACTGGTTCCCGTCGAGAATGCCGCGATGCACGACCGAACCATTATTCAATGGGATAAGGATGATCTAGAAACCTTAGGCTTGCTGAAAGTTGATGTGCTCGCGCTTGGTATGCTCTCTGCAATTCGTAAATGTTTCGACCTGATCAAACGTATTCATGGGCGATCACTGACAATTGCGGAGATCACTCGCCTTAAGGACGATCCTCAGGTTTATGGCATGATTCAGCGAGCAGACACGGTCGGGATATTCCAAATTGAGTCACGTGCACAAATGAGCATGCTACCAAGGCTTAGGCCAAAGGCTTATTACGACTTGGTGATTCAAATCGCTATCGTACGCCCTGGTCCTATTCAGGGCGATATGGTTCATCCGTTTCTCAAGCGTCGAGATGGCATTGAGCCAATCAGTTATCCATCTAAAGATGTGGAGTCGGTACTGTCGCGCACCTTAGGTGTTCCTATCTTCCAAGAGCAAGTGATCAAACTCGCGATGGTAGCTGCAGGATTTACTGGTGGTGAAGCAGATCAACTCAGACGAGCGATGGCCGCTTGGAAGAAAAATGGCAACGTATTTAAGTTCAAAACCAAACTCATCGAAGGCATGCAAAAGCGAGGCTACGAAACCGAGTTTGCCGAACAAATATTTAAACAGATATGTGGCTTTGGTGAATACGGTTTCCCTGAAAGCCACTCGGCTTCCTTTGCGGTATTAGCCTATTGTTCAGCTTGGTTGAAATGCTACTACCCAGAGTGCTTCTATGCTTCTTTGTTGAATAGCCAACCCATGGGCTTTTATAGTCCATCGCAGTTGGTTCAAGATGCACAGCGACACAATGTGACGATACTTCCGGTATGTGTGAACGCTTCTCAAAACGACCACACGGTTGTCTCTCAACAGAATAGTTTAGCGATTCGATTAGGGCTGCGACAAATCAAAGGTTTGAGTGAACACGGTATCCAGAGCGTACTTGCCAATCGTCCGCATTCTGGTTATCACCATCCTAGCCAAGTAAAACAGCTATCGATGAATAAGAAGGACATAGAGCTACTCGCATCAGCCAACGCGCTACACAACGTTTCAGGAGACCGTTTCCAGACTCGCTGGGCGATAATGGATTCCGCTTCTGACCTACCTCTGTTTAGCCAAGTCTATGACGAGACTAAGGATGGTCATGGCGAACACACACTGCACAAACCCAATGAGATGCAGGATTTACTTGAGGACTTTACCAGTGTCGGTATCTCATTAAATAAGCACCCTATAACCTTACTAGAAGAAGCGAATCGATTAGGTCGATTCACTCATATGAAAGACTTGATGCAACAAAGACACAAATCCATGGTCACCGTTGTCGGGTTAGTCACAGGTAAGCAATCACCGGGAACTGCGGCAGGTGTCACCTTTGTCACACTAGAGGACAGCACTGGCAATATCAACGTGGTGGTATGGGGCGCCACAGCACGTGCTCAACAACAAGCTTATCTGACAGCTAAGGCGTTAAAGGTACAAGGGATATTAGAAAAAGAAGGAGAAGTCGTGCATGTTATTGCGGGGAAACTTATCGATATTACCTATGAAATTGTTGGCTTGAAAACCAAATCTCGGGATTTTCATTAGCGAAGTACCAACTGTTCTCAATAGGTCACTGGCTAAAGGAGGAACGAGAGAAAGAGCAACGAAAAAGGGAAGCATCCGCTTCCCTTCAATTCCAATTGTTGAGTTATGACTCAACTTCAGCTTCCGTACGTCTTTTCTTAAATTCCCTATACAGTAATAAGCTCAAAGTCATGACGACTTTAGACGTTAACCATATCATTAAGAGGAACTACCTTAGATTGTGTGTGAAAAGTTACGCTAGTAGTTGAGCATATTTCGTTAAGAAAAATATGCTACGTGAATATTAGCAAACGTTTTCTATAAGGTCACTCAAAACAAACCGTACAGCAGCATTAATTATAAAATCTGACGCATTCGCTCTTGAGTCACTTCAACCAAGAGGTCCGGCTGGAACTTGGAAATAAAGCGGTTACACCCTACTTTCTCAACCATAGCTTCATTAAAACTTCCACTTAATGAAGTATTTAGCGTAATAAACAGGTCATGCATTCTAGGGTCAGTACGTACTTCGTGTGTCAGCTTATAGCCGTCCATTTCAGGCATTTCAGCATCGGTGATCATCAACAATATTTCTTGATTGATGTCTTTGCCTTCATCACACCAGCCCTTAAGTAAGGTCAGTGCTTCTAAGCCATCACAACACTCAATAATGTTCAAACCCAACTGCGACAAGGTACCTTTGATTTGGTTACGCGCTGTTGAAGAGTCATCAACGATAAGCACATTACGTCCTATCATCTCCTGAGCTAATTGTTCGTCTAAAACGCCTTCAGAGATCGAGACATCGTAATCAATGATCTCAGCTAACACTTTCTCAACATCGATGATCTCAACAATCTTGTGCTGCTCTTCTTCTTGAATATGCGTGATAGCGGTTAGGTAGTTTGCACGGCCTGTTGTCTTTGGCGGCGGTTGAATTTCTGTCCATGTCGTGTTCACGATATTACGAACTTGTCCAACCAAGAAACCTTGTACGGTTCGGTTGTATTCCGTAATAATTAGGTTGCTCTCTTGAGATTCCGCACGAGATGGCGGAAAGCCAATCGCGCTGCGCAAATCAATAACAGGCACCGATTCACCACGTAAAGAAGCCACACCCGTAATATGATGGTGAGAGCCAGGTAAGCGAGTGAGCACTGGCACTTTTAGGACTTCTTTCACTTTAAATACGTTAATCGCAAATAGTTGACGACTGTTTAAGCTGAATAATAAGAGCTCCAGACGATTTTCACCGACCAGTTTGGTTCTCTGATCAACCGAATTTAAAACGCCAGACATACAACACCTTAGTGACAAATAATAACTGTGGCTACAATAGCCTACTTCAATAGGTTAAAGCAAAGCGCCAATGCACAGAATGCTTAAACTAAGTACAACAAATGATGTTATACAAAGCTTAAGTACATGGAAAGGTTCAGGGTAAGGCTACAAGACGAGAAAAGAGGTTAACCTTCAATAACTTTCATTAACAGTTGGCCATCGTATAAGGCCTGCTTGATGAGCGCAGCACCTGGCATGGTTGCCTGCTTATAAAAACGAGATTCCACCAGTTCTAAGTCTTTATAGTAAACCGATAGACTCTGCTCTTCGATGCACTTTTGAATCGCCGGGTATAACACGCTCTTCGCCTGATTGATAACACCACCCACCAAGATTTTCTCTGGGTTGAATAGGTTAATCACAATCGCAATCGCAGAGCCTAGATAACGACCTAACTGTTCAATCACTTCGACAGCTAGCGGATCCCCATCAGCAGCGGCAGCGCAGATCTGTTCAATAGTGACGTCTTCAAACACCGTTAGCGTTGATTCTTCACCATTGGCTAATCGCTCTTTGACTTGCTCTCGGATTGCCTGAGAACTCGCCACCGTTTCTAAACAGCCTCGATTACCACAGTGACAAAGCTTGCCTTCCTTATCGATCTGGATATGCCCCAACTCACCGATGTTACCGTGACGCCCTTGCAGAACGCGACCATCAAGAATGATCCCGGCACCTAAACCGTGGTGAATCGAGATAAGAACAGAGTTATCGTTATCTTGTGAGTTACCAAACAACTTCTCTGCTAATGCCCAGGCTCGGGTATCATTGGCAATAAAAACTGGTAGGCCGGTTTCTTTGTAGATCTCCGGCCCCAACGCCAAGTTTTCAACGTTGTAGTGCGGCATCTGCAGCACAATACCTTGCTCTGAATTCACCAGACCTGGCAGTGTGATAGCGATACTCGTCACCCTGTCGAGTTGCTCAGCATAGGTTTGGAAGAACTCATCGATTTCATGGAGAAGACGCGCAAGCACATCATCTTGATCGCGTTCATGGATATCAATTTTGGTATCGATAAGCACGTCACCGCCCAATTCATGGAGCGCGATCGTCAAGTATCCGCGACCAAGACGCATCGACAGAAACTGCCAACCTTCGTTATTGGTTTGCAGACCGACAGCAGGACGCCCACGAGTCGTGGCTTCTTGAACCGTCGTTTCGTGAATCAGGTGAGCTTCAATGAGTTCACGGGTAATTTTAGTAATACTCGCCGGAGCCAACTCACTTTGCTTGGACAAATCGATACGAGAAATAGGACCTTTAAGGTCAATTAGTTTATATACACGACCAGCATTGACCTGTTTGATATGATCAATATGGCCCGGTTGAGCCATGTACATTTTACGCTCCAGAAATCATCAACGAGGTAATTTTTTTACTTTGCGAAGTAATTGTGAAGTCACTTGGTATATCGCCGTGACCAGTATCACGTATATACATGAATCTTTGTGTATCGAGTCAAATAGTTCGAGGAAAATTAACACCCACATCGATAATTTACGACTTAATTTTCGGAATAAAACATCGCGTTTGAGCCCTGAATTCAATAATTAGAGGCAAATCAAGAAATATCCCCCTAGCTCCCAATAAATTATCAATTAATGCATATACTTAATTCAGTCTTTTAAAAGATTACTTGGCCTCACTCTAGGAGTATTCATGACAGCCGAATTAAGAAAAACGAAAATCGTCACAACGCTAGGCCCTTCTACTGATAAAGGTAACGTGCTTGAAGAGATCATCAAAGCCGGTGCCAATATCGTCCGTATGAACTTCTCTCATGGCACCAGCGAAGACCATATCCAACGTGCAGAAAATGTCCGAGCGATAGCCAAAAGACTCGGCACTCAAATCGCCATTCTCGGGGACTTACAGGGTCCCAAGATTCGAGTATCGACATTCAAAGAAGGTAAGATCCAACTTGCTGTCGGTGATCTATTTACTCTCGACAGTAGCTTAGGTTTAGGTGAAGGCAACCAACAAGCGGTTGGCCTTGATTATAAAGAGCTGCCTAACGACGTATCCTCCGGCGATATCCTGTTGCTTGACGATGGTCGTGTTCAACTGAAAGTAACCAAAGTGGAAGGCTGCCGTGTTCACACCGAAGTTATCATTGGTGGCCCACTCTCAAATAACAAAGGCATCAATAAAAAAGGCGGTGGCCTTTCAGCAGAAGCGCTAACAGAAAAAGACAAGCGCGACATCGTCACCGCAGCACAAATCAAAGTGGATTACCTCGCCGTATCTTTCCCTCGCAATGGCGAAGACATGCACTACGCTCGTCAGCTTGCACGAGAAGCTGGCTTAGAAGCTCACCTCGTCGCAAAAGTGGAACGAGCAGAGACAGTCGCCACTGTTGAGAATATGGATGACATCATAATGGCCTCAGATGTGGTCATGGTGGCTCGTGGTGACCTCGGAGTAGAAATTGGAGACCCAGAGTTGGTCGGTGTACAAAAACAGCTTATACGCCGTGCTAGAGCGCTTAACCGAACGGTGATCACCGCGACTCAAATGATGGAATCAATGATTTCTGCGCCAATGCCAACCCGTGCCGAAGTCATGGACGTTGCCAATGCGGTACTCGATGGCACCGACGCGGTGATGCTTTCAGGTGAAACCGCTGCGGGTGATTACCCAGTCGAAACCGTAAAATCAATGGCAGAAGTCTGTATTGGTGCTGAAAAGATGGCGGGGGTTAACCAATCTAATTACCGTATTGACCGCACCTTCGTTACCGCAGAAGAAACTGTTTCTATGGCGACCATCTACTCAGCAAACCATATGGAAGGTATTAAAGGAGTAGTCACTCTCACCGAGTCTGGCCGTACTGCATTGATGATGTCTCGCTTAAGTGCTGACATGCCTATCTATGCGCTGTCTCGTAACGAAGGAACACTTAATCGCTGCACCTTGTACCGAGGTGTGACACCTATCTACTTTGAGACAGAAGCCGAAGACAGCTTTGATATTGCGCTATCAACCCTCACTTGCCTAAAAGAGAAAGGATACCTGAAGTTTGGTGACCTGGTGATCATCACTCAAGGCGACATTATGGATGTGGCGGGATCAACCAACTGTATGAGAATCTTGCCTGTCACTTAATGTTTGACCGTAAGACGAAGCGATTAGCATAATTTCAAAGGCAAAAAAGGGTTATTGAACCAAGTTCAATAACCCTTTTTCATTTCAGAACACTGAATCACTAACGATATGAGAGCTAACAGCATGCTAACTCATCAACTTCAAGAATTACTTGCCAGCAGTAATGGTTGCTAACTGTGGAATGTGTGAATTGCGAGCGTTTTCCGTTGATGTGTAGGTTTCTACAAATCGGTAACCGGCTTCTAAGCCCAATTCGTAATCGTGTAACAGATCCTCTTTATCACTCATTAGTGAACTCGATTTCAGCGGCTGACTTGGTGCTATCTGCACTACAAACGCATCATCCGGTGGAGAATTCAAAAAGTCTTGTGTCAGTGAGTAGGTTTGGTAATGCACCATCAGCATGTCAGCCAAGCCTGAATCAAACTTATCACCGATTAAATGACTTAAGCGATAGATATCATCCGCACCAAATAACCATCGGCCACCATTAAGCAGATCCAAATGCCCGCGGTCACGCTTTTGCTCTTTTGAGCGCATAATTTGTTGTTGGAAGAAAGAGGTCCAGTCGGTTTTCCACTGCTCCACTTTCTGTTGCCAGTGGCCTTGAACACTGTCGAAAGATTCACGAAACCATTCCAGCTCTTCGGCGGATATCGGTTTAGGTGCTTTTATTGAAGGTTTATTCACCTGAGAGCCCGCTAAATGTCCATCCCCTTCCTCTACCACGGGCTCAGTACGAATCACGACAATAGAACGAGCTTGTCTGCGCCATGCTTCTTGAACCGGTATACATGCTGATACACCACCGTCCACATAAGCACTGTCACCAATGAAAATTTCGTCATTGTACAAACGAGGAATGGCGCAGGTCGCAATCATCACTTTGTACCAGTCGTCGCCCAATAATGGGAAGTAGTGATCTCGTAAACCTTTAGAGTCCGTCACTGCCGCATAAAAATGGCGATCGCCTAACGTTTGTCGTCCCAAATCCAGATCGAGCTTATAGGGATAAGCCATAATTTGCTCTAAAGCCCATTCGAGGCCTAGATTCTTTCGGTGTCGTATATAAGAAAAAAGGTTGAAGAATTCTGGTGAGGTAGTGAGGTCGAGAACAAAAGAACGCCCAAGGCCTTTGTCACGGCACAGATAAGCGCATAAATTGAGGGCACCTGCTGAAGTACCGAAAAATTCGTCGAAGGGGTCAAAATTAGAAAGAAGAAAGGCATCCAGCACTCCCGAAGTAAAAATACTTCTCTGTCCGCCACCTTGAGCGACCAGTGCTGTTTTTCCAGCAATAAACTTAGCGTAATAGTCCAAGTCTATTGCTGTATCAATATTGGTTATAATCCCACTATTCATTATTCCCTGAGCACAAAAACTCAGCCTCGCAATAAATGGTATTAGCTACCAATCGCAATAAAGCCAAATGAAAGAATGATTGTGTAGATAAACGCTGTTATTTGTAGAGCATTTTTCAGATTATGGTCCATAGACACCTCTGGCTTATTATTAATTTGTCGAGTCTCTATTTAAGTACTATCAGGTGTGTGAAGTATCTTCAAGAATCGTTGAAATTAGTCGCACAATATTGATGTAACCATCACAATTAGTAAGTGTATGGACAAGGATATACTCATGAATAACAAAGCAAATATAATGGCACTGGTTACGCTTCTTTCCATTTCAAGCGCGAATGCTTCGCCGGAGATCATCATTACTCCGATGGTGGGTTATACCGGCGGTGGTAGTGTCGAAGACCAGGATGGAAAAACTTATGACATGAAAGGCTCTGAAAACTACACTTTTGCAATTGAAACGCCACTTGAAAAAGGACGCATCGGCTTTTTCTATTCCAATCAGAGCTCTGAGTTAGAAACACTCAACTTAAGTTCCTCCATCCAATACCTGCACTTTCAAAGCAGTATCTACTACCCTGCTTCTCCTGTATTGTCCGGCTATCTAGGGCTAGGTCTTGGGGCGTCTTACGTTGATGTTGACTGGGCGAAAGACAAGTATGGATTCTCCACCTCTATCTTTGGTGGTTTAGAATACAAATTTAGTGACCGCTTAGCTTTAAATACTCAAATACGCTGGCTAGGTACGGTTGTCGATAACGACACATCCGGTGTTTGTAGCGTACCGAGCACTGGGCAAGACTGCATTATCCGCTTTGATACCGATTGGATGAACCAATTCCAGGCCAATATCGGACTCAGTTTTACTTTCTAAGTCAACACCTGTTCTCAAGCGAAATGAGTTAGAAGAAAATCTGGATGTCTGATTTAACGACAAAGCCAGCTAAATGCTGGCTTTGTCATTATAAAAACGTTTTTTGGTTCGAGTTAGAACTTGTATGTAATACCCAGAGCACCGCCTACTTGCAACTCAACCCCTTTGTACATGTCGAGCTCAGGGTGAACTTGCGCGTAAGCATTCCAACCTTCATAGAAGTTCACCTTCACACCTAACGGCAAGCGTAAACCAAAGTCATCATTCCATTCAGCCCAAGCACCAGCGCCGACGTACCAGCTCAACGGAGCTTCAGTCTCGAACTGACCGCGCTTCCAGATGTAGTCAAATGCAGCACCATCATTGCCAATCGTAGCACGGTATTTCTGATCAAATTCCACAACGACACTCAGGTCTTGGTCAATGGCGAGTCCAACTTCCAAAGCTGGAGCTTCAGAAGCGTGGGCAAAAGAGGCTCCACTGCAGCACATAAGGCCGATCAAGTAACGATGTTTCATAATATTCTCAGACTGTGTTTAAAAAACGGTAGTTTACTGGAATAACAGCTAAAGGTGTCATCGCTAGGTAAAAGATAAAAGATATGAAAAATTTGAGAACGAACATCAGCGCATCGAGCCGAACGGTAACTCTCTGAGTTAAAAAAGATTAAAGACAGGAAAGTCTTTCATAAAGCAGAAAACAAAAAAGGAGGCCTTTCGGCCTCCTTTCAATTTATTGAATCAGAGAATTAACCGTTGTTACGGATCCACTCATCCATATCTGTCTTAAGGTTGTCAGACTTAGTACCGAAGATAGCTTGTACGCCACCAGCAACAACAACAACACCTGCAGCGCCTAGTTTCTTCAGTTTGTCTTGGTCAACAAGAGCTGTATCAGCTACAGCAACACGTAGACGAGTAATACAAGCGTCAAGACCAGTGATGTTCGCTTTGCCGCCGAATGCAGCAACTAGCTCACCAGCAAGTTCAGAACCAGTCGCAACTGACTCTTCTTCAGTCTCGTCTTCACGGCCTGGAGTTTTAAGGTCTAGAGCTTTAATCACAGTGCGGAATACGATGTAGTAAATTGCAGCGTAAGCAATACCACATACAACCATTAGGCCCATCTTAGACGCATTGCCAGATAGAACTAGGAAGTCGATTAGACCGTGTGAGAAAGATGTACCGTGTACAAAACCTAGAGTGTTCGCAAGAACGTATGCAGAACCAGCTAGTAGAGCGTGGATTGCGTACAGTACTGGAGCAACGAATAGGAAAGAGAATTCGATTGGTTCAGTGATACCCGTTAGGAATGAAGTCAACGCAGCAGAAGCCATGATGCCCATTACTTTAGCGCGGTTTTCAGGCTTAGCTGAGTGTGCAATCGCGATTGCAGCAGCAGGTAGGCCGAACATCTTGAACATGTAACCACCAGCTAGCTGACCGAAGCCATTGCCCGCTGCACGAGATGCGTCATCAGCAACTAGGTAACAAGTAAGAACACCATTTTGAGTTTCACCAGCAGCGTTTACACAAGTACCAGCTTCAAAGAAGAAAGGTACGTTCCAAACGTGGTGAAGACCAAATGGAATTAGAGAACGCTCAACGATACCGTAGATACCAAACGCCACTTGTGGGTTTTGGTGAGCAGCCCAATCAGAGAACGCAGAGATAGCGCCGCCAACTGGTGGCCATACTACAGATAGTAGGATTGCTAGACCAATCGCAGAGAAACCTGTGATAATTGGCACTGCACGCTTACCAGCGAAGAAGCCAAGGTACTCTGGTAGTTGAATACGGAAGAAACGGTTGAATGCCCAAGCAGCAACACCACCGACTAGGATACCACCTAGTACACCAGTATCGATTTTATCAACGCCCATTACACCAGCCATTACGCCAAGTGTAGCAGTCATGATGCCGTAACCAACGATAGCAGCTAGACCAGCCACACCATCGTTGTTAGTAAAGCCAAGTGCAACACCTACTGCGAACAGTAGTGCCATTTGACCGAATACTGAACCACCAGCTTGTTCCATTAGGTTTGAAACGATTTCTGGAATGAAAGGAAGATCTGCTGCACCGACACCTAGCAAAATACCCGCAACTGGTAAAACTGATACTGGAAGCATCAGAGACTTACCAACTTTCTGCAGGCTAGCAAAAAGGTTCTTAAACATGTTTATGCTCCTGATAAAGATAAAATAATTATATGGGTTCTAACGGCACACCCCCGTAGCCTATATGTTAGCACCCAGTGAAAATGTAACCATGTATTGCATTATATTTTCTGCCGCTAAATATATATTGATGGGGAACTAACTTTCTAGTCACTTACGA
The DNA here is from genome assembly GCF_030442075.1 of Vibrio sp. TMPB1044. Taxonomy (NCBI): domain Bacteria; kingdom Pseudomonadati; phylum Pseudomonadota; class Gammaproteobacteria; order Vibrionales; family Vibrionaceae; genus Vibrio; species Vibrio sp. TMPB1044. The sequence continues at coordinate 203,045 of NZ_JAUJED010000009.1, read as the reverse complement.
AATTTAGTTTCAAAACACGTCTTGGATCACATGTCAAATCTAGAAATGCAATGCTTTACAATTATTTAATTCATTGAAAATAAAGGGCATTTTCAATGAGACCTATTATTTTACTGGGTAAATAAAATAGGAGCTAATGTTATTTTTAGTAACAAAATTACAAATGTTATAAATAGCCATCTCAAGTTCAACATAATTAGTAAACATTAAAAAAAAAAGCATTTTTGGTGATCAAAAACACAAAAAGGGAGCTTTCGCTCCCTTTTATTTGTTTACTTCGTTTTTTATCGCAAAAAAAGTTTTTGATAATTTTTGGTTGTTTGTTCAGCAACCTCTTTCATTGACAAGCCTTTCAATTGTGCAATATAGGCTGCAACTTCTACAACATATGCAGGCTGATTCTGCTTACCACGATATGGAATTGGCGCCAAATATGGAGAATCCGTCTCGATCAATAGCCTATCGAGAGGAAGCTTCCTAACAACTTCTTTGAGTTCTGTTGCTTGTTTGAAGGTCACGATACCTGAAATTGAGATATAAAAACCTAGCTCCATTGCCGCTTCAGCGAACGCTTGATCTTCAGTAAAGCAGTGAATCACGCCACCACACTTCTCAGCTCCGCCATCACGTAAAATAGCCAATGTGTCTTCACGTGCGTTACGAGTATGGATGATCAAAGGTTTATTAAGATCAACGGCCAATTCAACATGCTGCTTAAATCGTAGCTGTTGTAGCTCTGCAGTCTCTGGTTGGTAGTGATAATCTAAACCTGTCTCACCAATCGCTACAACCTTGGGATTGCTCGCGTACTCACGCATTGTCTCTAGGCAGAAATCACTTTCAACATCGAGAGGATGAACGCCACAGGAGGCTTTGACGTTATCAAACGGCGAGATCATCTCGAGCATGTTTTCAAACGAATCTAGTGTCACACCGACAGAAAGCAATTGGTCTACATTGGCAGCCTTCGCCTTGTTAACCACATCTTCTACGCTGGTGTGTAAATCTTGGTAATCCAGTTTGTCTAAGTGACAGTGGGAATCTACGAACATGTTTCCTCGCAAGTGGCTATTAGCCAATTCATTATGAGTAGCTCCGTATTGAGCCCAGGGTGTTGCTTTAACTGCTCAATCAATATCAGCAGTTTATTCGATGCTGCATAAGCACTTTGGTAAGACATCACCTCACACAGTGCTTTTGCACTCGGAGTGATAGCCTGATTCGCCAAACCAAAATGCAGCTTCTGTACATCCGACAATAAATGCCAAAGCCAGCCAAGTTGAATTAATGGGTCTTTGCTAAGCTCTGTAGAGAACTTTAGCATGTCAGGTTGAGTGCCTTTTATCACATTCACAAAGCCATCGAGCGCTTTTGTTGATGCTTCAACGCCACCTTGCTCAAACATCGCTTTTGCTTTTAAAGGCGCGTTGTCATTGAGTGCTAAAATATACTGCGGTACCGCTTTGCCCACTTCCCCATCTAACCACGCCGAACCTGCCTCTAACTGCGGGCTAACCACGTTGAATTGCTGACAACGGCTGATAATAGTCGGCATTAAGCGATTACTGTTGCGAGTAGACAGAATGAAAATACACTTGCTTGATGGCTCTTCCAGAGTTTTCAGTAGTGCATTGGAAGCCGATTCGTTCATTGCTTCAGCAGGGTTAAGCAAGATAACGCGCAAACCACCTAACTGAGAAGACTCTTGAGCCCAGCGGTTGCTGGCACGCACTTGATCAACTGTGATCGACTTACCTTCTTTCTCTGGTGAGATCACATGAAAATCAGGATGACTGCCCGACTTCATTAATTCACAGCTGTGGCAAAACCCGCACGACTCGGTTTCATAATTCGTACACATCAATGCGTCGGTAAGTTGGTTAATCAACGCATCAACGCCGAGCCCTTGCGGCGCATTAACAATCACAGAGTTAGGAAAACGCTCCGCATCGAGACTTTTTTTCCACTCACTCCATACCGGTGTGAGCCAAGAATACACTTCAGCCATGACTACCTACTGTTTGTCGAGCCAAGCAGTTAGCGCAACTTTAATATCAGTGGCTACTTGCTCAATTTCTTGCTGCGCATTAATCACAAGTACAGAATCATCTTGTTCTGCAATTTCTAAATAGCGCTCACGCGTGCGGTCGAAAAATGAGATGTCCATTTTTTCAATTCTATCAAGCTCACCACGGCCTCTAGCACGCTCTAGCCCTACTCTAGGGTCTAGGTCCAAATATAGCGTTAGATCGGGCTTAAAGTCGCCTAGCGTGGTTGCTTTCAGTGATTCCATTGTCGTGCGTGCAATCTGACGACCACCACCTTGGTAAGCCTGTGAAGACATATCATGACGATCACCCAAGACCCATTTACCACTGTCGAGTGCGGGCTTGATGACGTTCTCTACTAATTGAACACGTGCTGCGTACATCAGCAGCAATTCAGTCATGTCTTGAAGCTTCTCGCCTTCGTGCTCTTCTTTAACCAATGAGCGCATCTTTTCAGCTAAGACTGTACCACCCGGCTCGCGAGTATTAACAATATCCTCGACACCCGACGCTTTTAATGTCTCAACGATGGCATTGATTGCTGTGCTTTTGCCAGCGCCTTCAAGGCCTTCAACCACGATAAATTTCGACTGATTCATAATTATTTCTTTATCTGTTTTTTCTTAATTGCTTTAAGTAAGCTCGCACTGCACGGTTATGCTCAGTCAAACTCTTTGAAAATACGTGACCACCTGTTCCACTCGCAACGAAATACAAGTAGTTGCTCTTCTCTGGATTCAACGCCGCGTTGATAGAAGCTTTGCCTGCCATAGCGATAGGTGTCGGTGGCAAGCCACTCATTGTATAGGTGTTGTATGGCGTTGGCGTACGTAAGTCTTTCTTACGGATATTGCCATCGTAGCTCTCACCCATTCCATAGATAACCGTAGGATCAGTTTGCAAACGCATACGCTTGTTCAGACGGTTAACGAACACAGAAGAGACACGCTCACGTTCTGACGCAACAGCGGTCTCTTTCTCAATGATAGATGCAAGAATTAACGCTTCGTATGGCGATTTAAGAGGCAGTTTATCCGCTCGATTTTCCCACTCTTCATTCACCACGTTCATTAGGTCTCGATGCGCCCGCTTCAACAAATCTAAATCAGTGGTGCCGTAGGTATAGTGATACGTTTCTGCTAAGAAAAGGCCTTCTAACTTTTCGTTTTCAATACCCAACTTTTCAGCAATCTCTTTTTCAGAGACGCCATCCAACGTTTGTTGAATGAATTCGTTGTCTTTTAGCTGAACAAGCCATTCGTCAAAACGACTGCCTTCAACAAAGGTAATGGTAAACTGGTGCTCTTTCCCTTCTACAAGCACCTGTAGCGCTTGCTCTAAGGTTAAACCCGGTTCAAGCAGGAAAGTTCCCGCTTTTACGTCTACAAGCTCAGGATGTAACTTACGGATTAATTTCTCGTAAGGAGAAGCCTCAAAAAGCCCCTCGTTAATCAACTGGGCTAGAACGCGGTTAAAGCTGCTACCTGAAGCAACAGTCACGACTTGTGGTTTTTCTAATTGAATAACTTGTTTCAAGTTATCTTGTGCTTGGTTGTAAACATAAAAACCAGCAGCACCGGCTGCGATTAAGCACAAGATAATAAAAATAAATAACTTTTTGATCACGAGTTTAGTTGTCCTTGAAGGCTACGAGTAACGGTTCCAATGTTAAATTGGGTATCACTAATACGGGTAACTGGGGCAACCCCTAAAATGGAGTTGGTCATGAAAACCTCATCAGCTTGCATGAGTTGAGATAAGCAGTAATCACTAATTGTAACGGAAAGTTCAGCTTGATTCAGCGCGGTTAACACTTGCTTACGCATAACCCCTGCTACACCACTTTGAGTGAGTTGAGGTGTGTATATCGCCTGACCTTTGCGCCAAAACAGATTGGCCATGGTGGTTTCAATCACATTACCCGAAATATCAAGAACCACACCATCCACTTCATTAGCTTGATCCATTTCATCTTTCATCAAAATCTGCTCAAGACGATTATTGTGCTTATGGCCAGCAAGTAGTGGGCTCAAACCTAACGCTTGATGGCAGATACCGAGTTCAACACCGGAGCCTTGCCACGCTGAATAATGACTTGGGTAATCAAAGGTACTGATGGTGATTGTCGGCTTAGCGATATTCTTGGTACTGTAGCCACGCCCACCCGCTCCACGGCTAACGTGCAGCTTGATCCCTGCTTTTTCATTATGAGGCTTGTTTGTCTTGTGGAGGTTCTTTGTTTCATGAAGACCGTTGTGTTGGATATGTTGAAGTGCAGTATCGAGCCAAAGACCAACTACATCCCAATCAAGAGCGGAAATACGTAGCGCTTTAAGGCATTCGTCGACACGGTGCTGATGATCATGAAAATGTTGTATCTCACCATCACTCACAAGCATTGTCGTAAAGCAGCCGTCTCCGTACTGAAACGAGCGGTCCAAGATATCGATAGTTTGCTGGCTTTCTCCATCAACCCAAAACATGTTTTTCCCCATAAAAAGAAACGGCTCAATGCTAAAGCATCAAGCCGTTTAAAAACAAGTCTAATTGTGACTATCTACGAGTGTTTACGTCTTTAATAAGATGATTAAATCTTTTTGAAGATCAAACAGCCGTTTGTACCACCGAAACCGAATGAGTTACATGCAGCATATTCCATGTTGCTAACTTCACGCGCAGTGTGAGGTACTAAGTCAATATCTAAGCCTTCTTCAGGATCATCTAGGTTGATTGTTGGTGGAACAATTTGGTCAACCAGAGACATTGCCGTGATGATAGCTTCAGCAGAACCAGCAGCACCTAGAAGGTGACCTGTCATTGATTTCGTAGAAGAAACCAATACTTGCTTGCTGCCTGCTTCGCCAAGAGCACGCTTGATGCCCTTAACTTCCGCTACGTCACCAGCAGGAGTCGAAGTACCGTGTGCGTTTACATAACCGATTTGTTCACCAGTAATGCCAGCATCACGCATAGCCGCTTCCATTGCTAGTGCACCACCTGAGCCATCTTCACTTGGAGATGTCATGTGGTAAGCGTCACCCGACATACCGAAGCCAACTAGCTCACAGTAAATCTTAGCGCCACGAGCTTTCGCATGTTCGTACTCTTCAAGAACCATCATGCCAGCACCGTCACCAAGAACGAAGCCGTCACGGCCTTTGTCCCATGGACGAGAAGCTTTTTGAGGCTCATCGTTACGAGTAGACAGTGCTTTAGCCGCACCAAAACCGCCCATACCTAGTGGCGTTGATGCTTTTTCAGCACCACCCGCTAGCATTGCGTCAGCATCGCCGTATGCAATCATACGAGCAGCGTGACCAATGTTATGTAGGCCAGTCGTACATGCAGTAGAAATCGCGATGTTTGGACCGCGTAGACCACGCATGATAGACATGTGACCAGCAATCATATTCACGATCGTCGACGGTACGAAGAACGGGCTGATCTTACGAGGACCTTTTTCAGTTAGAGCTTGGTGACCGGCTTCGATCAAACCAAGACCACCAATACCAGAACCGATAGCAACACCCACACGTGGAGCGTTTTCTTCAGTAATAGTTAGGGCTGAATCATCTAAAGCTTGAATACCTGCTGCGACGCCGTACTGGATGAACAAGTCCATCTTACGAGCATCTTTTTTAGTCATATACTCTTCGCAGTTAAAGTCTTTAACTAGACCTGCAAAACGAGTTGAGAAATTGGTTGCATCAAAGTGCTCGATATTAACGATACCACTTTGACCAGCTAGCAGGGCTTTCCAAGAAGATTCTACAGTGTTGCCTACCGGTGACAACATACCCATGCCAGTGACAACTACACGACGCTTGGACACGATTTTACACTCCGGGGATTGAGGTGATTTAAGATGAGGATAGATGAGTTAGATAAAACACAGGCGGTCGAGGTGACCGCCTGGGAGAGATTATTACTGAGCGCTAGTTACGTAATCGATAGCTGCTTGAACAGTAGTAATTTTCTCAGCTTCTTCATCTGGGATTTCAGTGTCGAATTCTTCTTCTAGAGCCATTACTAGCTCAACTGTGTCTAGAGAATCTGCACCTAGGTCATCAACGAAAGAAGCTTCGTTTTTAACTTCAGCTTCGTCTACACCTAGCTGTTCAACAATGATTTTCTTTACGCGTTCTTCGAGGTTGCTCATTTTTTCTTTTCCTTTACAGAGTTCGCTTTATGCGATGTTTTCCGTAGTTTATTCAATCTATTGAAAGTTGCAAGGTCAACTTTTCTGGTCAAACCACAATTTTCACGATTTTAACCGAAATTACGTATGATCTTGACTTAAATCATGCACAAATGTTGCACATAATTTACACCATGTACATACCGCCATTGACGTGAAGTGTTTCACCTGTGATATAAGCTGCCGCAGGTGACGCCAAAAATACCACAGCTTCAGCGATTTCGCGAGGGTCACCTAGTCGACCTGCTGGTACATTCGCCAAAGTTGCAGCACGTTGGTCATCATTTAGCGCTTTAGTCATGTCAGTTTCGATGAAACCAGGAGCTACAGTGTTCACTGTAACGCCACGAGACGCAACTTCACGAGCCATTGATTTAGTAAAACCAATTACGCCTGCTTTTGCAGCTGCGTAGTTAGCTTGACCAGCGTTACCCATAGTACCTACTACAGAACCAACGTTTACGATACGACCTTGACGCTTCTTCATCATGCCACGCAATACAGCTTTAGACATGCGGAAGATAGGCGTTAGGTTAGTATCGATGATGTCATTCCACTCGTCGTCTTTCATACGCATAAGTAGGTTATCACGAGTGATACCTGCGTTGTTAACTAGAATGTCAATCGCACCGAATTCATCGTTGATGGTTTTCAGTGTAGCAGCAATTGAGTCAGTATCAGTTACATTAAGAGCAAGACCTTTACCGTTCTCACCAAGGTACTCGCTAATTGCAGCTGCGCCGCCTTCAGATGTAGCAGTACCGATAACTTTAGCACCACGCTCAACTAAAAGTTCAGCGATTGCACGACCGATGCCACGGCTTGCGCCTGTAACTAGTGCAACTTTGCCTTCTAAATTCATCATAACTTCTCTATTAAGTGGTTATTACTTAGCAGCTTCTAGTGATGCAGTGTCATTAACTGCAGCAGCTGTCATAGTTTTTACGATTCGTTTTGTTAGACCAGTAAGAACTTTACCAGGGCCTAATTCAAGTAGCTTCTCAACACCTTGCTCGTTCATCGCTTGTACACCTTCAGTCCAACGAACTGGGCTGTATAGCTGACGAACAAGTGCATCTTTAATTTTTGCAGGGTCTGTTTCAGCAATAACATCAACGTTATTGATAACAGGCAGTGCTGGCGTGTTGAACTCTAGAGCTTCTAGAGCCACTGCTAGCTTGTCTGCTGCTGGCTTCATCAGTGCACAGTGAGACGGCACAGAAACAGGTAACGGAAGTGCACGCTTAGCGCCCACTTCTTTACAAAGTGCACCAGCACGCTCTACTGCCGCTTTGTTACCCGCGATAACAACTTGGCCAGGAGAGTTAAAGTTAACTGGAGACACAACTTCGTCTTGCGCAGCTTCTTCACACGCCTTAGCAATCGCTTCATCGTCTAGACCGATGATTGCGTACATTGCACCAACACCTGCAGGAACCGCTTCTTGCATCAGTTGACCACGTAGTTCAACCAACTTGATCGCTTCTTTAAAGTCGATAACGCCTGCACATACTAGTGCAGAGTATTCGCCTAGGCTGTGACCTGCTAGATTTACAGGTTGCTCTAGGCCAAGTTCTTGCCATACACGCCAAATAGCAACAGACGCTGTTAATAGAGCCGGTTGAGTGCGGAAAGTTTCATTTAGATTTTCTACTGGACCATCTTGAACCAATGCCCATAGATCGTAACCAAGTGCTTCTGAAGCTTCAGTAAATGTCTGTTTAACAACATCATACTGTTCGCCTAGGTCAGCAAGCATACCGATAGCTTGAGAGCCTTGGCCTGGGAATACGATAGCAAACTTGCTCATTGTAATTATCCTTTAAGCAAAGCAAAAAATTGAATAAGGCACATAAGTTATGTGCCTTGTTTGTTGATTATCGCTTGAGGTTAGAATTTAACTAACGCAGAACCCCAAGTGAAGCCGCCACCAAAGGCTTCAAGAAGAAGCGTTTGACCACGTTTAATTCGCCCGTCGCGAACAGCCTCATCGAGTGCTGTTGGCACGGTAGCTGCTGACGTATTACCGTGCTTATCAAGAGTAATAACTACTTGATCAAGCGACATTGTCAGCTTTTTAGCCGTTGCCGAGATAATACGGTAGTTCGCTTGGTGTGGAACTAACCAATCAAGCTCTGACTTATCCATATTATTCGCAGCTAATGTGTCTTTAACTAGCTTAGAAAGCTGAGTTACCGCCACTTTGAATACTTCGTTGCCTGCCATGTGCAGCCATTTGTCAGCATCACCGCCGCGCTCTGGTACTTCTAGGCTTAGAAGCTCACCGTATTTACCATCAGAGTAAATGTGAGTAGACAAAATACCTGGCTCTTCGCTTGCGCCTACAACCACCGCGCCTGCTGCATCACCAAATAAGATGATAGTAGAGCGGTCAGTCGGATCACAGGTTTTTGACAGTGCATCAGCACCAATTACCAAAACGTTCTTACACATGCCAGTCTTGATGTGTTGATCAGCAACAGACAGTGCGTAAACAAAACCAGAACACGCTGCAGCCAAATCAAACGCAGGGCAGCCTTTAATTCCAAGCTTACCTTGTACCTGACATGCCGAAGACGGGAATGTGTGGCTACTGCTGGTTGTCGCAACGATGATTAAATCAATATCTTCTTTGTCGATACCTGCCATTTCAATGGCATTCTCAGCAGCGTAAAACGCCATATCAGCAACGGTTTCGTTTTCCGCTGAAATACGACGCTCTTTAATACCTGTTCTAGCAACAATCCACTCATCGCTAGTCTCTACCATTTTCTCTAAGTCTGCGTTTGTACGCACCTGAGATGGCAAGTAGCTGCCAGTACCTAAAATTTTGCTATACATGAAGACTAATAATGCCTCTCGAGTAAAACCGCTTCCAAACGATCGCTAATGCGGCTGGGGACTTGTCGTTTGACCTCGTGTACTGCTTCACCAATTGCGTTGACGACTGCAGACACATCAGCACTTCCATGACTTTTAATGACAATGCCGCGCAATCCTAACAAACTTGCGCCGTTATACTGGTCGGGGTTCAAGGTTTTTAATTCAGTAAATAGCTCAGAAAACAGCATTCTGGCTATCCAACCCTTTATTGTTGAAGCCATCATGCGCGTTTTTAGCTTATCAATAAAGAGCTGAGCCGTACCTTCGCACGTTTTTAAGCAGACATTGCCCACAAAACCATCACATACGACGACATCAGCAGCATCTTGAAGTAATTGATTACCTTCAATATAGCCTATGAAGTTCACAGACTGAGTATTAGACAACATTTCAGCGCATCGTTTTACAAGGTCATTGCCTTTGATTTCTTCCGCACCGATATTCAAGATAGCGACACGTGGCGCGCGACCTAAATGTTGTTCCGCTAATGCACTGCCCATTACGGCAAACTGAAACAGTGAATCTGCGTCACTAGAAACGTTCGCCCCTAAATCAAGCATCCATGTACGGTTGCCAGAAGCAGTAGGCAAAGCTGAAACCAATGCAGGCCTATCAATGCCGGGAAGAAGTTTGAGTCTGAAACGAGATAGCGCCATCAGTGCGCCGGTGTTGCCACCACTCACACAAGCATCAGCCTGTGATTCAGCAACCAAATCAATAGCAGCACGCATAGAGCTACCCTGACTGTTACGTAAGGCTAGTGACGGTTTTTCAGAATTGGATATAACTCGATCACAATGCTGGATACTCAAACGAGAATCAGGCATTCGACCTAATGAAGATAATTGAGATGTGATCGCGTTTCGATCACCTATGAGAATGACTTTTAGCTCTGGGAAATACGACAGTGCCTGCACGGCGGCAGGCACTGTTACACGAGGACCGAAGTCCCCGCCCATTGCATCAAGCGCAACGGTTAGATTTTGCAAAGGTCAACCTTACTTGTTGATAACCTTTTTGCCGCGGTAGAAACCTTCGGCAGTCACGTTGTGACGTAGGTGAGTTTCACCTGAAGTTGCGTCTACAGAAAGTGCAGCTGTAGTTAGTGCATCGTGTGAACGACGCATGCCACGCATTGAACGTGATTTCTTGCTCTTTTGTACGGCCATTGACCCTACTCCTATGTAAATTCTTAAAGAAGCAGTTACTTCTTTAAGCTTTTTAAAACATCAAATGGATTCGGCTTTTTATCTTCCTCAATTTCTTCAGGAAGTTCACCAAATACCAAATTATTTGAGTTAACGCTACAGTCCGCATCGTCGTGCATTGCTATTTGTGGCAATCCAAGGATGAACTCGTCTTCAACTAATTGAATCAGGTCTAACTCACCGTACTCGTTCAGATCTACCAAATCGTACTCTTCCGGTGCTTCCTCTTCACTTTTCTCACTGTAAACAGGAGTATAAGTAAATTGGACATCGCACTCATGTGCGAAAACCTCATTACAACGTTGACACTCTAAATCGACTTCGACGTTAGCTTTACCAGAGATAACGACTAATCGTTGTTCATCAAGCCCAAATGACATTGAGACTTGCGCGTCACGTTTTACGCCTTCAGTTGCTTCGGTTAAACGCTTTAAAAGACTGACCTGAATGATACCATTCACATCAAGTCGTTTTTGAGCCGTTCTTGCCGGATCAACTGTACGCGGTATTTTTTCCTTTTGCATAGGGCGCGAATCTTATCTTCCAAATCATGTTTAGTCAAAGGAAATGGCAAAAAAAATGTACTTTCCTACCTTTCCTGTTCAGAGCATTATGAATAGCAGGATAAGTTACGTTATCCTGAACTAAATGCTTACTCGAATTGTAAATTAAAATGAGAAATTACCAACTAGTTTTAGCTTCTACGTCTCCATTTAGGCAAGAGATCCTCAAAAAACTACAGTTAAACTTTGTCACAGCTAAGCCTGACTGCGATGAAACGCCGCTTCCCGAAGAGACACCTCAACAGTTGGTGATGCGCCTTGCTGAGATCAAAGCTAAGTCTTGTGCTGTTGATCTGCCTAGCTTAGTCATTGGCTCTGATCAGGTTTGTGTCATTGACGGAGAGATCATAGGTAAGCCTCATACTCGAGAAAAAGCGATCGAGCAGTTATCTCGCCAAAGCGGCAAGAGTATTACTTTTTATACCGGGCTTTCGGTTTGGAACAGTGAGGCTAACAAAGCTGACACGCGTCTCGACACCTTTGTAGTGCATTTCCGCGATTTAACAGAGCAACAGATCATTAGTTATGTTGAGAAAGAACAGCCTTATTACTGCGCCGGTAGTTTTATGTGTGAAGGGTTAGGCATCGCGTTGTTTAAACAGATGGAAGGCAAAGACCCAAATACTTTGATCGGTTTACCGCTGATCGATCTAGTCGATATGTTAGAAGCGCAAGGAATGAATGTGCTATAACGGATACTCTCTCTTTTGTTAGAGATTCCCTACTCTCTCCTTCGTCAGTCTAGGGAATCACTAAAATCGCTACATTATCCAATCAGCTAATTGATTAACTCGATAGCAACACGGACTGACTTTACTCAGGAAAAATCGTCATCCTCAAGAGCGAGGAGCGAGCGAGTTGGAGGAACTTCTCCAACAGAAAACAAAAAAGGTTGACGATATTCGCCAACCTTTATGATTCTATGTACACACTCGATTTAAAAAGAATATCTTCTTTTCGTATCTCGTATCTCGTATCTCGTATCTTTTTAAAGCTTACGTAATCCAGTGAGGGCTTTCTCTAACCTTCTTTCCATTGGCGCCGAGATATCCATCTTCTCTTCACTACCTGGGTGCGTAAACTTGATGTTCGCGGCATGTAAGAACAGACGATCAAGACCAACCTTGCCCGTGTAAGCGTCAAAACGACGATCACCGTAGCGATCATCCCAAGCAATTGGATGACCAGTATACTGAGCGTGCACACGGATTTGGTGTGTACGACCTGTAATTGGACTAGCTTGAATCAACGTCGCCTCTTGGAATTTCTCTAAAACCTTAAAGCGGGTTTCAGAAGCTTTGCCGTTTGGGTTCACGCGAACAATGCTGTTTACTTCATTCTTCAACAAAGGCGCGTTTACGACTTTACAGCTATTCTTCCATTCGCCCATCACTAAAGCAAAGTAGTATTTTTGAACCGTTTTTTCACGGAACTGTGCTTGAAGGTGTCTTAGCGCCGAGCGCTTCTTAGCAACAAGCAAAATGCCAGACGTATCTCTATCGATACGGTGCACTAATTCAAGAAAGCGAGCATCGGGACGAAGTGCTCTTAACGCTTCAATTGCGCCGAACTTAAGTCCACTACCACCATGAACCGCAGTACCTGATGGTTTATTCAAAATCAGCATGTGATCATCTTCATAAATGATGCACTGTTCCAATTCTGAAACCTTGTTGAGTTTCGTGCTTGGCACGTTCTCTTCAACTTTCTCTTCAATGGTAACTGGCGGAATACGAACTAAATCACCAGCTTTTAGTTTGTACTCAGCCTTGATGCGTTTTTTGTTTACGCGGACTTCGCCTTTACGCACGATTCGGTAAATCATGCTTTTCGGGATGTTTTTTAATTGGTTGCGTAAGAAGTTATCAATACGCTGACCAGCCATATCTTCGTCAATGTCGACGAATTGGACTTGGGTTCTAATTTCGCTCATTGGGCTATTGTATCACTGTCACTTTTGATAATTGAGATTTTCTTAGCTCTATTCCGAACTTATTTATCCTTAATCCCTGCCGATCTATCCTCAAATGCTCGTTGAAGTTCTATATTTCTTTGATTCTTCGAACAAAAAAGCACCAAGATTCCTGCAAATTAAAATATCAATTGATAAATTATTTATAGACAGTGAGTTAGAGCTATCAAAACCCAAACAAAAACTGTTTTTTTTACAGCATTCCGACAAAGCAGATTGCTGTGTTTACCGACCGCTGCTATAGTTCACAGCTGCTATCAGTGGTTTGACTATTATTTAAACAGCTAACCATTCATAAGCAAGTAAATGAGTAGATAACTCAGATTAGACAGTGCTGCAATCGGCGTAAGACACGGTCAACTGGGTTCCTTATCGCTCTACTCACGTACGCTCATGTTGAGTATTCACCGCCACATCGCGGATCATAGGCTAACTCCCTATGATGACTGACGTGCCCCAGAGCATCCCTCTCCAGCCGGGAGGCTGCACCGATAAAGCCATGGGATCTGGCACCATGAGAAACGAAATAAAGCGATAAGAACAATGATGAAAATAAGAAAAGACAATGAGAATTTCTAAATGAAAAGAATGTTAATTAACGCAACTCAAAAAGAAGAGTTGCGTGTCGCTTTGGTTGATGGCCAGCGACTGTTCGATCTAGATATCGAAAGTCCAGGTCACGAGTCAAAGAAAGCGAATATCTACAAAGGACGTATTACCCGTATTGAACCAAGCCTAGAAGCGGCATTCGTTGATTACGGCGCAGAACGTCACGGTTTCCTCCCTCTTAAAGAAATTGCCCGCGAATACTTCCCTGAAGGTTATACATACCAAGGCCGTCCTAGCATTAAAGAAGTGCTAAAAGAAGGCCAAGAAGTAATCGTACAAGTAGAGAAAGAAGAACGTGGTAGCAAAGGTGCTGCACTGACAACTTTCATCTCTTTGGCTGGTAGTTACTTAGTTCTTATGCCTAATAACCCTCGTGCAGGCGGTATTTCTCGTCGTATCGAAGGTGATGAACGCACTCAACTGAAAGCAGCATTAAGCACTCTTGAGCTTCCTCAAGGTATGGGCCTAATCGTGCGTACAGCGGGTGTTGGTAAAAGTGCAGAAGAGCTAGAGTGGGACCTAAACGTACTACTGAATCACTGGGGCGCTATCAAGCAAGCTTCTGATTCAAATGCAGCTCCTTTCTTAATTCACCAAGAGAGTAACGTTATCGTTCGTGCGATTCGTGACTACCTACGTCGTGATATTGGCGAGATTCTAATCGACAGCAATACTATTTTTGAACGTGCACAAGCGCACATTCAATTAATACGCCCAGATTTCATGAATCGCGTTAAGAAATACGATGGTGAAGTGCCACTATTCAGCCATTACCAGATTGAAAGCCAGATTGAATCTGCTTTCCAACGTGAAGTTCGTCTTCCATCTGGTGGTTCTATCGTAATCGACCCAACAGAAGCACTGACTTCTATCGATATCAACTCTGCTCGTGCAACAAAGGGCGGCGATATTGAAGAAACAGCACTTAACACTAACCTAGAAGCAGCTGATGAAATTGCCCGTCAATTACGTCTGCGTGACCTAGGTGGCCTTGTTGTAATCGACTTTATCGATATGACTCCGGTTCGTCACCAACGCGAAGTAGAAAGCCGTCTACGTGATGCCGTTCGTTTAGATCGCGCACGTGTTCAGATTGGTCGTATTTCTCGCTTTGGTCTTCTAGAGATGTCTCGTCAACGTTTGAGCCCATCACTAGCAGAAGCAAGCCACCACATTTGTCCTCGTTGTACAGGTACTGGTGTTGTTCGTGATAACGAATCTCTAGCACTTTCTGTTCTACGTTTGATTGAAGAAGAAGCTCTAAAAGACAACACAGCACAAGTACTTGCTGTTGTACCTGTTCCAATCGCTTCTTACCTTCTGAACGAAAAACGTCGCTCAGTAAACCACATCGAGAAGAACCAAGAAGTTAAGATCACTGTTGTTCCTAACTCAGACATGGAAACGCCGCACTTTGAGGTTATCCGTGTTCGTGAAGGTGAAGAGTTCGATCTACTCTCTTACTTGCTGCCTAACAAGCTAGAAGCTCTAAAAGAAGCGGAAAGCAAAGAGCCAGCTGAACAGACTATTCGTCCTAAGAAGATCGAAGAACCTGCTCTGAAAGGCTTTGCAGCTCCGGCTCAATCGGCACCAACTCCCGCTCCAGCACCTAAAGCTGTAGAAGAGAAAAAAGCTGAGCCATCAGCAACTCAAGAATCAGGTCTAATTGGTCGTTTCTTCAAAGCTATCGGTAGCTTCTTATTTGGCTCTTCAACTCAAGAAGAGAAGAAAGAAGAAGAGAAGCAAGAAGAAAAACCTAAAAACAATCGCAACAACGGCAACCGTCAACGCCGTGATCGTAACGATAACCGTCGTCGTAACCAACGTGGTGAGCGTGGTGACAATCGTAACGAAAACCGTGACAACAAACGTCGTCGTAAGCCTGCACGTGATGAGAAACCTGAAGAGCAGAAAGAGGCAGCTCCACAGCAAAATCGTCAGCCTCGTAAGCCTAAGCAAGACCGTCGCAATAAGCCACGTGATGAGCAGAAGCAACGCGAAGAGCAAGCACCATCTAAATTAGCAGAAGAAGGTCTACAGCTAGCGGCAGAAGCACAAGCTGGAAAACCGGAAGCGCCTAAGGCTAAGCCTGAAGCGAAAGCAGCTAAGATTAAAGAGCGTCGTCAGCGTCGTAAACTGAACAAGCAAGTTCGTGTTAAAGACCAGCAAGCTCAAGCTGAAGATAATGCTTCAAAAGAGCAAGTTGCTGCTAAAGAACTATCTGTTTCAAAAGAACAATCAGTAGCTCAAGAGCAAAAAGTTGCGGAACAAGTAGAAGCAACTCAAGCGAATGCAGAGCAAACTGAACAGGAAGAGCCGAAACAACGTCGTAACCGTCGTTCTCCACGTCACCTACGTGCAAGTGGTCAACGTCGTCGTCGCGGTCGTGATCGTCGCCCTAACCCATTCCGCCTACGTAAAGGTGGTGTAGCTTCTCCAGAGATGGCTATGGGTAAAGTGATGCCTCGCTTCATTCCAAAACCTCACCACAAGCAGACAAAACCTGAAGTGGCTGAAGTTCAAGTAGTAGCTGAAGCTCAAACATCTGTTCAAGAGCAGAGTGTTGCTCTAGAGACGGCACCACAAAGCAACGTAGCAATGGCTGGCGGCTTCGCATGTCCTGAACTAGCTATGGGCAAAGTGATTATCCGTCGCGAAGAAGCTGCTGTTGAAGCTCAAGTAGCTGAGACTCCTGCTGTAGTTGAAGCTCCTGCAGTCGTTGAAACTGCGAAAGTTGAAGCTCCAGTGATTGCAGAAGCGACGAAAGTTGAAGCGCCTGTTGTAGCAGAAGCAGCACCAGTTGTTGAAGCTGAAGCGCCTAAAGCTGAAAGTGCAAAAGTTGAAGAAGCACCTGTTGTAAAAACAGAAGCTCCTAAAGCGGCACCAAAGGCAGCAGTTGCTAAGAAACAAGCCGGTTCACCAATGACTAAAGCTCCTGGTCCTCAAGAGATCAAAGAGATTGAAGTGATTGCAGCTCCGTTCCGCACTGAACGTTTTGTATCGAAAGGTGCAGGCAGTCAGGCAGCGTCGAACAAAGCTGGCGCGGCGATGACAAAGCCAAACTACTAGTGATTACTGATAGATAATCGCAAGTAAATAGAATCAAAGGCTGCTTATTAAAGCAGCCTTTTTCATATCTACTAATCGAATAAAAATTAACAGATATATTACTCAAAGTTAGGTTCAACCTTGAACTTAATCACATTTTTGGGTAGCATTCGCGCACTTATCTTTTCGACACTTCGCTATTGCCGCTCTTTTCCATCACTGTTTGGCTACGCAATACACCCGTGTCGGTAAATCCATCTTAAGCATAGCTGAGCAAACATGTTCGAATTCCCACAATTTTCAAAGCACTCTGTAAAGAATGATGTGCTTTCAGGTCTTACAGTAGCCCTAGCTCTGGTACCTGAAGCCGTAGCATTCGCCTTTGTTGCAGGCGTTGACCCAATGGTTGGTCTATACGCAGCATTCATCGTAGGTTTAATTACTTCTGTCTTCGGCGGTCGTCCAGGTATGATTTCTGGTGCAACTGGCGCAATGGCTGTTGTAATGGTGAGCCTAGTGGCAACCCATGGCGTTCAATACCTATTTGCGGCAGTTATGCTAGCCGGCCTTCTGCAAATTGCAGCGGGTGTATTTAAGCTAGGTAAATTTATCCGTATCGTTCCACACCCAGTAATGATTGGTTTCGTGAACGGTTTGGCAATTGTTATCTTCCTAGCTCAGCTTGGTCAATTTAAAGCACCAGACGTAACAGGTGCACTAACTTGGTTACCAAGCGGTCAAATGACACTAATGCTGGGTCTAGTAGCCCTTACAATGGCTATCATCCACTTCCTACCTAAGCTAACAACAGCGGTACCATCTTCATTGGTTGCTATTGTTACAGTAACAGCTTTGGTTGTAGGTCTTGACCTTGAAACTCGAACTGTTGTCGACTTCCTACGTACGATGTCTGGTGACGAAGCTGCAACGCTAGCGGGTTCTCTACCAACGTTCTCTATTCCTGCTGTTCCGTTTTCTTTTGAGACACTACAGATCATCCTGCCTTACGCAATTATTCTTGCGGCTATCGGCCTGATCGAGTCTCTACTGACACTGACAGTACTAGATGAAATGACAAACACTCGTGGTCAATCTAACCGTGAATGTGTTGGTCAAGGTATGGCTAACGTAACGTGTTCAGTATTTGGCGCGATGGGTGGTTGTGCGATGATCGGTCAATCGATGATCAACGTAAACTCAGGCGGTCGTGGTCGCCTTTCAGGTATTGTAGCGGCAGTTGCACTACTCATGTTCATCCTGTTCGGTTCTGCACTGATTGAAATGATTCCTCTAGCAGCACTTGTGGGCGTAATGTTCATGGTTGTTATCGGTACATTTGAGTGGGCAACCTTCAAGCTTGCACGTCGCGTTCCTAAGCAAGACTTCTTCGTTATCGTTCTTGTTACCGTAGTAACAGTACTGACCGACCTTGCTGTCGCAGTAGGTGTGGGTGTTGTAGCTTCAGCGCTGATGTTTGCTTGGCAACATGCTAAACACATCTACGCAGACACGTCTGTAAACGCTGAAGGCTCTAAAGAGTACAAAGTTAACGGTCCAATCTTCTTTGGTTCAACGGCTAACTTCCTAGAGTTGTTTGACGCATATAACGATCCACAAGATGTAGTCGTTGATTTCGCAAACTCACGCGTTACTGACCACTCTGCAATTGAAGCGATCGATACGATTGCTGAACGTTACGCGGCATTAGGTAAAACACTTCACCTTCGCCACCTAAGCCAAGACTGTGTTGCTATGCTGCACAAAGCAGGTAGCTTAGTTGAAGCGAACGTTGCAGAAGACCCAATCTACAAAGTAATGTCTAAGTAATCTTAGCAGTAGCTTTAAGTTAGATTTAGAAAGGCCGGCATTCAATGTCGGCTTTTTTTTATATCTATGTCCCGTCCTAAAATGTGTTTACACATTGAGGACGAATTATGACTACTTCAAATACTACCTACGTTAAGCGTACTCAGCGTGATTACACACTACAATGAACGCAATATCGCTTCGCTAGACTCTTCGATTAAATCCAACACCAATTCAAAGCCATTTCCCTCACCATAATAGGGATCGGGGACCTCTTGATATTGTGACTCTCCAAAGCTTAAAAATAACGCAAGCTTGTATTGGAAGTGAGCTGGACACTGGCTCATTAAGTCGTCTAAATTGGCTCTATCTGCCGCGAGTATCAGGTCAAATTCTTCGAAGTCATTATCAACCACTTTACGGGAAATAATCCCCTTAAAGCTGTAGCCTCGCTTCTCTCCTGCAGATTTCGAACGCGAGTCTGGCGGGTTGCCTTGATGAAAACCAATCGTCCCTGCAGAGTCAACCACAACGTCAATATCCAGTTGTTGCGCTTTCTTCCTTAGTACCGCTTCACCTGTTGGCGAACGGCAAATATTCCCCATACAAACCACAAGTATCTTTTTCATCCCTAATCACCTGTTCTTCCGATGGTTTTTGCTATCGTTAAGTTAGGCTATGATAGGCGCAATCACAACTTAAAAGGATTTGTTATGTCGACTGAAGACAACAAAGAACAACGCCACAAAGCAAGACAACAGAAAGTAAAAGAACAAGTCGATGCTCGTGTCGCTGCAGCACAAGAAGTAAAAGGCCTATTGTTGGTTATTACTGGTAACGGTAAAGGTAAATCAACATCCGGTTTTGGTACGATTACACGTGCAGTCGGCCATGGTAAGAAGTGTGCCGTCGCTCAGTTTGTAAAAGGAACTTGGGATAACGGCGAAAAGAATGTCCTGCAAAAGCTCGATGTAGAGTTTCAAGTGATGGGTACTGGCTTTACTTGGGAAACTCAAAACAAGGCTCAAGATATCGAAGCCGCACAGCGCGTGTGGAAAGAGTGCCAACGCATGCTAGCCGATGAGTCGATTGATGTGATTCTGTTTGATGAACTGACTTACATGGTGAGTTACGGCTACATTGAACTGGATGAAGTGGTAGAAGCACTGAATAACCGTCCGAAAATGCAATCCGTGATCATTACTGGCCGTGGAGCACATCGTACTTTAACGGACATGGCCGATACCGTGTCTGAAGTTCGTAACGTAAAGCACGCTTTCGAGTCTGGAGTTAAAGCTCTGCAAGGCGTTGACTGGTAATCACATTAAACCAGAGATCCCCTTCTCGCTCATTCTTCCCTCTCGAGGATGACGCCCACTAGACTGTCACGCTCTTAACCACCTATCGTCATTCCCTAGAGCGAGTGACGCGTGTCATAGGGAATCTTTCGAAAGTATTATAAGCACCCAAACAAAAGCGCCATTCCTACCGTAGGAATGGCGCTTCTTTTATATACGAGTTAAAAACGTTTAGTTAAAGAAACCTTTCAATAAACCATCAACTGCTTCTTTAGTTTTCTCGTCTTTGATCTTGTCCGTTAGCTTGTTCACACCACGGTCAATTTCTTTCTGTGTTTTCTGCTTCAACACATCATCAAAAACAAGTGCGAATTTCGGGTCAGCCCACTGGCCAGTTACCTTAATTGGGATTGTCACATCTTTCAGATCGTCAATACTCTTACCGCCCTGACCTTCAAGTGAACCCACAATTGATGTACGCACCAGGAAATCGACCGTTTCATTGATGAAGTTTGCTTTACCTTGACCTGTCACGCGTAACAATGGCGACTGTGCTGATAAGTCGTTAGTTGAAACCCAACCTTTATCCACTTTCAGCGTCGCTTTCATTGCACTGAAGTCCGTTTTTTGAGCTTCATTTGTGCTTTCAACTTTCTCGCCCTTGATCTTAGCGTAGTTTTCTCGAATCAGTTGAGCTACGTTGATGCCGTTAACTGCACCATCTTCAAAGTTAATCGCGATAGTACCAACTAGGTTCTTCTTAATACCCGTCGGAGTCAGGCTCTTACCTTTCACATTAACATCGATATTGCCCGTACCTTCCAGCATATCGTTATCCGCAACATCAATCAGTAACGGTTGTACTTTCACGCCTTTGATTTTCTTCTTAGCCGTGTAAGTCGCCGGTGTTTTACGAGCGTCTAGCTTAGCCGTAGCTGAAATAGAACCTTGGTAAAGATTCGATGTGAATGAAGTCAATTCAGCCACACCGCGGTTAACTGAAAATGCCGTTTTAACATTCTGCATTTTCGCGTTGTTCGCCTTGAACTTATCAATCGTGATGTCACCTTTCACGTCTAACGTTTTCAGAGCCGACAGATCAGGTTCCACTTCTTTAGCTGGAGCTGAACTACCAGAGTTTGACGTTGAGCCACCAGCAGAACCAGAAGGAGCTGTGCTCGCTGTTTCTGTTGTATTGCCTAAGCCTAGGAACTCGTCCAAATCAATATTCGGGCTATGAAGAGAGAAACGAACCTTTGGTATTTCAGATAGGGTTACGTCTGCTTTACCGTCTAATGCAATAGCGTTAGCTTGTAGCTTCTCTAACACAAAGCTCAGGTGGCTCTTGTTAAGATCGAAGCTTAAGTCAGACAGCATGTCGACTTTCATTGGAGACTGAGGAAGCGTGTCGCCTTTGAATGTTGAGTCTAACGTTAATTTGTTCAGCGTTACTTTTGAAATCGCGCTATCAACAGTAAGTTCACCGCCACCTTTAAGATCAAGGTCAAGGCCAGCCGCGTTACCGATTACAGCGTAAGTCAGTTGGTTTACCTTATCGAACTCAAACGTATTCAAGCCAATTTTTGCTGACTCAATCGACGTCGATGGATCATTGAACTTAGCGTTTAAGTCAATATTACGAAGTGCGTAACTTGCGAAGCCTTCAGCTAACTTGAATTCTGCACTGCCTTGTGCAGAGAATTTCTGTTGATTGTTTTCACCAGAAGCGGCGAAGGTTGCCGTTGTCCATGTATCCACAGCGAACTCAGATAAGTTCAAAGACACATCGTATAACTTAGTGAATGAACCCGCTTGCTTGTCGTCCATTTCAAACAGTGCGTTTGATACAGTGACACCTGCTAGGTTAATCGTCCAACCAGATGCTTCCGTTGCGCTTTGTTCTTGAGGTGCTGGAGCTGATTCAGTATTGGTATCTGCAGCTGGTTCAGACTCTTGAGGCGCTGACGCTTGTGTTAACGCATCAATGTTCTTGCGACCATCTTTAAGCGTTTCTAAATAAAATTCTGCACCGTCTAGAGTGATGTTGCCGATCTCTAGTTGGTTGCTAAATAGCGGAGTAACCGAAACATCAACGCCAACGGTATCAACCTTGAATAGATTTGGTTGAGTGAACCCTTCTGGGTTACGTAATTCAGTTTGACCAAGTTCAAAGCCAATAGATGGGAAGAATTGCCAGCTGATATCGCCCTCGATCACGAGCTCTAGGCCAGTGTGTTTTTGGGCTTGTTCGACAATTAATGGCTTAAATTGGTTGGGATTCACTAACAGCACTAGTGCCAGAATTGCTGCAATGACAACAGACACTGGTACAGCTATGAAAATGAGTAGTTTCTTCATCCGCATATTCCTTGCTTAGATTCCAAAAGAAAGTGGCACTATAAAAGTGCCACTGATTCGGTAAAAAATAAAGCTAAGTGAGTCACTTAGGCAAAATTTTATTCGATTAAGACTTCAACAACTTCGCAATGTGCGCTTTTAGCACATCAATCGCAATACGGTTTTTACCACCACGAGGAACGATGATGTCTGCATGTTGTTTTGAAGGCTCGATAAACTGCATGAACATTGGACGTACTGTTTGTTGGTATTGCTTAAGTACAGTGTCCATTGTACGACCACGCTCTTCTACATCACGCTTAACACGGCGTAGTAGACAGATGTCTAATGGTGTATCCATAAACACACTTGCGTGCATTAGTTTACGAAGACGCGGGTCTGTTAGAAGCAGAATACCCTCTAAAATGATCACTTTCTTAGGAGTAAGTGTAGTCGTTTCAGAAGTACGTGTGTGCTCTGTGTAGCTGTATTCAGGAACTTCTACGGAGTTGCCACTCATTAGCTGCTGTAGATGTTCACATAAAAGATCATGATCTAGTGCATTTGGGTGATCGTAGTTAGTTTTAACACGCTCTTCCATACTCAAGTGGCTTTGGTCGCTGTAATAGCAATCTTCCGTGATAACACCAATTTGATGGTCGCCTACTTTTTCGCGCAATTCATTATAAATTGTACTAGCAATCAGACTTTTTCCTGAAGCTGAAGCGCCAGCGATACCTACGATGACACATTGATTATTATCAGACATTAATTTTGCACCCGATATGGTTTGGTGGTGGGAAGAGATAAACCGCCTGATTATAGGGGCTAAAGCACATAGATTCTAGTCGCGATTTTAGCTAATTGCAGTCAAATTGATGATCTTAATACATTTACTTAAGACAATCGTTTGCTTTCAAATAACTTGCCTACAACTATTTGCACAACCCCAATGGCTATCAGCCTAAATCCAACCGCTGTTTATCTAATCCAACACGATTTACACGACATTAAGAGTGGCCAACTTTATTCAACCATCGAGAAGTTAATCGCTTCTGGTCTCGCCTTGCCGGTCCAGAACATCTTCGCAGCCACATTCTCAGCAAGCTCTAAGTAATGACGTGTATGTTCACTATCTGGACGACGAATCACCGTCGGGCAACCTGCATCGATGTCTTCTCGCACATCAATATGAAGAGGGATCTGTGCCAAAATATCGAGGTAAAACTCTTCTGACATGGCTTCAGCACCACCAGCACCAAAGATATGCTCTTTCTCACCACAGTGACTACAAATATGATAGCTCATGTTTTCAACTAAGCCTGCGACTGGCACACTCACCTTATCAAACATCGCTACGCCTTTACGCGCATCCGCTAATGCCAAATCTTGAGGTGTAGTCACCACTACCGCGCCTGTCACCGGGATCTGTTGTGACAATGTCAGTTGAATATCACCCGTACCAGGTGGCATGTCGATAACAAGGTAATCCAACTCTGGCCATACGGTTTCATTAACAAGCTGCCCCAAAGCCTTAGCTGCCATTGGGCCTCGCCAGATTGCCGCATCGTCTTTCGACACAAGATAGCCAATAGAGTGAGTGAAAATGCCATGTGCTTCGATTGGCATCATCCATTTGTTGTTCTGTACTTCTGGTTTTGCGTCTAGCTGGCCGAGCATCATAGGCACTGATGGGCCGTAGATATCCGCATCCAACAAACCCACTTTTGAACCAGACTTAGATAACGCAAGCGCAAGGTTAACTGACGTCGTCGATTTACCCACCCCACCCTTTGCCGACGTCACGGCGATTATATTCTTAACCCCCTTCAATGGCGTCGCGACAGTGGTTTCCAGAGCAGACGGCTTCACTTTTACTTCAAACTGAAAAGCGCTAACAAGTTGTTGTTCAATCTGAGAGTGGATCCACTGTTCCAATTCAACCGCGAGCTGATTAGCAGCAAAAGGTAAGGTGATAACAAATGATCCACGCGGATCAACCGAGACAATATTTTGGTGTAGCGCCCACTCTGGGATGAGGATTGGTGACTCGAACTCATTCAACCATGAACAGAAATCTTGCTTAGAAGTAAAGTTACGCATTGGGGCTCCTTTTTTTATTTATGCTATCACCCACGAGATGAAGACTGAACCCCTAAAAAACTAAGGGAATCCTTTGTCTGATACCTTGGCGTATCACACGTTATAAAGTAGTATTACCTCTCAAATTTATACCTATCAAAAAAGCGAATTATTAAGTATGGCAACTGATCCAAGACAACTTTTGGTAACTTGTGCGCTTCCGTACGCTAACGGCTCTATTCACCTTGGCCATATGCTTGAGCATATCCAAGCTGATATCTGGGTTCGATACCAGCGTCTGCGTGGCAACACTGTAAACTTCATCTGTGCTGACGATGCTCACGGCACGCCAATTATGCTTAAAGCTCAACAGATGGGTATCACGCCAGAAGAGATGATCGCTGCTGTTAGTGAAGAGCACCAAAAAGACTTCGCTGGCTTTGATATCAGCTTTGATAACTACCACAGCACACACAGCGAAGAGAACCGTGAACTGGCTTCACACATCTACCTAGAACTTAAAAAGAACGGCTTCATTTCTAGCCGTACTATTTCTCAGCTTTTCGATCCTGAGAAAGAGATGTTCCTACCAGATCGCTTCGTAAAAGGTACTTGCCCTAAGTGTAAGTCAGAAGACCAGTATGGTGATAACTGTGATAACTGTGGTGAGACATACAGCCCAACTGAACTGATTAACCCTAAATCAGCGGTTTCTGGCGCAACTCCAGTAATGAAAGACTCTGAGCACTTCTTCTTCGACCTACCTCAATTCGAAAGCATGCTTAAAGAGTGGACTCGTTCTGGCTCTCTACAGAATGAAACTGCAAACAAAATGCAGGAATGGTTTGAGTCTGGTCTGCAACAATGGGATATCTCACGTGATGCACCTTACTTTGGCTTTGAAATCCCAGGCGAAAAAGACAAGTTCTTCTACGTATGGCTAGACGCACCTGTTGGCTACATGGCTTCTTTCAAGAACCTATGTGACAAGCGTGACGATCTAAACTTCGATGAATACTGGAAGAAAGACAGCACAACTGAGCTTTACCACTTCATCGGTAAAGACATCGTTTACTTCCACAGCCTATTCTGGCCAGCAATGCTAGACGGCGCAGGTTTCCGTAAACCAAACAACGTATTCGTACACGGCTACGTAACAGTAAACGGCGCGAAGATGTCTAAGTCGAAAGGCACATTCATCAAAGCGAGCACGTACCTAAACCACCTAGACCCTGAGTGTCTGCGTTACTACTACGCGGCGAAACTAAACAGCCGTATCGATGATTTAGACCTTAACCTTGAAGACTTCACTCAACGTGTAAACGCTGACGTAGTAAACAAGATTGTTAACCTAGCTTCTCGTAACGCAGGTTTCATCACTAAGCGCTTCGAAGGCAAGCTAGCTGCTGAATTTGCAGAACCAGAGCTTTACAACGAATTCGTTGCTGCCGCTGAGCGTATCGGTGAGCTATACGAATCTCGTGAATTCAGCCGTGCTATTCGTGAAATCACCGCACTAGCGGATAAAGCTAACCAGTACATCGATGAAAAAGCACCTTGGGTTCTTGCAAAAGAAGAAGGCAAAGAAGCTGAGCTTCAACAAGTGTCTTCTGTAGGTATTAACCTATTCCGCGTACTGATGGCTTACCTGAAACCAGTGATGCCAGAGCTTGCAGCTCGCACTGAAGCTTTCCTAAACGAAGAGCTCACGTGGGAAGCGATTGCGACTCCACTAACTGATCACGAGATCACTAAGTTCAAAGCACTATTCAACCGTATTGATCCTAAGAAAGTGGAAGCAATGGTTGAGTCTTCTAAAGAAGATGCAGCCGCTGAAGCAGCAGCGAAAGAAAAAGCAGAAGCTGAAAAAGAACAAGCAAGTCAAACTGAGCTAGACAAAGAACCAATCGCAGACGAGATTGAGTTCGATGCCTTTGCAGCAGTAGACATGCGTATTGCTCGTATCATCTCTTGTGAAGAAGTACCAAAAGCGAACAAACTACTGAAGTTCCAGCTGGACATCGGTGGTGAGACTCGCCAAGTATTCTCTGGCATCAAGTCAGCATACAAACCTGAAGAGCTAGAAGGCAAGCTAACCGTAATGGTAGCAAACCTAAAACCTCGTAAGATGAAGTTTGGCATGTCGGAAGGCATGATCCTAGCAGCGGGCCCTGGCGGCAGCGACCTATGGATCCTTGAGCCACACGAAGGTGCTCAACCTGGTATGCGTGTAATGTAATTCTGATTTCAGTCAGATAACAAGCACTCATAACTAAATCCCTAATGCACTTTTAACTTGAAAGAGTTAATAAGCATTGGGGATTTTTTATATCTACCGAAAATAAGCGTTCTCTGTTAGAGTCGCCGTCAACTATGCTATGTAGAGTAGAAATTGGTTTGTCGACGATAATGGACTAACCAACACCTCTTTACTCTAAAACCCTTTTTAGGAATCCCCAGTGACTAACAACGAAATCTTGCGTCGTATTCAACACGCACTAAACCTTAAAAATGCACAAATCATCAAAGCAATTGAACAAGCTGATGTAACCGTTGCTCATGACCAAGTGATTAACTGGCTAAAAGACGACAACGACAAGTCATGCTCTAAGATGAAAGATAAAGAGTTAGCAGTATTCCTAAATGGTTTCATCAACCTTAAGCGTGGTAAAAAAGAAGGCGAACAACCTAAACCTGAAGTTGCACTGACTAACAACATGATTTTCATGAAGCTTCGAATTGCATTAAACATGAAAGCGGAAGATGTTTTGGACGTACTAGAAGTGGTTGGCATTAACTTGAGCAAGTACGAAATCGGTGCTTACTTCCGCAAACCAGAAAACAAAAACTACAAAGTGTGTGAAGACCAACTACTTTGCGATTTTCTAAACGGTGTGCAATTTACCAACCGCCCAGACTCAGAAGAGTTTGCGGGGTAAGTTGCTACTCATAGATAAGTTACTATTTATAGGTAAGTATCTGCCCCACTGGTAAGTTCTAGCAACTATCAATAAATAAAAAGCGGCGAGATAATTGAATTATCTCGCCGCTTTTTCGTTTTCTTTACGTCACCGACTAAACAGGGACGACAATAGTAAACCTATGGCTTAGCTGTCGTCTTCTGTAAAATTCGTTGGCAATGTCGTTTTCATTTCATTCCAAATTTGCGCACTTGCGATACCGTAGTTACGAATCACTAATGGCAAAGTTTCGCGCTCGCCACTTTCGCAGATAATGAACAACTCTTTATAAAAGTCCATCGCTAAACGTCGTGCTTCTGGGTTAGAGAAGTAGTAGCTACCGATACGGTCATACAGTTTACGCACACCGTTAAAGATCAGGCCGTAAATCTGGTTGCCTGAGTGAAATGCCAAACGCTGGAAAAGCATGTAGTCATAGAAGTTGAAAGTCTTCGCGATTAAAATCGTCTGACGTTTCGCTTCATCTTTTTCCGAATCTTCTTTTACCGCTTGTTTGATCTTGTCAGCGTATGGCGATGATTCTAAGAACTCATCCCAAGTCGGTGCCGCAAGTAGCGCTTCACAAGATTCAATCACGTTACTGATCGTACGTTCTGAAGCTTCTTTATTTGCTTTAAATGCATAACGCATAAAGATCGGGCTGATATTCGTGCGCGCAGCAAGCAAGTCTTCTACCATTTTGCTTGCGTTATCAACGTCTAACGTCATTAACGTATCTAGGATATGAAGACCTGAGGTTTCCATAAACTGATTAACTTTAGTTGGCTTGCCGTGTTGGATTGTCAACCAACCGTCGCGAGCAAGACGTTGTAGTACTTCACGAAGCGTAGTACGTGTAACACCAATCAGCTCAGAAAGCTCACGCTCTGCGGGCAAGATAGAACCTGGAGGGAAACGGCCATTCCAAATACTTTCAATGATATACTTTTCTGCAAATCCTGCCGGGCTCTTCGCCTTAATGACCATCTACACTTCAATCCAATTTAATTATTCTGTTCTAATTTACTCATCATACCACTAGTTCACACCTAGCGGAAACACCCGCAAAAATTTTACTCACTCAAAATAGCAGTAGAGTTAAAACTCTAAAGTTCAGCACGCCTTTGCACCCTAGATTTAGAAAGCAAGCGACTACAAACTACCATTTCAACAAATCATTAACACAACAAATTTTCTTTTAAATCAACGAGATTGGTCATATTTTCAAAGTTATTAATTTGCAATATTAAGTTGTAATAATCATATATAAACCGTCGTTATTCTGTAAATTTCAATCATTTCGCTGAAATATTGATTCTAGTCGGTTTTTATCACATTTTAAGTGGTATGCTTGCGCTACTTTGATCGCGTTTCTCAACAAAAAAGAGGTATTTTTAGGGCTACAGGGCTTTTCCTGTTGACTAAATGTTATCTAAGAGTAGAGTTGCGCTCAAAAATAAGCAGTGCTTGAGTTTCTAAGGGAGTGACTTGGCAAGACCACAGAACATTACATGGAATGTAGTTTTTCTAAGTCACTGTTAGTTATAGTTTTTAACAATTTCTATAGCTCGATTCTCAAAATGTTGTATTGCTTGTCTATTCATAATCAACATAAAAGAGTATTAACATGCCGATGTCTCTCGGAAACGCTTTTATCAAGAACTTCCTTGGTAAAGCTCCTGATTGGTATAAACTTGCCATCATTTCCTTTTTAATCATCAACCCGTTTGTTTTCTTCCTAGTTGACCCATTTGTTGCGGGCTGGCTGTTGGTGGTTGAGTTTATTTTCACTCTAGCTATGGCTCTAAAGTGCTACCCTCTTCAGCCGGGTGGCTTATTGGCAATTCAAGCCGTCGCCATTGGCATGACCAAACCAGAAATGGTTTATCACGAGCTACAAGCAAACCTTCCAGTATTACTCTTACTTGTATTCATGGTTGCTGGTATCTACTTCATGAAAGAACTACTTCTGTTCATTTTCACGAAGATCCTGCTCGGCATCCAATCAAAAATCTTACTCTCTGTCGCTTTCTGTGTCGCTGCAGCGTTTTTGTCTGCCTTCCTAGATGCGCTGACAGTAATCGCTGTAGTTATTAGCGTTGCGGTAGGCTTCTACTCTATCTACCACAAAGTTGCATCGGGCAAAGGCACAACATCTGCGCACGATCATACTCATGATGAAGAGATCTCTGAGCTAACTCGTGAAGACCTAGAAAACTACCGTGCTTTCCTACGCTCACTACTTATGCACGCCGGTGTTGGTACTGCACTGGGTGGCGTAATGACCATGGTAGGTGAACCACAAAACTTAGTAATTGCTAAGCAAGCGGGTTGGGAGTTCGGTGAATTTATCATCCGTATGCTGCCAGTAACACTGCCTGTTTTCTTCTGCGGTATTCTAACTTGTGCACTTGTCGAAAAATTCAAAGTGTTTGGTTACGGTGCAGAACTGCCAACGAATGTTCGCCAAATCTTAGTTGAGTTTGACAACAAAGAACGTGCAAACCGTACAAAGCAAGACGTAGCAAAACTATGGGTTCAGAGTGCAATCGCAGTTTGGCTGATTGTTGGCCTTGCGCTTCACGTCGCTGAAGTAGGTTTGATTGGCCTTTCAGTGATCATCTTGGCAACGGCATTTACTGGCGTTATCGAAGAGCACTCAATGGGTAAAGCCTTTGAAGAAGCACTGCCATTTACCGCACTTCTTGCCGTCTTTTTCGCGGTTGTTGCTGTAATCATCGACCAAGCTCTATTTAAGCCAGTAATCGATGCTGTACTTCACGTTGAAGATAAAGGCGCACAGCTCGCACTCTTCTATGTTGCCAACGGTATCTTGTCGATGGTTTCAGATAACGTATTCGTAGGTACGGTTTACATCAACGAAGTGAAAACTGCACTGGTTGAAGGCATTATCACTCGTGACCAGTTTGACCTACTTGCTGTTGCTATCAACACTGGTACTAACCTACCTTCTGTTGCTACACCAAATGGCCAAGCTGCATTCCTATTCCTATTAACATCAGCACTTGCTCCGTTAATTCGATTGTCTTACGGTCGCATGGTTATCATGGCGCTGCCATACACCATCGTATTGGCACTGGTTGGCCTAGCAGGCATTGTGTTCTTCGTAGAGCCAATGACAGCATGGTTCTACGATGCTGGTTGGATCATTCAACGCACTGGTGAAGTCGTCGCTCCAGTTATCTCTGGTGGTCACTAAGCTAAACACTGTGTCGCAAACCACAATAACTATAACTAACTAATCAAAAATATTAGTTGATTAGGAAACTTATCCAAGATAAAAAGCTCTGAGTAATCAGGGCTTTTTTATTTTATAGACGGGATTAAATTCGTGAACTTTTTTGCAATGCTTAAAGACTTCTCTAAGGGACGTTTATCTTGGCTTTTACTGCTGGCTTTTATTGTCTTTTTTGAGGCATGCGCTCTCTTCTTCCAACACGTGATGATGCTTGGCCCTTGCGTAATGTGCATCTATGAACGCGTTGCGATGCTTGCTATCGGTGTTGCTGCAATCATTGGTGCTATCTCCCCTCATAACCCAATATCACGTTGGTTAGGCCTTGCTGGTTGGGGATTTGGCGCCTACAAAGGTTTAACGCTGGCTTTAGAACATGTTGACTACCAGTTTAATCCGTCTCCTTTTGCGACTTGTGATCTGTTCGTGACTTTCCCAAGCTGGGCACCTTTAAACCAATGGGCTCCGTGGATGTTTGAGGCTTACGGCGACTGCAGCAAGGTTGTGTGGCAGTTCTTAGAACTTTCGATGCCACAATGGCTTGTGATTATCTTCGCGGGTAACTTAGTTGCTTTCGGTTTTGTAGTGATTTCTCAATTCGTTAAATCAAAGAATGACTAACAATTAGCTCATCATCTTCAAAAATAAAAAAGTCGACCCAAAGGTCGACTTTTTTATTACTTAAATTTTGGGCACTTAAAGAAAGTCTGTTATTCACTCAAGCTAAGTTACTCAACAATCCGAGGTTAGCTGTTTTTACCGCAGCATTGTTTAAACTTCTTACCACTCTCACAAGGGCACAGGTCGTTTCGACCAATATCTTTAAACGGGTTCACGCTCTGGGATTTATTGCCCAGCATCGCTTCATCCGCTGCCATAGCCACTTCTGAAATCATCAGATCGACTTGACCCACTAAATCGGCAAGCGATGGTGGGTTAGTAAGCCCTGCAGCGATCATTTGTTGTTGAGTTTGTTCTTCATCAATCGCCAACATCAACGTTGTTAGGAGCGCTTGCAACATTCGCAAAGTGCCATCCGCAACGGTCACGCTCTGCCACTGCTCTTCCACTGTTGGCCAAACCATCATGAAGCCTTCAGAAAAATCGGCGAACTGCTCGTTAAAGTCACCTTCAGCCAAGACGTCTGTCAGTAAATATTCATTACGCTGAATCAGGTTGTGCTGACGGTTAATCTGTTCTGTAACCGTTGTTACCAGCTCTTTACCCGCTTCGGGCGCTACGATGGCAATCCATTCTTCAGGATCGAGTGGCTTTGTCGCTAAGTTAGACGCAAGGATTGCACCTTCCATAAACTGCGGAGTAATATCTGTGATTGATTCTGGTAGGCTTAATAATTGATATGTCATGAAAGCTCTGGATATTGGGCATTTTCGATATTATAACGCCATACTCACCAAGATGTCGCCAACCACTTTCCTCTGTTTTCTCGCAAACAAACTTACGCAAACCATTGCTATTCAAATATCATCGACATTTTACTTATTTCGCTTTGATAATCAGAATATTGGGTGTAAAACGCCCACTGAAACATTCAGTTACATACAGGCGTATTCATCATGAAATCAAAGTCCCAAGGTTTTACATTACTCGAACTTATTGTGGTAGTCGTTATTTTGGGTGTATTAGCGGTAACCGCTGCGCCTCGTTTTCTTGGTGTTCAGCGGGATGCTCATGAAGCATTGGCGCAAGGTGCGTTTTCAGCATTTAGAAATAGTATCGATATGTATCACTCGCAATGGCTTGTCGATGGTGAGCCTACTTTTGATCAAGTGGTGAATTATGGTGAAGGTGATGTATATCCGTCAGAAACTGGGTTTCCAATCTCAGTTCTTGATACTCCGCCAGCTGAGACTCCACAAGTTAGCGGTGACCAATGTGTGGCACTTTGGAACTCTTTGATTGATTCTGATTTGGTCGCTCGTTCTCAATACGATACTGGCTTTATTTTGCCTTCTGATGAAGCCATTGTTAGTTGGTATACTGGAACACCCGAATGCTATTACTACTACACTCCAAGCTTTACAAGCTCTGAACGTTTACCCATTCTCTATTATTCACCAATTACCGGAGAAATAAGAGTAACTCGAGAAATGGCGAACACCGCTCCTTAGTGACAATCTAACTAACACGCCGTACAATCACGCCTCGAATTTTTCGGTTCACTCAGTTTCGGGCCACTCATTTTAGGTAAAGCAACATGCGCGTAATACTTGGCCCTATGGAGGGCGTTCTAGACCATCTAATGCGTGAAATTCTCACAGAGATTAATGATTACGATCTCTGTGTAACAGAATTTGTGCGCGTCGTTGATCAACTTCTTCCTCCACATGTGTTCCACCGTATTTGCCCTGAGCTGCATCAAGGCTCTCAGACCATGGCTGGTGTGCCCATCCATCTCCAGCTTTTAGGGCAACATCCAAATTGGATGGCCGAAAATGCCTTTCAAGCTGCTAGCTTAGGCGCTAAAGGCATTGATCTTAATTTTGGTTGCCCAGCAAAGGCGGTCAACAAAAGTAATGGTGGTGCGTCACTGCTTAAAGAGCCAGAACTCATCTATCAAGTGGTGAAGTCTTGTCGAGAAGCGGTACCTGCACATATTCCCGTGTCCGCAAAAATCCGATTAGGTTGGGAGCACCCGGAAGAGTGCTTTGAAATTGTCGACGCTATCGAGCAAGCAAAAGCTGACGAACTCACCGTGCATGCAAGAACCAAAGTTGGCGGCTATAAAGCCAGCGAAATCAAATGGGATTACATCAATCAAATAAGAGAAAAAACTTCTCTACCGTTGATTGCTAATGGGGAAATCTGGAACTATCAAGATGGTCAAGATTGCATTGAAGCAACAGGCGTCGATTCATTGATGGTCTGCCGCGGTGCTTTCAATATTCCAAACCTTGGTAACGTCGTTAAGCACAACCACCAGAAAATGCCGTGGGATAAAGTCATTGAACTTTTGCTGCGCTATTCAGAGTTTCAAATTAAAGGGGACAAAGGTATGTACTACCCCAATAGAGTGAAGCAGTGGTTTGTTTATTTAAGTAAAGGCTACCCTGAAGCGAACGAACTGTTTAAAGAAATTCGTACTTTCAAGAAAGCGCCACCGATTGTAGAGCGTCTTCAACGTTATCAAGAAGAACGCCGCCAACCTGTTTAAGATGAGGCGCTTAACGATTCAACAGTGTGGCTAAAATTCGAGACGGTCTTTACCCGCCGTCTTAGCCACGTACAGCTTTTCATCAGCGTACTTAAATATCTCATCGAAATTAAGTTTACTCTGCTTTGTCTCCACAATGCAGACGCCTCCAGAAATCGTAAAGCCATTTGGGACGATATCTGATGATTTATTGCAAACTGCAGCTTTCACGCGCTGTAACGTTCTAATCATCGTATCACGATCATCACCTTTCAGGTAAACAACGAACTCTTCTCCGCCAAACCGTGCTGCAACATCACTGCTTCGTACACTGTTACTTATCTGACGTGACATATAACGAATCACATCATCACCCTTGTCGTGGCCGTAGGTGTCGTTAATTAACTTAAAATCATCGATATCAAATACAGTTAAGGCAAACAGTTGATCGTGCTCTACATTACGCCAGAATGCTTCTAACCCGCGGCGATTCAATAAACCTGTCATAGGGTCTTTGGCTGCGAGATCTTTGAAGTAACCACGTTCTATATTGGAATTGACGTAAAAGAAAATAGTTACAGAGAATAGATACACGATGATGGCAACAATAAGGCTGTCTTTCTCGTAGAGAAAAAAGTGCTCCACTTCTTTGGCAAAATCCAATTCGTAATACATGGCATGATGGGATGCGACACCTTCTAGGTTAATCTCATGGTAGAAAGCCGCACTATCAATCGGCGCAGAGCGAGTAGTATCGATAATATCTATCCGACCAGCCAGATGCCCATTAGAATTCTCAAGCAACCTGCCAGCATTAATATCTACCGACAGCATCCCTTGGTGAACCCCTTTATGGAATACAGGGATGGTCATACTGATCATGCGGTCAAGGGAATCAAAGCGATAACCAGGGCCAGAGAGCGTGAGCTGGTCAGGGTTGTTGGCAGTTTTCTGCCAGTAAGGACGACTCTTTATAGTCGAGAGCAGCTCTTTACTGAGTCCTTTGGCAAAATCTTCCGGCGAAGAGATCACATAGCCACTCGTATCAATAAAGTGCACGCCGTCGTGGTATTCATCAAGCTGAGATAAAAATGAAAGAATAGGAGCTAGAGCTATCTTTTCTGAGGCGCTCTTGTAGCTATCACTGGTTTCGGAACAAAGGGATTCTTGGCCGACCAGCATATAGTCGATATCGACAGAAGGAATGTCTGAAGTTTTACCGTCCG
The DNA here is from genome assembly GCF_030442075.1 of Vibrio sp. TMPB1044. Lineage (NCBI taxonomy): Bacteria > Pseudomonadati > Pseudomonadota > Gammaproteobacteria > Vibrionales > Vibrionaceae > Vibrio > Vibrio sp. TMPB1044. The sequence continues at coordinate 168,397 of NZ_JAUJED010000009.1, read as the reverse complement.
CGAGGAGTAGCACATCAATAGGCCAGATTTGGCAAAGCCCATCCACAACTTGTTTGTTGTGATCGAGAAAGAGAGGGTTTCCGGATTTGTAGTAGTTGGAGAAGCTGTAATCTAGAGCAGTCACCACTTTTGTGGTTCTTTTGAACACCTCTTCGATACGATGGAACTCGCTGTCGATGTCTTTTTTAACCGAATCAAAATGGTTCTTTCCGATTAAGCCAAGCAGCATCGTCGCGATCACCGCGGGAAACCCGAAGATAAAGGTAAGGCTAAAGTGCCTATTTACTTTCATATAATTTGCTCTTAGCGCTCAGCTATTTTCATTTACCCCATTAATATTATTACATTAATTGTCATTTCCCACGAGGTAAAAGAGTGTAAATTGATATGAATCGATCTTTCCCATTCACTCAAAACTTTAAAAAACTAGCCCAGACTAAGCAGGACTAGTCTTGAGTGATTTAATCCAGTTTATTGACGACGTCAAAAATCATCGACTGCATCGCTGGAATAACAATATCTGCGGTACCGTTACAGATCAAAACACGTTCTATTCGACCAAGCAAAGCGACCAGCTCACCTTGCTCTTGTCCAAGCATCCACACAGGCAAAGACAACAGCTTTTCATCTTGGGATAAGTTCAGCACAACCAGTGTCTTTTCGCCCTTAAGACAGCGCGTAAACACTAAAGTCTCAGTATCACAATATAACTCTAAGTAGGAGCCACTTTGTAAGCTGTGACGTTCTGTTCTTAGTTTTATCAACGCTTGATGGAATGGAAACCAAGCCGAAGAGTGTTCCTTTCCCCAAGGGAAGCATCTTCGGTTATCCGGGTCTTGCCCGCCTTCCACTCCCACTTCTGTCCCGTAGTATAGACACGGGGTTCCGACATAGGTAAACAGTAAAGTCAGCGCCAACTTTTGTTTAGCCTGGTCGCCACCCAGTAGCGTCAGTAGTCGAGCCGTATCATGACTGTCCAGTTGATTTAACTGTGATAGCTGATTCAGCCATGGAACCTTCGCCCTCGCTTCAGCTAACCAATCAGAGAAATCTAACATATCAATTTCAATCGGCTCGTACGCGATGTCTTGCTTAGCCAATAGCGCACGTACTGGGTGAGCAAAACCATAATAGTTCATCGATCCGTCTTCTTGTGCCCCCTGTAACCACGATGTAGCCTCGAAGAAGTGCTCTCCTAATATGTAGGCTTCCGAATTCTCTGCTTTTGCTGAATTTCGAAATGCTTCCACATAATGCGCATTGTTATAAGCGCCCTCACCCTCGCCTAGCATGTGAATCACATCGAAGCGCCACCCATCGACATTATAAGGTGCTTTCAACCAGTGCTTTATCACAGAGTCTTGTGACTGGTATATGTAATCTCGCACGGAAGCGTTGGAAAAGTTTAAGACAGGAAGAGAACTAATCCCTTTCCAACCGACATATTGTTGAGGGTTGTCAGGGGCGAAAAAATAGTAGTCGTGAAATGCCGAGCCTGGGTGGTCATAGGCACCCGATCCTGTCACTTTCAGCTTATCGAACCAAGGGTGCTCGACAGAGGTGTGATTAAACACAGCATCCAGAACGATTCTCATATCACGTTTGTGGATGTCATTTGAAAGTGCAGCGAACTCGTCATTGGTTCCGAAATGCGAGTCGATGTTGTAGTAATCCGTCGTATCATATTTATGATTACTAGGGGACTGAAAAATTGGATTGAGATACAGAGCGGTGATACCTAGGTCTTGTAGATAATCTAACTTGCTATGAATGCCTGCGAGATCGCCACCGAAGAACTCCGCAGCACCCGTTCCATTATGTCCTTCAACAGAGTCACCCCACTCTTTCACCACGACATCTAAGGTGTTTTCTTTTAAGCGATATTCCCCAGCTTTAACACTGATACTCGGGTTACCGTTACAAAAACGTTCTGGGAAGATTTGGTAGAAGACCTGCTCCGACACCCATGATGGTGGTCGGTGATGGGCATTAAACTTGAAATGAAACTCACGGCTAGGAACGCGACTATGTATACCCCTAGCATCAAGCCAGTGCTGTCCGTTTGAGTCGACTAACTTGAATACATAATGAGTAATGTCTCTGTCTGAATTAACTGGAAAAGAGACTTGCCACACCGTCAAGCGACCTTCAGTACCGACTTTGATCATATCAAGCAGATACTCTTCGTTATCCGGCTCATGCCTCAAGAGAACTCTATTCCAGTCATCACGTTCAGACATTATTGTTACGGTTAATACGCCATCTTTTTCATGGAAGTAATCAGAAGTTTGGGCATGAAAGATAAATGGTTTCATAGCGTTTCTCGAGCAATGTTCAATTTGCTTAAGATATGAAAAATTTCATTGACCACAATGAGAAAAATAACATCCGTTAAAGTAGATCACGTTTTGTAGATCCACTTTGTTTTCAGTAAGTCGATATCTCTCAAAATGAACAAATGAATTGCTCGTTTTTTATAGGGAGATCTAATTTAGAATTGTTATATCAACGACTAACTATCGCACGATCGATCACAGACTGAGGTACAGTCACGCCAAGCTTACGAGCAGCATCTAGGTTCACCACCAGCTGAGAACTCTGCGCAGTTTTGACACTCAACTTCCCTGGCTTCTGTCCGTTAAGAATTGCAGCCACATAATCCGCAGTTTGAATCCCAACATCATAATAATCTAGGCCTAAACCAGCAATCGCCCCCTTGCCCACATAAGACGTCGCTCCTGCAACCACAGGTGTGCCAGCTTGGTTTGCAGCGTCTATCAGCCCCTCCATACCGCTAGCAACCGTATTGTCGGTCAACGCATAGATAACATCAGATTTCTTCGCGACGGATTCGGCTTTTGCTTCTACATCATCGATAGTCAGCACTTTTTCAGTATGAAGTGTATACCCGAAGTCTCGGGTCGCCTTTCTCAATAACCCAACTAACGCAACGGCATTCGCTTCGGCAGGGTTATAAACGACACCGATTGAACTAGCCTCAGGAAGAAGCTCTTTGATCAAAGATACATGTTGGACGATTGGCGAGAGATCAGAAAGACCCGTGACATTTCGGCCCGGCTTATCTAACTGTTTGACAAGCCTTGCACCGACGGGGTCAGTTACTGCGGTAAACACAATTGGTATCGAGCGAGTTGCTGAAACCAAAGCTTGAGAAGTCGGTGTTGCGATACCAACGAGTACATGTGGGTTTTCACTGACCAACTCTCTGGCAATCTTTGCTGCCTGAGCCGGGTTGCCATCAGCCATTTCATAGGAAAATTCTAAGTTCTTACCGGGTTCAAAGCCTTTAGCTCTTAATCCTTCAAGAAGCCCTAAGCGCGTTGCATTCAAATCTGGATGATCGACAACTTGTGAAACCGATACCTTGGCAATATTTGCTGCCACGCTACTAGCCCACATCAACAGACAACCACTCAACGCAGCCGTTAATACTCTTCTTACAGAACCCATAATACTCCCTTCATCAAGCGCTCGTTGTTATTGCTCGATCTAGAGAGAACACAACATTAAATTCACTATTGATATTATTACCAGTAAGTTTTGATGACTTGAAGTGATATTTAACAAAAACACAACAAAGCTCGAATTATGCGTCAAAAGGCTGGTTGGGTTGAATCCGTAGGTAAGAAATGAAGTGAATAACAAGAGGCAAATGAAACGAACAGCAAAGAGTAAGATAAACAAAAAGTGTGATGGGAACGAATCTGAGAACATGCCATCAACTAAATATAGCTGTTCTCAGACGATAGGGAGCCGTGAGGTTTTCTTAGAACCAACGTTCCATTGAAGATTTGTCTAACTGACGGAATGCGCGATTCAAGATAATCGCCAATTCCTTATAACGAGGGCGCGACTTCATCGGTTCTAACGCAAAACCCGTTTCAGTGATCTTTTCATGCAATTCACGGTACCAAGATACTAGCGCCGGCGGAAGTTGTGTATTTGAGCGATTGCCCAACCACCACATGCCTTGAAGCGGCAAGCTGATTGCAAACAAAGCCATAACCACAGCCTGTGGCATCGCTTGGTAATTATTAAAGACCATTTGTGTAAGAACACTAATAGCGGCAATCGCAGGCATCACTTTCACGCCAAAACGCGTCGCTTTAATAATGCGCTGTTCTGGGAAGATCGCGTTTAACTCTTTTCGGACGGGCCAGAGATCCATGTACTTTTGGCCATCTTTTAAACTACTAGCTAAACCAACTCTATTGCTCATATGAGTCTCCCATTAAAAAAAAGTTGAAACCATCAACTAAAAACACAAAAATTTGACGAAAAATAATATTCTTTCAAATTTTTTTGTTATATTTGCACAATATCGCTATTATTTGCAGACCTCAATCTCATTGTTGCCCTTATTTACAATTTAAGCAACTTTGGGAAGACTTCTGCAAGGAATGCACAAGCCTCTTTTTGATAAAGAGCGCTTTCACTTTATACGGAAATTAACGTTTTTTTGACCAAGGTTAGTACGCAAGCCTATGTGCTTCGACTATTCTTGAGATTAATTTTCATCCTTAACTGATTTCGATCAGAAAAATAAACAGGTAGTCATTAATGTCTAAGCTAGTTTTAGTTTTAAACTGTGGTAGTTCTTCTCTTAAATTCGCTGTTGTTGATGCAGAAACAGGTGCAGAGCACCTAACTGGTCTTGCTGAGTGTCTAGGTCTTCCAGAAGCTCGTATGAAGTGGAAACTTGATGGCAAGCATGAAGCACAACTAGGCGCGGGCGCAGCTCACGTAGAAGCACTATCTTTCATGGTAGAAACTATTCTTGCTTCTAAGCCTGAGCTTAAAGCTAACCTTGGCGCTATCGGTCACCGTATCGTACACGGTGGCGAGCAGTTCACTTCTTCTGCACTTATCACTGATGAAGTTCTTAAGGGTATTCAAGATGCTGCGACTTTCGCACCTCTTCACAACCCAGCTCACCTTATCGGTATCGAAGCAGCTCAACAGAACTTCCCTGGTCTACAAAACGTTGCTGTATTTGACACTGCGTTCCACCAAACTATGCCTTCTGAGTCTTACCTATACGCTCTACCGTACAACCTGTACAAAGAGCACGGCATCCGTCGTTACGGCATGCACGGTACTTCTCACCTATTCATCACTCGTGAAGTTGCAGGCCTACTAAACAAGCCAGTTGAAGAAGTTAACATCATCAACTGTCACCTAGGTAACGGCGCTTCTGTATGTGCTATCAAGAACGGTCAATCTGTAGATACTTCTATGGGTCTTACTCCTCTTGAAGGTCTAGTAATGGGTACTCGTTGTGGTGACCTAGATCCTGCGATCATCTTCCACCTACACGACGCTCTTGGTTACTCTGTTGAAGAAATCAACAACATGCTAACTAAAGAGTCTGGCCTAGCTGGTCTAACTGAAGTGACTTCTGACTGTCGTTTCGTTGAAGACAACTACGGTGAGAAAGAAGAAGCAACTCGTGCAATGGACGTGTTCTGTCACCGTCTAGCTAAGTACGTTGCTGGCTACACTGCAACTCTAGAAGGTCGTCTAGACGCAATCACTTTCACTGGCGGCATCGGCGAGAACTCTGGCCCAATCCGTGAAATGGTTCTTAACCGCCTAGGCATCTTCGGTATCGAAGTTGACGGTGAAGCTAACCTTAAAGCTCGTTTCGGCGGCGAAGGTACTATCACTACAGCTAACAGCCGTATCCCTGCAATGGTTATCTCTACTAACGAAGAGCTAGTAATTGCTGAAGACACTGCGAAACTAGCAGGTCTTTAATTGATTTTCCTGACTAGCTTCACTAGAAGCTAGTCAGTTTTTCATATTAAGAAAATGGGGCTCAACTTCTATTCCTACCCCAATTTAAATATCGGTGGGAATAGCAGTTGAGCTTTTTTTATTTCCAATAGTCAAAGGTGTTCGTCAATGTCACGTACTATTATGCTTATCCCTACAAGCGCTGGTGTTGGTCTTACTAGTGTTAGCATGGGTGTTCTTCGCGCTATGGAGCGTAAAGGCGTAAGTGTTTCTTTCTATAAGCCAATCGCTCAACCTCGTAGCGGTGGTAACCAACCAGATCTAACGTCTACTATCATCAGCGCAAACAGCGACATTAAGATTGGTGAGCCAATCGCAATGACTAAAGCTGAAGCTTTGATCGGTAGCGAGAAAATGGACGTACTTCTTGAGTCTGTTGTTGAGCAATACAACAAAATCAACAAAGACGCAGAAGTAACGCTAATCGAAGGCCTAGTACCTACTCGTAAGCACCCATTTGCAAACCAAGTAAATGCGGAAATCGCAAAAACACTTGGTGCGGAGATCGTATTCGTTGCGACTCCTGGTACTGACAACCCTACGCAACTTAAAGAGCGTATCGAAGTAGCATGTTCTAACTTCGGCGGTACTAAGAACAAGAATATCAAAGGTGTAATCATCAACAAGCTTAACGCTCCTGTTGATGAAGCTGGTCGTACTCGCCCTGACCTATCTGAAATCTTTGACGATGCAGACACAGCTCAGCAAGCGAACCTTGAAGTAATGCAAATCTTCAACTCAAGTCCTATCCGTGTTCTTGGTTGTGTGCCATGGAGCATCGACCTAATCGCAACTCGTGCGATTGATATGGCTAAGCACCTTAATGCTGAAATCGTTAACGAAGGTGAGATTGCTACTCGTCGTATAAAGAGCATCACTTTCTGTGCACGTTCCCTACCGCACATGATTGAGCACTTCAAACCAGGTTCACTGCTAGTAACTTCTGCAGACCGTCCTGACGTTATCGTTGCTGCGGCTCTTGCTGCGAAAAACGGTGTTGAGATTGGCGCAATCCTACTTACTGGCGGTTACGACATTCCAGAAAGCATTGCTAACCTTTGTGCACCAGCATTCGCTTCAGGTCTACCGATCTTCAAGGCTCAAGGTAACACTTGGCAGACGTCTCTTAACCTACAGAGCTTCAACCTAGAAGTTCCTGCAGACGATAAAGAGCGTATCGAGTTCGTTAACGATCACGTTGCAAGCCACATTGACGGCCCTTGGATTGATTCTCTATCTGAAGGTACTCAAGGTATCCGTCGTCTAAGCCCACCAGCATTCCGTTACCAGCTAACTGAATTTGCTCGTAAAGCAGCTAAGCGCATCGTACTTCCTGAAGGTGATGAGCCACGTACAGTTAAAGCTGCGGCTATCTGTGCTGAGCGCGGTATCGCAACGTGTGTACTTCTAGGTAACCCAGAAGAAATCCGTCGTGTTGCTGCACAGCAAGGTGTTGAGCTTGGCGCTGGCGTTGAGATCATCGATTCTGCATTAGTTCGCGAAAACTACGTAGCTCGTCTAGTAGAACTTCGTGGCGCTAAAGGTATGACTGAAGTTGTAGCTCGTGAGAAGCTAGAAGATTCTGTATTCCTCGGTACTATGATGCTTGAAGCTGGCGAAGTTGACGGCCTAGTTTCTGGTGCTGTTCACACTACGGCGAACACTATCGTTCCTCCGTTCCAGATCATCAAGACTGCTCCTGATGCTTCTATCGTATCTTCAATCTTCTTCATGCTTCTGCCTGATCAAGTTCTTGTATACGGTGACTGTGCGATCAACCCAGATCCAACAGCTGAACAGCTTGCTGAAATCGCTATCCAATCTGCAGATTCTGCTGCGGCATTCGGTATCGACCCACGCGTTGCTATGATCTCTTACTCTACAGGTGAATCTGGTAAGGGTGCAGACGTAGATAAAGTACGTGAAGCAACGAAGCTTGCTCAAGAGAAACGTCCTGATCTAGTGATCGACGGTCCTCTACAGTACGATGCTGCTATCATGGAAAACGTTGCTGCTTCTAAAGCACCAAACTCTCCAGTAGCTGGTAAAGCGACTGTATTCGTATTCCCAGACCTAAACACGGGTAACACGACTTACAAAGCTGTACAGCGTTCAGCAGATCTAGTATCTATCGGTCCAATGCTTCAAGGTATGCGCAAGCCAGTAAATGACTTGTCTCGTGGCGCTCTAGTAGACGACATCGTTTACACAGTAGCTCTAACGGCTATCCAAGCAGACCAAGCCGCTCAAGCTGAAGAAAAAGTAATTAACTAATTGCTGTTTCTACTATGCAAAACCCTCGCCACTCGCGAGGGTTTTTTATTTGTACTTATCTATTTTTTCAAATTAGACCTATACCACTTAACTAATATCATCTACTAAAAATACGTATATTAGAGATTTCTTTAAATTTAGTTGCTAGTATTTAGCGACTAATGACTCATCATGTAAATTATGCTGCCATCTATCAGTGCCCAAAAAAATCAAGTTCTTACCGTTGCGTGCGTGACACTCGGTGTTATCTCTCTTGGCTTAGCAGGCCTTAATTACCTTTATATAGGTGCGCATACTTTCGCAGCTATTGAATTGATTTTCTCACTGTTCTGCTTTTATGTACTTGTTGAAAGTAAGAAAAATATAATTAGAAGTTGGCACTACCCAAGCATCGCTGCATTTTTTACATTTATCATCATGTATGGATTGACCGTTACAAAGGTGTCCTCTGCTCTTATTTTGTGGACATTCTGTTTACCACTTTTGTATCACCTTTTTTTCAATCGCTATGTTGGCTCCCTTTTAACCTTGGCAGTTCTGGTTACATGCTTAACTGTCGTGAATCAAAACCACGTCCAAACAAATCCTTTTGCGTTTCTTAATTTTTCTCTGCCTTATATAACGGTATGGATCATTTCATTTGCTTATGAAGAAGTAAGAGAGCGGGTTCAACATAACCTCCAAACTCTAGCACTCACGGACTCCCTAACCGAGGCCAAAAATCGACTGTGCCTATTACACGACGCGAGCCATGAGTTAGCCCACCTACATAACCTCTATTTGTTCCATTTCGACTTAGATCACTTTAAAAAAATAAACGATAGTTACGGACATAGTTGTGGAGATACGGTTCTCAAGTCTACATGTGAGGTGATTCAAGAAACAGCAGGCTCGGATAAACTGTATCGTGTTGGTGGTGAGGAGTTTTGTATTGTATTTGAAGCATCAGATGCAGACAGTGCTTTTCACTTCAGTGAGATGATTCGTAAATCTATTGAAAAGAACATAATTTACGACAACGAACACTCACTAAACGTGACGATTAGTGGAGGGTTAGTTCCTTTATCTCTTTCTGAACATAGCGTTGATACAGCGCTTCAACAAACTGATAAAGCACTATATCAAGCGAAATCAAATGGAAGAAATCAAGTGATATTAGCTTAACTCATCACGTCTATGCGGGGAATCTAAATCCAAGTTAGGCCCAACAGGGACAACTTGAGTTGGATTAATACCTGCGTGGCTGTAATAGTAGTGGCGCTTGATATGGTAAAAATCGGTCGTCTCTTTGATGCCTTCGATCTGGTACAGCTCTTTTAAGTAGCTCTGAATATGGACGTAGTCTGAAATTCGCTGCTTGTTACACTTGAAGTGACCTACATACACAGCATCGAATCGAACCAAAGTCGTAAACAACCGCCAATCCGCTTCTGTAATCTCGTTACCCGCCAGATAACGGTGTTCGCTAAGATGGGCATCCACTTTGTCTAACGCTTCAAATAACGCGTCATACGCTTCTTCATAGGCCTCTTGTGTGGTCGCAAAGCCGGTGCGATAAACGCCGTTATTGATGTTCGGATAGATGTAGTCATTCCATTCATCAATCTTGCTCGCCAATTCCCATGGGTAGTAATCATCGGTGTTGCCTGTTAACTCATTAAATTCTGAATTGAACATGCGGATGATTTCAGACGACTCATTGCTCACGATGGTGTTGGTTTTCTTATCCCATAAAACAGGAACCGTGACTCGACCTGAATAGTCAGGTTTGGCTTGAGTGTAGATTTGGTGCATGCGAGTGTGACCGAACAGAGGCTCAGGCAAGCCCATTTGCCATCCTTCACTCATCATGTCAGGGCAAACCACCGTCACATCAATATGATCGGTCAGGTCTTTCAGTGCACGGAAGATCAGCGTGCGATGCGCCCACGGACAAGCTAACGATACGTATAGGTGGTAACGACCACTTTCTGGCTCAAATTGCGCTCCGGCTTTATTTTCAACCCAGTTGCGAAAGCCCGCATCTTCACGAACGAACTTACCACCGCTTTCTTTGGTGTCGTACCACACATCGTGCCAAACACCTTCAACTAACTTGCCCATATCCAAACCTCTGTGATGCTAACTTTTCTCTAGTATAAAAAAAGCCAACTTTTTCAAAACTAGAAGAAGTTGGCTTAGTTGTTCGAATATTTTGATGAAGCTTGTTGAGCGAACCAATAAGCCTAAGACAAAAAAAGCGCGACTCTAATAACTAGTCGCGCTTAAGCCTGTCACAGGCTGAACCGTTTTAAATAGGCTCTAGACTTGTACGTGCAAGCAAGATACTGCGTGAACGTCATCGCCTTGAATCGTTGGCTTAGTTTGCGCACACGCCTCTGTTGCTTGTGGGCAACGAGTACGGAACACACAACCAGATGGCGGATTGATTGGTGACGGTAGATCACCTTCCAACATCTGAATGGTTTTGCTGCGCTCTAAGCGTGGGTCTGGAATTGGAACTGCAGACATCAACGCTTTGGTGTACGGGTGCTTAGGATCAGAGAACAATGCATCTGATTCGCCAAGTTCCACCGCGTTGCCTAAGTACATCACCAACACGCGGTCAGAAATGTGTTTAACAACCGACAAGTCGTGCGCGATGAATACCAAAGACAAACCTAACTCTTTTTGTAACTCCTTCAGAAGGTTAACTACTTGAGCTTGGATAGATACGTCCAATGCTGAAACTGGCTCATCACAGATGATCATCTTAGGTTTTAAGATAAGAGCACGTGCGATACCGATACGCTGACACTGACCGCCTGAGAACTCATGCGGGTAACGGTTGATTACGTTTGGTAGTAGACCAACCTTTGCCATCATCTCTTTAACTCGGTCCTTCACTTCCTGTTTAGAAAGTTCTGGGTAAAAAGTTTCTAGAGGCTCAGCAATGATGTCGCCAACAGACATACGCGGGTTAAGCGATGCTAGTGGGTCTTGGAAGATCATCTGAATCTCTTTACGAGTTTCACGACGCTGCACTTCCTGCATTTTAGTCAGGTCTTGACCTAACCACATAACTTCGCCGTCTGTCGCTTCAACCAAACCAATGATTGCACGAGCAAATGTCGATTTACCACAACCAGACTCACCTACTACACCTAGCGTTTCTCCTTCGTAAAGGTGAATATCAACGCCATCAACAGCTTTCAGGTTTGACGGTTTTGCCCAAGGCCACGCTGATTTAGCTGCGATGCTAAAGTGAACTTTCAGGTCTTTAATATCTAATAATAACTGCTTATCTACACTCATTTTGTCCAAGTCTCCCAGTCAGAAAAACAAGCACGCTGACGGTCATTACCAAATGGCGTCAAAATAGGTGCTTCTTGCTTACAACGGTCCATTACACGGTGACAACGGTCTTGGTAAGGACAGCCTGTTGGCAGGCGAAGTAAGTTTGGTGGATTACCTGGAATAGTCGGTAGAATTTCACCTTCTGTATCCAAACGAGGGATCGCTTTCAGTAGGCCTTCTGCATATGGGTGGCTTGGCTCGTAGAAGATTTCATCAACCGTGCCGTACTCCATTGTACGACCAGCGTACATCACAAGTACCTTGTCACATGAACCTGCAACCACACCCAAATCGTGGGTTATCATGATGATTGCCGTGTTGAACTCATCTTTCAATTCGTTCAGCAATTCCATGATTTGCGCTTGAATAGTTACATCCAAAGCGGTTGTTGGTTCATCAGCGATAAGCAGTTTAGGACGACACAATAGTGCCATTGCGATCATCACACGCTGACGCATACCGCCAGAAAATTCGTGTGGGTACATAGTAATACGCTTGCGTGCTTCAGGGATTTTAACCGCTTCAAGCATGCGTACTGATTCTTCAAACGCCTCTGCTTTACCCATGCCTTTGTGCAACATAAGTACTTCCATCAGCTGATCACTTACTTTCATGTAAGGGTTCAGTGATGTCATCGGATCTTGGAAGATCATCGCGATCTGTTCAGCTCGAACTTTGTTCAGTTCTTTCTCTGGAAGGTTAAGAATCTCTTTACCTTCAAACTTTGCACTGCCTGAGATGATGCCGTTCTTAGCCAGCAGCCCCATCAGTGCAAATACCGTTTGTGATTTACCTGAACCTGACTCGCCCACGATACCTAGCGTTTCGCCTTGGTTAAGTGAGAAGTTCAAGTCGTTTACTGCGGTTACGATACCATCTTGCGTGGTAAATTCGACGCGCAGATCTTTGACATCTAATAAGCTCATTATTGCTTCCTTAATCTTTTATAGCTTTTAATTGCTATTTCTTTATCTGTCTTTTGGATCAAGCGCGTCGCGCAGACCATCACCTACGTAGTTAAAGCAGAACAGCGTAACTACCATGAATGCCGCAGGGAATGTCAGTTGCCAGATTGCAACTTCCATTGTTTGCGAACCTTCTTGAAGCAATGCGCCCCAACTTGTCATAGGCTCTTGAACACCAAGACCAAGGAAAGATAAGAATGATTCTGTAAGGATCATGCTTGGAATAAGCAGCGTAGAGTAAACCGCTACGATACCCAGTACGTTCGGTACGATGTGACGTGTAATGATCTTCCATTTGCTCACACCACATACGTGTGCTGCTTCAATGAACTCTTTACTACGTAAGCTCAGCGTTTGACCACGTACAATCCGCGCCATATCTAGCCAAGCAATCGCACCAATCGCAACGAAGATTAAGATGATGTTACGACCAAAGAATGTTACTAGAACGATAACTAGGAACATGAATGGTACTGCGTACAAGATCTCTAGGATACGCATCATCACTCGGTCAGTACGACCACCGATGAAGCCAGAAGCGGCACCGTAAAGCGTACCAATAAGTACCGCTACGAATGCACCCATCACACCAACCATCAGTGAGATACGGCCACCAATAAGAGTACGAACATACAAATCACGGCCTAAGCTATCAGTGCCAAACCAGTGGTCCGCGCTTGGCGCTGCATGCATTGCGTACCAGTCAGTATCATCATAAGTGTACTGAGCAAGCATCGGTAAAAAGATAACTGCCAGTACCATAAGCGTAAGAATAAACAGGCTTACCATTGCTGCTTTGTTTCGCATAAAACGAATGCGGGCATCCTGCCACAAACTGCGACCTTCAATTTCTAAGCTCTCAGAGAACTTTTCGATCGCTTCTAAATTTTCTTTTTTCTTCAACATAACCATGCGTCCCTGTTAGTAGCGAATTTTCGGGTCAATCAGCGCTAGCAAAATATCAACGATTGCGTTGAACAAGATGAATAGGAAACCAATCAAGATGGTTACACCCATTACTAACGAGTAGTCACGGTTAAACGCGGCGTTAACAAACAGCTTGCCGATACCAGGTAAGCCGAAGATAGTTTCAACAACAACAGAACCTGTAATGATACCTACAAACGCAGGTCCCATATAAGAAACGACAGGCAGCAGTGCTGGCTTCAGTGCATGTTTTAGAACGATGTAACGGTAACTTAGGCCTTTTGCACGTGCAGTTCGGATAAAGTTACTGTTTAACGTTTCAATCATGCTACCACGAGTAATACGAGCAAATGTGGCTACGTAAAGAAGAGACATCGCGATAACTGGCAGGACGATGTACATATAAGTACCGCCGTGCCAACCACCTGCTGGGAATATGTTCCAGTGCAGAGAGAATAGGTAAATAAGCGCAGGAGCCAACACGAAGGATGGCATTACTACCCCGAGCATGGCGGTCGACATTATGGTGTAGTCGATCCAGGTGTTGTGCTTCAAGGCGGCAATCGTCCCGACCGATACTCCCATTATCAGGGTAAAGATAAAGGCAATAAAACCTACCTTAGCAGATACTGGAAGTGCAACCGCGATCAGCTCATTTACTGTGTAATCTTGGTATTTAAACGAGGGACCGAAGTCACCTTGTAAGATATTTGTCAAATACGTGGTGTATTGTTCAAATACTGGTTTGTCTAAGCCGTATTTAGCTTCGATGTTAGCCATAACTTCTGGCGGTAATGGACGTTCGCTTGAAAACGGGTTACCCGGTGCGAAACGCATGAGAAAGAAAGATATAGTGATCAACACCAACATGGTTGGAATCGCTTCGAATATCCTTTTCATAATGAATTTAAGCATAAACTCACTCTTTTCAGTCTGTGACAATTAAAAGTTAAATAGACACTGTGTGCGATTTCTCGCACACAGGTCTAAGTTAGTTATGTTTTATTGTTATAGGAGGTTATTTTGCTTTGATATAAAGATCTTTCGAATAAATCTTATCTTCGGCGTTACCTTCTGGGTAACCACCTAGCTGAGGTGATACAAGACGTGTTGTAACGTACTGGTAGACTGGAGCAATTGGCATGTCTTTAGCTAGCAATTTTTCTGCATCGATGTATAGCTTCGTGCGCTCTTCTTCTGAAGTAGAGCTTAGTGCTTTTTCGATAACCTTGTCATAGTCAGCACTCTTGTAGTGCTGACCAGCAGTTGTATTCTGACTAACCATCAATGTTAGGAATGAAGATGCTTCATTGTAGTCACCACACCAGCCTGCACGAGCAACGTCAAAGTTACCAGTATCTTTACTGTCTAGGTATGATTTCCACTCTTGGTTTTCGAGTTTCGCGTTAATACCAAGCTCTTTCTTCCACATTGATGCAATTGCTACAGCAAGCTTCTTGTGGTTCTCAGATGTGTTGTAAAGCAGATTGAATTCAAGCGGGTTGCTCTTCGTGTAGCCAGCTTCTTCAAGAAGACGCTTCGCTTCAGCAATACGCTCTTTTTGAGAAAGTTGACCATACTCTGGAGTTACCGGGTCAAAACCAGCCGTAATTTCAGGAGTCAAAAAGTAAGCTGGTTTTTGGCCTTGACCAAGAATCGCTTTCGTAACGATGTCACGGTCCATCGCGTAAGACATTGCTTTACGAACGCGGACGTCGTCGAAAGGTGCTTTCTGTGCATTAAATTGGTAGTAATAAGTACACAGGTTACCCTTAATGTTAACATCTTCTGGGTATTCTTTCTGTAAGCGACGGAAGTGCTCGTTAGGAACTTCGTATGTGAAATCTAGTTCGCCAGAGAGGAAGCGGTTCATTTCCGCAACTTGGTTCTCAATTGGTAGGAATGTAACTTTGTTAAGAACTGTATGTTCGTTATCCCAGTAATTTTCGTTGCGTACTAGTTCAAGACGCTCGTTAACTACCCATTGATTTGGAACAAATGCACCATTACCAACAAAGTTTTCAGGTTTAGTCCACTGGTCACCGAATTTTTCAACAGTTGCTTTATGTACTGGCTTCACTGTTGTGTGACCCATCATCATTACGAAATATGGGACAGCTGTATCTAAAGTCACTTCTAACGTGTAGTCATCTAAAGCTTTAACGCCTAGTTCACTCTTGTCTTTCTTACCCGCGACGATGTCTTTCGCATTCGCCATCTTGGTATATTCCATGTACCAAGCGTATGGAGACGCAGTTAAAGGATCAACCGCACGTTGGAAGCTGTAAACGAAGTCATTTGCCGTTACTGGATCGCCGTTAGACCATTTAGCGTCTTTACGTAGGTGGAAAGTGAATGTTTTGTTGTCTGTCGTTTCCCAGCTTTCAGCTACTCCTGGGATAGTATTGCCGTCGCCATCTTGGTTCACTAAACCTTCTAGAAGGTCACGGATTACGTGAGATTCTGGTACACCTTGAGATTTGTGAGGGTCGAGCGTTGCTACTTCAGTACCGTTGCCGCGAACCAGTTCCTGAACTTTTGCTAGTTCAGTGCCTGCTGGAACTTCAGCAGCGATAGAAAGAGTAGAAGAGGCAGCCACTGCCAAACCAGCACCTAGAAGAAGGGCCTGAGTGATTTTATTCTTGTACATTTAATAAACTCCAAGTTTTATGTATTGCATCCATGACTTCTTTGCTTGGTTCACTGAACGGCAGTGATTTAGATTTATTTAGCTCAAAATTTAAGCATAAAAACCTAAAACCTTACAAAGATTGAGGCACACACTATCAACCATTGAAGTAATTTGCCATAAACAAGTCGCAAAAAATCGGATAATTCTCCGAATTACTCAAGGTAACAGTGTAAATCTCTAATAAAAACCTAATGAATAGTGAGTTACACATAGGGATTAATTAAAAAACAGCCTTTAGTGTTGATGTATCTGTATTGATACTTTTTTTTAGCATCTTATGCTAGAATAGGGTCAGCAAATTAACATTAATGCCACATGAAATCTAATTGCACATCACATATCCCCTAAATAGACTCCACTATTTGTGAGGATTATCACTTTATACAAAACAGCATAATGCACTGCACCAAAACAGATTTAGAAATGCACCAAGACAGACAAAATCACGCACCGAATTTATATGCAACTTGAATGATTAACCATTTATTAATACACCACTTATTTATAAATAGCTTTGTAGCACGCACAAAAAAACCGACTTTAATAGTCGGCTTTTAATATTCGTCTTGAAGCTGAGTAACCTTGGGTGGTTATTTTCCCCAACGCTCTGCAGCTTTCGCATCTGAATCTCGAGAGTCAACCCAACGAGTTGCTTCGGTGGTACGTTCCTTCTTCCAAAACGGCGCTTTGGTTTTCAGGAAGTCCATCACAAACTCACAGGCTTCAAAGGCCGCACCGCGGTGTGCACTGGATACACCAACGTAAACAATCTGGTCACCGATATCTAGGTCACCAACACGATGGATAACTCGCATCTTTTGAATTGGCCAGCGCGCCTCAGCTTGATCACAGATCTCGCTCAACGACTTTTCTGTCATACCCGGGTAGTGCTCAAGAGACAAACCAATCACGTTATCGCCGAGGTTCATGTCGCGAACTTTACCTACGAACGTCACAATCGCTCCGGCAGCTGTACCTTGAGCCAAGTAGCCGTATTCGTCGCCTACAGAGAAATCCTCTGCTGTCACTAATACTCTTGTATCCATGCTTAGCCTCCAGTGACAGGTGGGAAGAAAGCCACTTCGTCGCCGTCTTTCACTTCAGTCGTCAAAGGTACGATTGATTGGTTAAGCGCAGCTAGAAGCTTGCCCTCTTCCAAAGCGATATCCCATTTGCCTTCTTGTGCTACAAGGTGGCTGCGAATCGCTTCAATCGTCTTGAACTGTGCATCAACTTCAACGCTGTCCACACCAACAAGTTCACGAGTTTGAGCAAAGAAAAGAACTGTAATCATGATTCCACCTTAAAGTGACCAGATTTACCACCCGTCTTCTCTAACAGGCGTACATTCTCGATAACAATGTCTTTCTGAACAGCTTTACACATATCGTAAATCGTTAACGCAGCAACAGAAGCAGCCGTTAGCGCTTCCATTTCTACGCCAGTCTTACCAGCAAGCTTACAAACAGATTCGATGCGAACCTTGTTTTCAGACTCGATAGCTTCAAGCTGCACTTCTACTTTGGTTAATAGTAGAGGGTGACACAGTGGAATCAGATCCCACGTCTTTTTAGCCGCTTGAATACCAGCAATACGTGCCGTTGCGAAAACATCACCTTTATGGTGGCTACCAGAAACAATCAGCTCTAGTGTTTCAGCAGACATTTTTACGAAAGCTTCCGCTCTCGCTTCACGTACTGTCTCAGCTTTAGCCGATACATCGACCATGTTTGCTTCACCAGACGCGTTAATGTGTGTAAATTGGCTCATGCTCAAACCGCCTTATACAGAAAGATGTGGCATGAAGTTGCAAGGACGGTGGCTAGCATCCATCTGTTGCTTGATGATCTTAGTCCAACCCGTGCGGCAAGCACCTGTAGAGCCTGGCATCGCAAAGATTACTGTGTGGTTAGCAAAGCCCGCAATCGCACGAGATTGAATGGTCGATGTACCGATCTCTTCGTAAGATACTTGACGGAATAGCTCACCAAAGCCTTCTACTTCTTTGTCGAATAGTGGCTTAAGCGCTTCAGGCGTGCTGTCACGAGAAGTGAAGCCCGTACCGCCAGTGATCATGATCGCTTGTACACTTTCATCAGCGATCCACTTAGATACGATCGCACGGATCTTGTACATGTCGTCGATAACGATTTGCTTATCAACAACGTTGTGACCCGCTTCTTTAGCATGTTCAGCTAGGTAACCACCTGACGTGTCATTTTCTTCTGTACGCGTATCTGAAACCGTTAGTACTGCGATGTTTGCTGCTTGGAATTTGCTTTCTGCGTGACCCATTTGTTCACCTATATAAATTTTTCAATTATTAGACTGATTCGCCCAGCCTAATGAAGCTGAGCGATAAAATGCTTTAGAGTGTATAGCGGGTTAACCGCCGATTGACGCCAAGTTTGGAGTCATGCCGCTGTTGCCATCATGTAAGAAGTGGCTAACGGACTTGGTTTGAAGCTGAGCCTGAATTCGATCAATGAGCTCTTGCTCTTGTTGATCTTCTTGAATCAGATCTCTCAGTTCAACACCGTGGTCGCCAAACAGACATAGGTGAAGTTTACCTGTCGCAGACACGCGCAGGCGGTTACAACTCTCACAAAAGTCTTTCTCGTAAGGCATGATCAAACCAATTTCACCCTTGTAGTCTGGGTGGACAAACACTTGTGCAGGGCCATCATTAGCGGCTTTGACTTTTAGTAGCCAACCGTTAGCAATAAGCTGATTGCGAATCGCAACGCCCGATACATGGTGTTTATCAAACAACTCGTCCATCTCGCCGGTTTTCATCAGCTCGATAAAACGTAATTGAATAGGTTTGTCTTTGATCCAATTAAGGAAGGCTGGTAATTCCTGACTGTTGAGGTCTTTCATCAATACAACGTTGACTTTGACTTGTTCATAGCCAACCTCAAACGCTTTATCAATACCTCGCATAACCTCGGTAAACTTATTCTCACCAGTGATCTGATGGAACATACGTGAATCTAAGCTATCCACGCTGACGTTTATATGGGTTAAACCAGCATCACGCCACTGCCCTACTTGTTTCTCCATGCGATAGCCGTTCGTTGTCGTGGCTACTTTTTCGATGCCTGGAGTAGAAGCAACGGTATGTATGATTTCAGGAAAGTCTTTACGCAGACTCGGCTCTCCGCCTGTAATGCGGATCTTTGAGGTACCACAATCTGCAAACGCTTTTACAACGCGTTTGATCTCTGGAACACTTAAAAAAGACGAGTTTTTTTGCCCTGACGGTTTATAACCATCCGGCAAGCAGTAAGTACATTTAAAGTTACAGACGTCTGTAACCGACAAGCGCAAGTAATAAAACTTGCGATGGAATCTATCTTCGAATTGTTGCGCCACGGAACACCTTTCCAAACACGGGAGGCATAATCATTTCCAATTAAGCCCTTGTGACAACATGTCACTGGCTCTTGATGCGTATCGGTACAGCAAATACCACTGTGCGACTTAGCATGCGAGAGCTCGGAGTTATGGCAACCGCACGTTATATTCACACGTGCAGTAGCTGAGTAATAAAATACTTAATATTTGTACGTGAATCTAGCTCTGATGGTAAAAAACGGGTCACATCGGCAAAAAAAACGTATCAAACGCTCAAAATAACTCTTGTTGAGTATATAGCGAGAAGCATTTAACCTAAATTATAGTTGGTAATAATCTAACAAGAACAAAAAATGAATATTTACTCTTCAAAGAAAGTCGTAGCAATCGGTGGAGGCCATGGCTTAGGTCGTATGCTTGCTGCATTAAAAGACTTTGGTAACAACGCAACCGGCATTGTTGCAACAACGGATAATGGCGGTTCAACCGGACGAATTCGAGACTGCCAAGGTGGTATCGCTTGGGGAGATACACGCAACTGTATCAACCAATTGATCACTGAACCTTCAATCAGTTCGATGATGTTTGAATACCGCTTTCGCGGCCAAGGCGAACTCGATGGTCATAACCTAGGTAACCTGATGCTCACTGCGTTAGACAACCTCTCGGTTCGTCCATTGGAAGCAATTAACCTAATTCGAAATATGCTTAAGGTCGACGTTAATATCGTGCCGATGACCGAGCACCCTTCAGACCTGACCGCTCTTTCAATGGACGGCCGTTGGGTCACTGGAGAGACCAACGTTGATGACATGACAGAAAAGCTGCGCATGATGGACTTATCGCCGGAGGTGCCCGCAACTAGAGAAGCAGTAACAGCCGTTGAACAAGCAGACTGTATCGTTCTTGGGCCTGGAAGCTTTCTAACCAGTGTTATGCCTCCGCTCTTATTACCAGAGATCGGCAAAGCAATTGCTGAAAACAGGAACGCCAAGGTTATTTTCGTGGAAAACCTTTCGCCAGAACATGGTCCAGCAGGCAAGATGACACTTCAGGAACAATTGGAATGGTGCGAACGGACCTGTAAGGCAAGAAAGATAGACATTGTGTTAGGCAATGTGCCACACCCTGAACTTGAAGGGTTATGGAATTGCGTGACCACTGATCTTGCCTCACCAAATCGAGATTGGCGACACGACCGCGTAAAACTCCAACAAGCGATTAGGGAGCAGTTGGTTTAACTTGATTAGCTGAATCTGATTGCCACCCCCCAACAAACACAAAAAGGAGCCTCATGCTCCTTTTTTAATATATGTAATACCCTACCGCTTTAGATATCTGCCATCAACTGCTGGTATTCTTGGTAGGTGGATAACAGCAGTTTCTGCATATCTTGAAAGTCAACCTCAGTGACAGGCAGCGCTTGCTTCACTTTCGTATCCAAGCAAATCGCAAAACTACACAAAGAGTCCGCGCCAAAACTCGCGGCGCTGCTCTTAAGTGCATGACTGATATCAGCCAAGTACTTAGAAGTATCCGACTCCTTATTTATCTCTAGGTGTTCGTAGTAGCCTTTCAACTCACCTAAAAAGATCTCCAGTAAAACAGGAACATTCTCTTGCCCTATTTCGCCGGCAAGCTCATCAACTTTTTGCTGATTTAATACTTTCGTCATTATGATTTTCTTATTGTTTGGTGATTACTGCTTCGCATTCCACGTTTGTAACTTGCGGTATATGGTCGAAGGACTCACATCTAAGAAACCTGCTGCTCGTGGAATGTTACCGTCACACGCTTTAATGGCCTGTTCGATAGCCGTCTTCTCAGTGATCCACAATGGGAAAATATCTTTTACCGTGATGTCTTCGTTCTGCTTCTCTTTCAAGCGCAGACTGTTCTCAATCGGCTGGTTCAATGGTGGCGGAAGCATGCTAAGAGTAATCTCTTTGCCATTATTCAATACCACCACGTTCCGTAATACGTTTTGTAGTTGACGCACATTCCCAGGCCACTCATATTGATTAAAGCGATCAAGAACTTCCTGAGCAAAACGAACAAACGCCTTCCCCTCCTCAACCGACATATAGCCTAGTAACGAGTAAGCAATCTCGATAACATCTTCACCACGCTCGCGCAATGGCGGCAAGTGCAGTGGAATCACGTATAAACGATAGTATAAATCTTCTCTAAAGCGACCTTCTTGTACTTCTTTCCAAGGGTCACGGTTGGTCGCACAAACAAAACGAACGTCCACACTCTTCATCTTCGAAGAGCCTACTTTTTGGAAAGTACCAGTTTGGATAAAACGCAGCAGCTTAGTTTGCAGTTCAAGGTCCATTTCACACAGTTCATCGAGAAACAGTGTTCCGCCATCAGCAAGCTCAGCAGCCCCTTGGCGATCAGTTGCCGCGCCCGTAAAGGCACCTTTCACATGGCCAAACAGCTCACTTTCAATCAGATCTTTAGGGATAGCGGCACAGTTAATCGCGATAAACGGCTTATCTCCACGCTTACTCGCAGCGTGAATAGCTTCTGCACATACCTCTTTACCCGTACCACTTTCACCCGTAATGAAAATACTCGCCTTACTTGATGCAGCAGAATCGATAGTTCGATAAACCTGCTGCATGGTCTGGCTGCTGCCGATGAAGCCTTGGTAATTTTGGTTTCCCGGGTGTTCCGAGCTGTTTTTAAGCTTGGTAGCTTTGCGGATCGCATTGTTCACCGTAATACGGAGTCGGTCTGCTTCACACGGTTTGATAAGGAAATCTTGAGAACCATGACGCATCGCTTCTACGGCAGTATCGATAGAGCCATGAGCCGTCATGAAGATAACCGGAACTTCAGGATACTTTTGTTTTACAGCAAATAGCACGTCCATACCCGTCATATCAGGCAGACGTAGATCTAATAAAATAAGGTCTGGGATTCGATGATTCAAACTCTCGATTGCATCGCGGCCAGTGCCGACAATGTTGATATCAATTTCGAGCGGTGTAAGATACGAGCGATATAAAGCTGCTACCGAAGCGGTATCCTCTACCATCAACAAATACTTCGATTTGTTATCTAGCGTTTTTGATTGCATATCCTAGCCATTTATAATTTGCATTTCTTATTATAGTCGCATTCCGCTTTGCATTATGCAAATTAGCCACAATATTTGTAGTGTGTTTTTTTACTTACTTCAAACAATCAATGTTTTATCTATATGGCACGAACGATGCAGTAGTGTAAATGACCTTCGGGTCACCTAGCCAACTGACGTTGTTAGTGAACCGAGTGTTCACAAACGTAAGCCAGTAGAACATTTACTACTGGCTGTTTTTTTGTCTGAAACACTCTCAGTTTTTGTCTTGAGGGGATCAACTTCTTGAGTAAAACACGAGATTAGCTATTAGTAATAAATTGCTTTCTTAGCTGCTCAATTTCATCACGTTTCTGTGCCGCTAATTCAAATTCCAGGTTCTGAGCATGCAGATACATCGCTGCTTCTAGCTTACTGATCTCTTTATCAAGCTGTTGCGGCGTAAGCACGGCATAACTTTCTGAAGACTCAGCCACTTTAGATAGTGGGACTTGCTTAGATTGACGCTGCTGTTTCGACTTGGTGATATCACCCAGCTCCATAATGTCTTTGATATTACGTTTCAGCGCTTGCGGCGTGATGCCTTGCTCTTGGTTGTAGGCCTGCTGTTTCTCACGACGACGATCTGTTTCATCAATCGCTTTTCTCATCGACTTAGTAATCGAGTCACCATATAAGATCGCCTTACCTTCAAGGTTACGCGCGGCACGACCAATGGTTTGGATCAGAGAGCGCTCAGAACGCAAGAAGCCCTCTTTGTCTGCATCAAGAATCGCCACCAGCGACACTTCCGGCATATCCAAGCCTTCGCGAAGTAAGTTAATGCCCACTAACACGTCGAACTCGCCCAAACGTAGGTCTCGAATGATCTCGACACGCTCAACGGTATCAATATCCGAGTGCAAGTAACGCACTTTAACGCCGTGCTCACTTAGATATTCGGTTAAGTCTTCCGCCATTCTCTTAGTCAATGTTGTGACCAACACGCGTTCTTCTTTCACCGAACGGATTCTGATCTCAGACAGCAAGTCATCAACCTGAGTCGCGACGGGTCTTACTTCAATGATCGGGTCTAACAGGCCAGTAGGACGAACGACTTGATCAGCAATCTCGCCATCTGATTTTTCAATCTCGTAATTACCCGGCGTTGCCGACACAAAAATCGTTTGTGGAGCTATAGACTCGAACTCTTCAAACTTCATTGGGCGGTTATCTAACGCTGAAGGCAGTCTAAAGCCAAATTCGACCAAGGTTTCTTTACGAGAGCGGTCACCTTTATACATAGCGCCTATTTGCGGCACAGTCACGTGTGACTCATCGATAATCAGCAGACCATCATCAGGTAAGTAATCAAATAATGTCGGAGGCGCTTCACCTTCCGCACGGCCACTCAAATATCGTGAATAGTTTTCGATACCAGAGCAGAAACCAAGCTCCGTCATCATCTCGATATCAAACTGAGTTCTCTGAGAAATACGTTGCTCTTCCAAAAGCTTGTTGTTGTCTTTTAAGTATTGAGCACGATCGCGCAGTTCATCCTTGATATTCTCAATCGCCTCAAGGATTTTCTCTCTTGGCGTTACATAGTGAGTTTTCGGATAAACGGTAAAGCGCGGCAAGTCTCTTTGCTTCACCGCACCAGTCAAGGGATCAAAAATACTGATGCAATCTACTTCGTCATCGAACATTTCAATTCGAACTGCATCTTGGTCAGATTCAGCAGGAAAAATATCAATCACTTCACCACGAACACGAAACTGACCACGTTCAAACGCGACGTCATTTCTCGAATATTGTAGCTCAGCCAAGCGGCGTAAGATGTCTCGCTGATCCATCACCTCGCCACGGCTTAAATGAAGCATCATCTTCAAATAAGATTTAGGATCACCAAGACCGTAGATAGCAGATACCGAAGCCACAATGATGGCATCTTTTCGTTCTAGTAAGGCCTTGGTTGCCGAAAGCCTCATCTGTTCAATATGAGCGTTCACAGACGCATCTTTCTCGATGAATGTGTCTGTGGTCGGAACGTAAGCTTCTGGTTGGTAGTAATCGTAGTAAGAAACGAAGTACTCGACGGCATTATTTGGAAAAAAAGATTTCATCTCGCCATAAAGCTGAGCAGCCAACGTCTTGTTCGGCGCTAACAGAATGGCAGGTCTTTGCGATTGGGAAATGACATTAGCGAGAGTAAAGGTTTTACCTGAGCCCGTTACCCCTAATAGAGTTTGATGTGCCAAACCAGAATCTAATCCATCTAGTAATCTGGTTATCGCTGTCGGCTGGTCACCGGACGGGCTGTAGTCCGATACCAAATCAAAGAGTTTGCTCATAGGTTGCCATTTCCATACTGTGTTTTTAATCAGGTCATTGTCACTCTATGAGCCATCTCGTTGCAACTATTATCTAGAGAAATGCGCCTTAAGATTGAATATCAGTGATAGCTTTTATTTTTAGAACTTGGTATTATCCGTGCCCCTGCAAAGTTTCCTCAGCTAAATTACTCGAATTTTAATCCACTACTTTTCCCCAAAAAATCTAAAAATACCTCTTGTTTTACTGTTCGCTTTATAATCTACAAAAGTTATACAACCGTGATATTTTGGTACTATTCTTTTAAATACATCACGTTAGCTATAATTTTTGCATTTTCAGATTTACCTCAATTATTGTTGTTAAAGTTTCGCACACACACTTATCCACAATTTTGGTGGATAACTAAAGCAAAGCTAAATCCGATAAGGCGTCCAAGAAAGTAAAGTTTTTTATCTTATTTTTTTCTGCTATTTTTTGTTGACAGAAAATAGGTCTCTTATTAGAATTCGCGTCGCTAACAAGCAATTCCCCTTTAGTTCAGTTGGTAGAACGGCGGACTGTTAATCCGTATGTCGCAAGTTCAAGTCTTGCAAGGGGAGCCAAATTCAGAAAAAAGCCCAATCGAAAGATTGGGCTTTTTTCGTATGTAACTGCGACTAACTTGTTCCAAGTTAATGTCACACCCGAATCGTCGGACCGTCCCACCCGCCCGGGTCAAGTCTCGACAAGGGGGCCAAATTTTAAGAAGCCGCATCACTTGATGCGGCTTTTTGCGTTTTGAAGCGACTGGTTTGTACCAAACCTATGTCTCAGCCGAAGCATTGGCCTGCACTAAGCTCTGTGTTCTAGGGCGATCAAAAAAGCCACGAACGAATCCGTGGCTCACTTAACTTTTGAGACTACAAACTACCCGAGAAGTAATGGGTTATCCCGTAAAATCCATTTATATTGCATTACAGGTGACGAGCGATAGTGTCCATCAGCACTGCAGCTACCTTATCATTGCCAGCTTTGTCGCCTTTGCTGTAGGTATTGATTTGACGCTTCGATGAGTCGTGGATATTGGTTATAGCCACTACTTCTCTCTCGATACCAAACCCAACTAACTCGATCATCAACTCTTTATTTTTAAATGAGTCGCCAACGATCACGATAGAGTTAAAATCTTTCAGTAGCTCTTTAGTCAGATCTTCAACTTGAACATCATTACTATTAATAAAAAAGATATCCGCAGACTTCCCAGAGCTTCGCTCTCCAGCAGACTTCAGTTGGATTTGCTGCATCTCATTGAACACACCATTATCTTGCGTTCCAATGGTAGATAGGCTCGCAGCATTAGAAGCCAAAGACAATAGCAGTGTACTAGCAAAAATAGTACTTTTAACAAAATTCATTCTCTTTACCCTCTAATAACTAAAGAATTGTTTCTTTCATGATGCGGAACGTTTGACCTTTATCGTCAATAGTGCAATCGGTATCGATCGTAATGCCGTAGTTAGAATCTCTTTGGTATAAAGTTGACTCATTCTCATTAATTGACCAACTACTGCCATACATATTGAGATAGGCGCGCGAAACCGTCACCGCATTACCGAATACCAGTTTTTGATCACGACAAGTATTCCAATCAGCAGTGTAGTTTTCTTGCCACGTCTCATAGCTCTTTAGATCGTAAACTCGGTACAGGTCTTCACCCCAAATTTCAGCAGCATTCTTTACATGCCAAAATTCTGCAGATGGAGCATCTCTGTAATACCCAGCTTCTCCCACAGCTTTTGTATTAATAGTCTGGACAACCGAGTGGCCGATATCATTGCCTTCATCAACCGAGGTGTAATTCAACATACTGTGTGTCTGACTCGATTCTTTGGTTTGGCTAAAACCAAAACCCACTCCGAGACCAGCAGACGGACCATCTGATTTGCTCGCTTCAAAAGAGCCAGTAATATCAAAGCTATAAGACGTACTTTCAGCTAACGAAATCTCTTTGTTCACATTACTCGAACTTGGAAAGCTTTGCTGGTTCACAAACAGATTTCCATATCGGCTTTGAGGGAGACAATAATCGTTGTTTTTATCGTTTTCACATTCTTCAGACAAGTATTTCCAAGTCAGCCTTGATTGCTCTTCCGCATTATTGGGCGCCTCATTAACGGCTTTCTTGTGAGCCCAATTGTAGACATTTTCACCTGACATGAAATTAAATTGAGAATTTCCATGGAAGATCTGACCTAAGTATCCTTCTTGGTAATAAAAGTGCGGAGCAACTTTCTCATCTTCCCACTCGAAAAAATAGCCTCCGTCGGCAAGGGTTTGACGCGTTACATTCATACTGCCGTCAACCGCCATAATATAGTTAGTCTTATTTGACTGAGAAAACATCAACAAATCGATGGTACGTGCGACATCAACCTGTTCATGAATTTTGTACTTCTCCTTACCATAGCTATAAGCACCATTCTGAGAAGTGATAATAAATTGCTCTTCAATTTGGCCATCTTCTATTCTTGCATGCTGACAGAGGTTCGCAATTTTTCCAGGTAAACCCTGCTGATCTAGATGATTATTAATGTATTCTACTTTGGCATTAAAGATATCACAGGCTGTTGCCGGATCATCGTACGCAACATACTCATCAGCCCCTGTGAAGTAGGCATCATCAATCCCAGGGATAGGAGATGCATTAGCATAGCCAGATAACATAGAGACTGTTATCAAGCTTAAACTGAAGCGTTTTAATTTCATCACTCGTTCCTTTTAACTACATTTGCACCAATATCGATGCCTTTTAAAATTAGCGAGTCAAAAGAATATATTCACAATTAAATTGTGATAAAAAAATCTATTTTATTGTTGAATATTCCTGAGTAATAATTAATTTTTTATTGAATACTTTATATCTCACAGGAAGAGTTAAAATCAGTAATTCCATATTCTTTGTCCTTAAACCTTCGATAGCAATGGGAAATAAGCCGACCTTGTTCTGTCCGAAATGAAAGACCGGAGTGTCCTATGTTAATTCTCTTTCGCCATACTAGTAGGTCTTCTAGCGAATCGATCTTCTCTATTTGAATTTGTATTTTTTCAAAGTATCCATCAAAGTTCATAATTAAATATCTTACTAAAGCCAAAACCTTTCCAACTAGTTTCTATAATTCAAGTCTTTATGAAAACCAATTTTCAACACACTATGATTCTCGAAAATTCAATCAATCATTAACTGACCAATCGATAATTAAGTACATTGTTTTTATATTGTAAAAAGCCACATTAATGTGGCTTTTATTTTAACGATAGTGGCAGCAGAAGAGCAGAGCCGACTAACCGCACTACCCTCCACCATCGCTGAACACACTCTAATGTTTGACTATTTACAATAAACCAAACAAGTCAAATAGTACTGAAAATCAAGTAATTTCAAGAAAAATCAATATTTAGAATATGTTCATTTATGAGTTATATTCGATTCCCAGTCAGAGAATTCAAAGTTATCCATCTCAATAATGAACAGCCCATTTTCGCTAACTGGCAGCTCCTTAGTCGCTTTGATGTACGTATTTATAGGCTCAAGATATTTGTCCGCTGATGTCCACAAATGATGCGCATGATCATAAATATATACGACATCACCATTCTGGATGCAGCTTTCGGATTCTGTTAGGCGGCTTATCTTCATGAAGTCAGAAGAGTCGTGATCTTCGGTGTAATACGTATTACTACTATAGGTCCAGTAGTAATCTTTATAATCATCTTTTCTTGAGATCTGTACATAGTCATGGTCGTGAATACAAGTACCATTATATGGATGCCAGTTGTCTAACTTAAACTTAGCGTTGGATTGCTCTCCATCGCGACCGTAGGTAAGCCAGCCATTAGGCACATTTGGATCCGCGTAAACATATTCACCAGTCGATCGATGCTTTAGCCTGATTGAGTTATATGGCTTATTGATTGGACGCACGCTATGAATTGGCGTGCTTTCATCTGCATACTCAAACGCAGCGACAGGGAAATGGTCTGAATACTCATAAAAGTAATACGGCTCCTGTGTGCCAGGTAGAACAACTCTATCCGATACTATATCTAACACTTGGTTGTGCCAGTTCTTGGGTTGCTTGTGACTACGCTCGACCAGAACATAGTCAAGTAATTGCCCTTTTAGATCAGAATAGTTTGCGTGTGCTAAACCATTTACTGCAGGGTCCCATGAGTATGGCGCACCAGCGTAATTGGTTGGCTCTGATACATTTAAGGTCTCGAGCATTGAAGAAAACTCTTGTGAGTCTTTTGCTACATTTAAATCACCAGCAATAAAAAACATTTCGTCAGCTGAGCGGTTTGACCCGAAAATATAGTTCTCTATTTGTGCAAACTGGTCTTGTCTAACCACAGAAGGAGGAGTGTTGCAGGTGTCATCATCAGCTTGAACGTGGGTGCCGATAATATTGTACCTCTCTCCACCTTTATTAATGACAGTGTGTATAAAACCTTTTTGAGATGCCCAGTCTGCACCGCACCCATCTCTGAAGATCACTTGTGACTTGTACTCAATTGGATATTTACTAAATACAATCACGCCGCCATCATCAAGAGATGTCGATCGCCAACCTTCAGTGTGATCCCAGCCATTTTTTGTACGGCCCAAAACAGGAGTTAGATATCCAAACTTCTGAGCTAGTGTATCGATAAGTATTTGGCTTGCTTGGTTGTCGAACACTTCGTTAAATATAACCACGTCGGTATCATCAAAAACCGAAGAGTTCGCCAACAACTGTGCTCGTTTATTTGGATTAGTCCCACCAACGAAAATTCCGAGACGATGATCCAGCATATAAACGTTATAATTCATTATCTTGGGGGGTGAGCTGATCTCCTCAGCTCGCAAAGTAAGAGTGATCAGTATGAGCAAGACTGATATTAGATATTTAGTCATGGTTAGTGCATCTCCTATTAAACTGAGGTGCATCCTCCCATAATGATACAATTGATAATAATGAAATAGACCTAAAAAAAATATCAAACCATAGTTAAAATATTAATAGTCATCATAAAAGTCTTCAATTGGTAAAGGCTCAATCTTTACAGCAACCATTTTCTTTACCGGACTATTTGAAATGATAAGCATATATTGGTTCGGCAACTCTTCAACAACTTGAACCGATTTAAAAAACGATAGCTTTTTTCGCGCTTCAATATATTTATCATAAACGAGCATGTCGTCATCATGTTCAAAATCAATGTCTCCATGCTCAACGCGTTCTTCACGCAAGCTTACATTAAATAGCCCATTACTCTTGCGAATGAATTTTCCTTTTGTGTAAATATCTAAGGTGTTATTGAGTCCTGCTTCTTTTATAACCGTAACCGCCTCAAAATTTTCATCACTGATCACGACGTCCATGTGCTCCGTGGCCATATAGTCACCATCTATTGTCATATATAGGGTCGTAGAGTTGACCAAAACATTATTTTTCGAACGTAGACTATATGCAATGGAAACCAGCATTAGACAAAGACAAAACAGAAGAAAATAAACGCTTTTATTTTTAGTGAACATAGCGACTAAGCTCCGCTTTAACCATACCAACCAGATCATCCGTTGATTGAGGAGATTCAAACAAAACCACTAAATTGACAGGCGGTGCCAATGGCTTGAGTATTACAATAGATAAGCTTTCTTGAGAATGAGCAAGGATCAATCGGCTTAACCTACCTTGTTTAGCTTCTTGAGAAACCAAAAGCTTAACGCCTTTTGCAACCAAGTTGGCCTCTTCTTCATTATCACAATAGACAGTTAAAGCTTCGCTAGAAAACATTTTAGTCAGTGGAAGCCAGCTCGTTAACTTAGGGGCTTTTGCAGTGAACACTAATGGAAACAGTGCCGCAATCGCTATGAATACGCAGCCTAGAACAATATAGATTTGATTACGTCCGAATGTGAATCGTGTTTTTTTTTCGGAACTCTCTTCAAAGCTCTCAGTCTTACCGCTTGGTTCCCCAGCGAATAAGTTCTCTTGGTTATCTGATTTATCATCATCGTCTTCTAGCCACGATACTGCCTCACTTTCTAGTTTATAACCAACCTTGGCGACCGTTTTTAGATACTTTTGTTGCTTACCATTATCCTCAAGCAAAGTGCGTATCGCGCTGATCGATTGTGTCAGTGAGCCTTCAGAGACATGTTTTCCTGGCCAAGCTCTTTTCAACAAATCTTCTTTAGTATTAATTTTTCCAGCGTTTTCACACAACATTAGAATCACAAGATGATCGTGATAGCCGATGCGCTTTTCTTCATTTTTGAGTAAATCAGTCACTAACGGGTGGTCTAAGTGAATTAACCAATTATTTACTTTGTACATAAATTAGCCTTAAAAAATGAATAACCATAATATTTATACAAATATAATTTTCATGGATAAATATTGGGTTTATTTAAAATAATTTTTATCTGTCACTTGATTCATTCAACCATTTACCACTAACCGAACGTTAACGGGATTAATTAAATGGTTATTTAAAAAGGCAAAATAAGTAACTTTTTTGTAAACGCAACTATATATAAAAAAAGCGTCGCCATGAAACAAAAAAAACTAAAATACATATATTTCAAACTTGATAACTATTTCATAAAAAAAAGAGAGTGGATTTCACTCAATTATTAAAGAATATTACAATTTAACTCAAAAATTGACTTACAATTACAGGAAATGTAAGTCTTTTTTTGTTCTTACAAAAAAAACCTCTAGCTACACGTTCGCTCAAAACTTCATTTACAACAAACTAATCTCCGCGGATTAAGTTTTTGCTTATGTCAGACTCATTTTGGGTAAATGATTTTGCTCTTTCCCCCCTCAATCCTCAATGATGAAACGGTTTTCTAAAACTGATACGTACAATTGCTCAACAAGAGGACGCCTCCTAGGCCTGTTACAAGAAAAGTTTGACAGTACCCTCGTTAAAATCGTCAATTCTATGCTTAAGAAAACCACGTATAAGAGCCCAAACACGTCCATAATATGTGTATCATTCTTACGCTTTAGAACAACTGATTTGTTGCAATGAGATCTGCTATCCTCTTATTAAGCGTATAAATTTCCATCAGACATACAAAACCACACCGTTCACTGGTTGTTATTAGGTGAGCAAAGCAGGATAATATCGGGATCGGAATCTCAAGAATTAATCCATTATGACCGAATACCTTTTGTTGTTGGTTGGCACAGTGCTGGTCAATAACTTTGTGCTAGTGAAGTTTTTAGGGCTATGTCCTTTCATGGGAGTCTCCAAGAAACTGGAGACTGCGATTGGCATGGGCCTCGCGACGACTTTCGTTTTGACGTTAGCGTCAGTATCTGCATACCTAGTAGAAACCTACATCCTTACCCCTCTGGGTATTGAATATCTGCGTACCATGAGCTTTATCTTGGTTATCGCGGTGGTTGTTCAATTTACGGAAATGGTCGTCCACAAAACCAGCCCAACGCTATATCGCCTATTGGGTATCTTTCTCCCTCTTATCACCACTAACTGTGCGGTATTAGGAGTGGCACTTCTGAACATTAATGAAAACCACAACTTCATTCAGTCGATCATCTATGGTTTCGGCGCAGCGGTTGGTTTCTCTCTTGTATTGATCCTATTTGCTGCGATGCGTGAGCGTATTGCGGTTGCTGATGTTCCAATGCCCTTCAAAGGCGCATCGATTGCGATGATCACAGCAGGCCTAATGTCTCTGGCATTTATGGGCTTTACTGGGTTGGTGAAATAAGCATGAGTACCATTTTAATTGCGATCATTGCGCTAGCCGTTTTAGCCGCTGTTTTTGGCGCTATTTTGGGCTTTGCTTCTATCCGCTTTAAAGTAGAAGCCGATCCTATCGTTGATCAAATCGACACCATTTTACCGCAAACTCAATGTGGCCAGTGTGGCTACCCTGGTTGTCGCCCATACGCAGAGGCGATCGCTAACGGAGACAAGATCAACAAATGTCCTCCGGGCGGCCAAGCAACCATTGAGAAGTTAGCAGATTTAATGGGCGTAGAAGTTGAAGACTCCGCTCATGACTTAGATAACAAAGTAAAAACCGTTGCCTTCATTCACGAAGATATGTGTATCGGCTGTACCAAGTGTATTCAAGCCTGCCCTGTTGACGCCATTGTTGGTGGCACCAAGGCGCTGCACACCGTCATCAAAGATGAATGTACAGGCTGTGACCTATGTGTTGCACCATGCCCTACTGACTGTATCGAAATGATTCCAGTGGCAACAACGACTGAAAATTGGAAATGGCAGATGAACATCATTCCTGTTACTGATATCACTAACCAAGCGACTGATGCGACCGCGTCAGAGCCTAAGGCGTAGGGTTAGTATGATCTCTTTAATTGAACAAATTCGCGCGGGCTCTATTTGGAACTTCCCGGGCGGTGTGCACCCTGCTGAAAACAAGAAACAGTCGAATACTACTGATATCGTGCATGCAAGGCTTCCTGAAGAAATCGTTCTTCCGGTAAAACAGCACATCGGTAAGCCTGGTAACTTGTTGGTTGCTGTTGGTGACACTGTACTAAAAGGCCAACAACTGACGGCCTTAAAGACTGGTTTTACTTTGCCGGTACATGCACCAACATCGGGTGTGATTACCGCTATCGAACCACGAACTACCGCTCACCCTTCAGGCTTGAGCGATATGTGCGTGGTTATTAAACCTGATGGCCTAGACGCTTGGGTTGCAAAACACCCAGTTGAAGATTTTTCTACAAAGACATCCGATGAACTGCTTGATGTAATTCGCCAAGCTGGTATCTCAGGCATGGGTGGTGCAGGCTTCCCTACCGCCAAAAAGCTTCAATCAGGCTTAGGCCGCACTGATATTTTGATCGTCAACGCTGCGGAGTGTGAGCCTTACATCACCTCCGATGACAAGTTGCTTCAAGAGCATGCCGAAGAAGTACTAAAAGGCATCGAAGTGGTTGAACACATCCTTCAACCAAAGCTGACTGTTATCGGCATTGAAGACAACAAGCCAGCTGCAATAAAAGCACTTGAGATTGCGGCGAAAGACAAAGATATCGTCATTCGTGTTATCCCAACTAAATACCCTTCTGGTGGTGAGAAACAGCTGATCAAGATCCTTACTAATAAAGAGGTTCCGGCTGGCGGCATCCCTGCAGACATTGGTGTTTTAGTTCAGAACGTCGGCTCTCTTTACTCGATTAAGCGAGCGGTAATTGACGGCGAACCTGTGGTTAACCGCGTTGTGACATTAACCGGTAAAACCTTTAAGCAACCTCGTAACGTTTGGGCACTATTAGGTACACCTGTACTCGAGTTACTTGAAGAGTTTGGCTACAAAGCCGATAAAAAACTGCCGCGTTTGATTTTGGGCGGCCCTATGATGGGCTTTACCTTGCCACACGCCAATGTGCCAATCACTAAAACGTCGAACTGTATTTTAGCGCCAACGCGTCGTGAGATCTCACCAAGCACTTACGAGATGGAATGTATTCGTTGCAGCGCGTGTGCTGAAGCTTGCCCTGCCTCTCTGCTGCCTCAACAGCTGCAATGGCACGCGAAAGCCAATGAGCTGGACAAGTGCGAAGAGCTAAATATTAAAGACTGTATTGAATGTGGTGCTTGTGCGTTTGTTTGCCCAAGTGAAATTCCTCTTGTTCAGTACTATCGCCAAGCGAAAGCCGAAATCAAAACAAGAAAAGACGAAGCAACGGCCGCAGAGCGTGCCAAGGTTCGTTTCGAAGAGAAAAACGCTCGTATGGAGCGTGACAAAGCAGAACGTGAAAACCGCTTCAAGAAAGCCGCGGATAACCGTCGCAAAGACATGAAAGCGGCAGACGGTGACGATGCAATTGCTGCTGCGATTGCACGTGTTAAAGCACAAAAAGCCGCAGCTGAGCAGGCTCCAAGTGAAGAGCCAACAGTCAAACCTGCGGTAGCCGCTGCAATTGCTAAGGCAAAAGCGAAACAAGCTGCGGCTCAGAAAGCAGACAGTGCTGAACCAGACAACTCTGAAATGTCGAAGCTACGTGAAGAGCGTAAGCGTCAAGCTCGAGAACGCAAGGCGCAACAAGCAGCTGCTGACACTCCAGCTGAAAGCTCTGGCGATGCTAAGAAAGATGCCGTTGCTGCCGCTATTGCCCGTGCTAAAGCCAAGAAGGCTCAGCAAGTAGAATCAGCTTCTGACGCTCCAACTGAAAGTACTGGTGATGCCAAGAAAGATGCCGTTGCTACCGCAATAGCTCGCGCTAAAGCGAAAAAAGCACAGCAAGCGGGAGCAGCTTCTGAAGCTCCAGTTGCAAGTACTGGCGATGCTAAGAAAGACGCCGTTGCTGCCGCTATTGCGCGTGCTAAAGCGAAGAAAGCACAACAAGCAGAATCAGCTTCTGGTGCTCCAGCTGAAAGTACTGGTGATGCCAAGAAAGACGCCGTTGCTGCCGCTATCGCACGCGCTAAAGCGAAGAAAGCACAGCAAGCTAAGCCGGTCGAAGCTGAAGAAATCGCTCTCGAACCTGTAGCTGAACCTTTAGTTGAAAAAGAGACTGTGGTTGAATCTGAGGCTCAATCAGAACCCGTCGATCCTAAGAAAGCAGCCGTTGCTGCCGCAATTGCTCGTGCTAAAGCAAGAAAAGCGCAGCAAGAGCAAGATAAAAAGAACAATGAGGAGAAAGAGTAGTGGCCTTCTTTATCGCCAGCTCACCGCACGCACACAATCGTAGAAGCACCCCAGATCTCATGAAATGGGTGGCTATTTGTGCATTGCCAGGTCTACTAGCTCAAACCTACTTCTTTGGATGGGGTACGCTCATCCAGTTAGTATTTGCTATCGCACTTGCTGTTACCTTTGAAGCAGCCGTAATGCTGTTGAGAAAACGTCCGCCAGTGATGGCGCTGCGTGATTACAGTGCGGTTGTGACCGCTTGGCTACTCAGTGTCGCTATTCCTCCGCACTCACCGTGGTGGATTCTAGTGATAGGTATGTTCTTCGCGATTATTATCGCGAAACACTTATACGGCGGACTAGGACAGAACCCATTTAACCCTGCGATGGTGGCTTACGTTGTTTTGCTGATTTCATTCCCAGTTCAGATGACGAGTTGGAATGCACCCACGAGCTTAACAGCAGAAGCGACAAGTTTTATTGACTCATTCTTGATGATATTCACAGGCTTCAATAACGAAGGTTTATCTCTGCAACAAGCACGCCTTGGTATTGATGGCACCACAATGGCGACGCCACTTGATGCATTCAAAACGGCATTAACGGCAGGCAACACTGCTTCGGAAGCACTATCTCAACCGCAATTCAGTTGGTTAGCTGGCGTAGGCTGGGAATGGGTGAACCTTGCTTACTTAATCGGCGGCTTGGTGCTGATTAAGCAGCGTGTTATTCAGTGGTATATCCCAGTGGCTTTCATCGGCAGTCTGACTCTGTTTAGCTTAGTGTTCTTAGTGCTCACTCCTGGTGAAACCGCTTCTCCAACCATTCACCTTCTGTCTGGTGCGACTATGCTTGGTGCATTCTTTATTGCAACCGACCCAGTTTCGGCTTCAACGACAGTTAAAGGTCGCTTGGTGTTTGGTGCGTTAATTGGCGCGTTAGTGTTTATTATCCGCAGTTGGGGTGGCTTCCCTGATGGCGTTGCGTTTGCTGTATTGTTAGCCAATATGTGTGTACCACTGATTGACTACTACACCAAGCCTCGTACATACGGCCACTAAAGGAGCGGACATCATGCTAAATGCAATTAAGAAAAACGGCCTTGTGCTCGCGATTTTTGCCTGTGCATCGACAGGTTTAGTAGCGGTAACCCACTACCTAACAAAAGATCAGATCAAACAGCAAGAACAAGCTCAACTGCTCTCTGTACTTAACCAAGTGATCCCACACGATCTTCACGACAATGAACTGTTTTCGTCTTGTACATTGGTTCAAGCAGAAGAGCTTGGTACAGAGAAAGCGATGCCAGCTTACATCGCCAAAATCAATGGTGAGCCAAGCGCGATTGCTATCGAGGCAATTGCACCAGACGGTTATAACGGTGCGATTAAGGTGATCGTCGGTATGAAAATCGACGGTACCATTTTGGGCACTCGTGTACTTTCTCACCAAGAAACTCCAGGCTTGGGTGATAAGATTGATCTACGTGTGAGTGATTGGATTCTTTCGTTTGCTGGTAAACAAGTGACGGATTCTAATCTTGACCGTTGGAAGGTTCGTAAAGACGGTGGTGACTTCGACCAATTTACTGGCGCTACCATTACCCCTAGAGCGGTAGTGAAATCTGTCAAACAAGCGGTCCAATACGTCAACCAAAACAACCAAGCATTGCTTGCTCAACCTCTAAATTGTGGTGGTGAATAATGAGTGATCATAAAACATTAATCAAAAATGGCATGTGGGCCAACAACCCTGCCCTAGTACAACTGCTTGGGTTATGTCCTCTATTGGCTGTCTCTTCAACGGTAACCAACGCACTTGGGCTCGGTATTGCGACTCTACTTGTATTAGTCGGTTCCAACGTCGCGGTTTCTCTAGTTCGTAACCACGTACCAAAAGAGGTACGTATTCCGGTGTTCGTGATGATCATTGCATCACTGGTTACGTGTGTTCAACTGCTGATGAATGCTTACGCGTATGGTCTGTACCTATCTCTCGGTATATTCATCCCGCTGATCGTAACCAACTGTATCATCATTGGTCGAGCAGAAGCCTTCGCTTCTAAAAATGAAGTATTACCAGCGGCTCAAGATGGCTTCTGGATGGGCCTTGGTATGACATCGGTACTGGTGGTACTGGGCGCAATGCGTGAAATCATTGGTAATGGCACCCTATTTGATGGCGCAGATCTGCTACTCGGTGATTGGGCGTCAGCCTTAAGAATCGAAATTTTCCAATTTGATAACAGCTTCTTGCTGGCTCTACTTCCACCGGGTGCCTTTATTGGTGTTGGTTTCTTGATTGCGTTGAAAAACATCATCGACAACCAAGCAAAATCTAGACAGCCTAAACAAGAAAAACCAGTCATTGAACGCGCTCGCGTTACCAATGCTTAATAAGTTACAGTAGCTTAAACCCTGCTGAGTAGCTCAACCGCTCAGCAGGTAATTAGATTGACCAAGTACACATAATAATGACGCTCATAAGAGCGCGTAACCGATGATAAAGCCTGAGCATTGAGAGTTTATTGAATACCAACTCCGGAACTCAAGCCCTAACTATTTGAAAGTAATGTCGCTATGAACAATGTAAAACGAGTAGAAATACTTGAGCGTTTAAGAGAAAACAATCCAAAGCCAGAGACTGAGCTTAACTGGAACAGCCCTTTCGAGTTGCTGATCGCGGTACTTTTATCAGCGCAGGCAACCGATGTCAGCGTCAACAAAGCAACGGATAAGCTTTACCCAGTGGCTAATACTCCCCAAGCCATTTTCGACCTAGGTGTTGATGGCTTAAAAGAGTACATCAAGACAATCGGCCTGTTTAATTCAAAAGCAGAAAACACCATTAAAACGTGTCGAATGCTGCTTGACCTACACAACGGTGAAGTTCCGGAAGATCGTGCGGCATTAGAAGCCCTTCCTGGCGTTGGTCGTAAGACAGCTAACGTAGTATTGAATACCGCTTTCGGTTGGCCAACCATTGCCGTTGATACTCACATCTACCGTGTATCAAACCGCACTAAATTAGCAATGGGTAAAACGGTCGACGATGTTGAGGCTAAGCTTCTCAAAGTCATTCCAAAAGAATTCAAACTGGATGTCCACCACTGGCTCATTCTTCATGGACGTTACACCTGTGTCGCGCGTAAACCACGCTGTGGCAGTTGTATCATTGAAGACCTATGTGAGTTCAAAGAAAAGACGGACGTCTAGGCTCATAAGCTGTTAGCCCTAAGCGAAAGAAGCTAACAGGCCCAATGGCTAAAAAGCACCGCGTTTTTCTCGCGGTAGAAAACAGAATTACAAAAACGTAAACATAGTTAAAGCTAGGAGCAAATCATGTCAAACGGTCGTATTTTACACACCATGCTACGCGTGGGTGATCTAGACAAGTCTATCGAGTTCTACACCAATGTAATGGGCATGCAGCTATTACGTAAAAACGAAAACAAAGAGTACGAATACACATTGGCTTTCGTTGGCTTTGGCGACGAATCTCAAGGCGCTGTGATTGAACTAACGTACAACTGGGGCACCACGGAATACGATCTTGGCTCTGCTTTTGGTCACGTTGCTATCGGTGTTGATGACATCTACACAACGTGTGACGCGATTAAAGCAGCAGGCGGTAACGTGACTCGTGAAGCCGGCCCAGTAAAAGGCGGCTCTACGCACATCGCATTCGTTAAAGATCCTGACGGCTACATGATTGAGCTGATTCAGAACAAACAAGCAAGCGCTGGTCTAGAAGGTTAATCTCTAAATACCTTTGCGAGATTAGGCTAGAACGCCTGATGAAATGAACAGAGAAGCGAGCACTATGCTCGCTTCTTTTCTATCACTCTCCCCATAATCGATATTCTTTACCAATTATTATTAACAATCTCACTGATGAAACTTTACATGATAATGATTATCATTTAAATTAACCACCTATTGATTAGTGAGGTAATACAATGATTAGCGAATGGGAAAAACACACGTTACTCGCCGATACGGCATTGCAGCTCGATGATCCTGTACGAAGTATTCTTCACTATCAGCAAGCATTGAACTTAAGCGAAGAAATTACAGAACGTACCGATATTCAGGCCGATGAACGCCTACTGATTTCAGTGATTTCTTGTCACAATCTTGCGCAATTCTGGCGCTGGGCCGGTGATACTGAGTACGAACTTAAGTATCTTCAACTGGCTTCAGAAAAAGTGCTGACTCTTATCCCTCAATGTCCTAACACGCAATGTTCTAGCTTTATTGATTCAATTGGTTGCTGTAAGAAAGCGCTGATCGATTTCATGAAACGCCATCCCAACCCTAAAATTGCTTCTATGGTCGAAAAGATCGATACCGCGACCAACTGTGAAATGATTGCTCGTTTCCGTCTTAACTAGGAAAGCTCCTTTCGCAGACGCAACGTTTAGTTCATTGATTCAAATTAAAAAGCCCGTCATGACGACGGGCTTTTTAATTTGAGCTTTAGATTTTATTGGCGCTAAACCTGCGTTCTACCCAATGAGATAACAACGCGTCGGTTCTTGTCTTTACCAATTGGCGAGTTGTTGTCGGCAATTGGACGACGCTTACCATAGCCTTGTACTTGAATACGGTCTTCTGGCAAACCGAGAGACTTAAAGTACTCTCTTAACGACTCAGCTCTGCGCTCTGAAAGGTTTTGGCTAATGCCTTTGCTGTCGACAGAATCGGTGTACGTTGCCACCAGCACAAGATCAATATCTTGGTTGTAGCGAACATAATCAGCAATCTGGCTCAACCTTTTACGTGACGACTTATTCAGCTGATCGCTATTACGGTCGTAATGCAAAATAGTAAAAGAGATATCTTCAAAGCTGTAAGGCAATAGGTTGGCAACACAGTCGCTGAACACATTGTATTTTTCTTGGAACAACACCGATGATAACGACACTTCGATACGTTGATCTCGACTTTGCCACTCTTGGTAACTGAATGTCGGGTAACGCCCTTTCTCCAGCTCACTCAAAATACCCCAAGCCGTTTGTCCGCCTACGTAGCCATCAAATTGTTGGAAGAACTTAATGGTTGTCATGCGATCAGCACTTTCGCCCGGACGCCAAGGTGGTGGCATTGAAATCAAGCTAACATTGCGAGTCGCACCCATTGGGCGGCGCATTTTAAGCTCAAAGTCCAAAATGATTTTTTTACTCGCACGAGATGAAAACTCA
This sequence comes from Vibrio sp. TMPB1044, assembly GCF_030442075.1. Taxonomy (NCBI): domain Bacteria; kingdom Pseudomonadati; phylum Pseudomonadota; class Gammaproteobacteria; order Vibrionales; family Vibrionaceae; genus Vibrio; species Vibrio sp. TMPB1044. The sequence goes on along the minus strand of NZ_JAUJED010000009.1, from coordinate 127,747 downwards.
GCGTCACCAAAATTTGGGATTGGATGAACTAAGCGACATTCTAGTGGCGTGTTAGCCACCATCTCCCACGTTGACTGTTGAGGAGATGCTCCATAACGCTTTTCTTGTGCCATTACCGATGACGACATAAGAAGCGAAAATAGCATTGAACCTGTTATGAGTTGTTTCTTCATAAAGTGGAGTATCTCTTAAGCAATTCGTTTAACAATGCAGCCAATTGCCGCATTTTTCTCTCGCGTTTAAATATGCAATTATCAAGCCGCAATGGGTCGGCTAATTTACGATTTATTGCCCTTCCCTAGTTTTTATCACTGCTATTATCTGCAATAATGCAGCCTTAATCACACTTATTTGGGCTAACATGACTGTAGAAAACGAAGCTCTGACCCTAAAAAAACGCTTTCGCGGCTATTTTCCAGTGGTCATCGACGTGGAAACCGCAGGGTTTAACGCGGAAACCGATGCATTATTAGAAATCTGTGCCATCACATTAAAAATGGATGAGAACGGAGATCTGCAACCTGCATCAACGCTTCATTTTCACATTGAGCCTTTTGAAGGCGCAAATATAGAGCAGGCAGCATTAGACTTTAACGGAATTAAAGACCCATTTAGCCCATTACGTGGTGCTGTGTCGGAACAAGAAGCCCTTAAAGAAATCTACAAGCTAGTGAGAAAAGAACAAAAAGCTTCAGATTGCAGTCGTGCAATCATGGTCGCTCACAATGCTACATTCGATTTGAACTTCGTTAATGCGGCAAGTGAGCGTTGTAAGCTTAAACGCGTCCCGTTCCATCCATTTGCAACTTTTGACACTGCAGCTCTTAGTGGTCTTGCCTACGGTCAAACCGTTTTGGCTAAAGCTTGCCGCACTGCAGGGATGGAATTTGACAACAAAGAAGCACACTCTGCTTTGTATGATACGCAAAAAACCACAGAGTTATTTTGCGGCATTGTAAACAAATGGAAAGCCCTTGGTGGTTGGCCTCTTGTTGACGAAGAATAAAAAATAGAGTCGGTAAACGTTCACTCGTATTGCCTTCATAAAAAACACAACATCCCGAGAATAATATGAATCCTGTTGTAATTTCAGTTTGCATCATGCTTGTTTTAGCTTTGATGCGCGTAAACGTAGTCGTTGCTCTCACGTTCAGCGCAATTATCGGTGGCGTAGCCTCTGGTATGGGCTTGAACGATGCAGTCGCGGCTTTCGAAAGTGGATTAGGTGGCGGTGCAACTATCGCACTTAGCTACGCTATGCTTGGTACATTCGCTGTTGCTATCTCACGTTCTGGTATCACAGATCTCCTTGCTCAAAGTGTTATCAAACGCATTCACGGCAAAGAGAACAGTGCAGCATCGACTGGTCTTAAATACGGCATCCTTGCGTCGTTGATCTTAGTAACCATGTCTTCGCAAAACGTGATTCCTGTACATATCGCCTTCATCCCAATCTTAATCCCACCTCTACTAGGCGTATTCGCAAAAATGAACCTAGACCGTCGTCTAGTTGCGTGTGTGCTTACTTTTGGTCTGATTACGCCTTACATGGTGTTACCGATTGGTTTTGGCGGCATCTTCCTAAACAACATCCTGCTTAAAAACCTTCACGACAATGGTCTTGAAAACGTTGTAGCAAGCCAAGTACCTATGGCAATGTTGTTACCAGCAGCAGGCATGATCTTCGGCCTTCTTACCGCAGTATTCTTTACTTACCGTAAGCCTCGCCAATACAAAGAAACTTCTCACACTGTTGTTTCAACAGAAGTGAAAGAGATCAATAAGAAGCACATCCTAGTTGCAGCGGCGGGTATCGTAGCTGCGCTAACAGTTCAACTGTCGACGGGTTCTATGATCATCGGTGCTCTAGCGGGCTTCATGGTATTTACCTTCGGTGGCGTCATTGCTTGGAAAGAGACACAAGATGTTTTCACCAAGGGCGTTCATATGATGGCAATGATCGGTTTCATCATGATTGCAGCGGCAGGTTTCGCGGCAGTTATGAAGCAAACGGGTGGCGTTGAATCTCTGGTTGAAGCGCTTTCAACCAGCATCGGTGACAATAAACCTCTAGCTGCGCTACTTATGCTAGTGGTTGGTCTACTCGTAACGATGGGCATTGGTTCTTCGTTCTCTACGATTCCAATCCTTGCGACTATCTACGTTCCACTAGCGGCAGCATTTGGTTTCTCACCAATGGCAACGATCGCTCTAGTAGGTACAGCAGCAGCACTTGGTGATGCGGGCTCTCCGGCTTCTGACTCAACATTAGGTCCAACGTCTGGTCTAAATGCTGATGGTCAACACGAGCACGTTTGGGAAACTGTAGTACCAACATTCTTGCACTACAACATCCCACTGATCGTATTCGGTTGGATTGCAGCCATGGTTCTGTAATTAGGTTCTGTAGTTAAACAGTCCTACCCTGACTTTTATAAAGACCGCCTCGTGCGGTCTTTTTTGTATTTAGCCTCTTTTCACTCTTTCTTTATAACTTTAGAAATAAGCTAACCTTCTGAACCAACGTCACTTTCTATACATTATTCCGTTCGCATTAATATGCAACTTATGGCTATTAATTAAATTCACTTCTACACTTAAGTGTTTAATAAATAAGCCGCTAATTCATAGAAGACAAAGTGGCAAGGCTCAATACGTCAGAAGGCTACTATATGGATATACTCGCCCGATCGCGCTACCTCATCATTGATGACAGCAGCGTCATTCAAAGTGCGACACGCGCACTGCTTATCAAACTCGGTGTTCCGAACAACAATGTAATCAGCGCCTCCAATGCCCAAAATGCAATTGAGGCTTGCCGCGCACATCGATTCGATATATTACTGATTGACCATGATTTAGGCTCAGGTAGTAATGGCTTACAACTGCTTGAGCTTTTGCAGCAGAAAGAGTTAATCAAACCACAAACCCTTGTGTTTATAGTGACGGGTAATGATAGCCAAGACATCTTCTTTGGCTATGCTCACTTCGAACCTGATGGCTACCTGATCAAGCCAATAAGAGCCGATGACATCATAAAACGAGTGACATCAGCCCTGTGTCGACAGCAATACTTTTCGACATTAGAGCAAGCCTATCTTAAGAACGGGCTCAACGCGGTAAAGCCACTCTTTGGTAAAGCCCCCGACCCATCGACATTGAAAGACGCCATAATCTACATGGCAAACATTCTGATTAAGAATCACCACCTCGATGAGGCACAAGCCATGTTAAATGGTTTGCTGCAGCTCCATGATTACTTGCCTGCCAAGGTTAAGCTGGTTGAAATCCATATCGCTAAACAGAATTATCACGACGCGCTCAGTCAGATAGATAGCTTGATAGAAAACAATCCACGCAACATCAAATTGCAGCAACTTAAGGTCAAGATCTGCCTCAATACCAGTGACTTCGAATCGGCTAACCAGCTAATCGACCAAGTGCTCACCGTAAACGGCAGTAATATTGAGCTGACCAACACCATGGTTTGGCTACAACTGTTAGATAAAAACGTTGAACAAGCGACCCTACACCTCAAGTCGCTTGCTCAACTCATTCCCCACTCGATTTGGGATTCTGCTGGTAAGCGAGCACTGATCTTATGGGCAGACAGTTTAACCCTCACTCAAAAAGAGCTAGCACTTTGGAAGCCTGAAGGGGCTTGGCAAAGGCTCTCTCATTCTGAAAAGTCGTACGCACTCAGTAAGCCGTTGTTGAAGCTTTGTCGAACCTTACAGCTCATTCAACTCGAACAGCATGAGGTGGCAAAAGAGCGTATTGAGAGTATTTCAATGAACGAGTTCTCAGACAATGATGTCGAAGCTTTCTTCTTATTAGCACTGTGTTATCAAGCCTTGGGTCTACAAGACAAAGTCGATCAAATAAAGCGCCAAATTGAGATCCACCTAAAAGCAGACCATACCAGCCTCGCCCTTTTGCAGCGTATGGCATTACAGCAAGCAGACAATTTTGCATTACCCACACTAACCAAAGCGCCTTTGGCCGCCGTTAGTTGAGCACACCGTCAAACCCAAATGAGTACGTAAACGACAGGATGTCTTTATGCAGAACAATGCTACAAAAACGAAAACGTGGTGTGTCGCCTTTCTATTGAGTTGCCTTACGGTATTCATGTGGCCACTGCACAGCCTTGCTGAAAGTACACCTCTAGCAAACTCGTCGAATAACCAAGTTGTATTACGTGTCGGCCTACCTTCTTACAACATGGTTCCTTATAGCTACCAACATCAAACGCCCTCTAGGAACATTGTTTCTGAAGGACTACTCATCAGCATGTTGGATGAGGTATCGGCAAACGCAGGCTTCAAATATAAAATCGAGCTATTCCCTACATTTAGCAGCGTACTCAGTGCATTTGAACAGGGTGAATTAGATTTGTTGGTAGGCGTCTCTTCGACCAAAGAGCGCCAAGAATATATGACGTTCAGTGAACCCATGTTCTCGATTCGACGAGCGGTCATTACTCAAAATCTGAAAATAAACGACTTGAGTGAACTGGCAACCGCAAACTTAGCGCTAGAGAAAGGGTTTGCGCTCAATGATCTCCTACCTAGTTTACTTCCAGAGAGTCGAATTACCACGCTAGACAGCACACAAGCGGCCTTCACCGCGATTGAAGAGAATCGTGTTGATGCTTACATTGGTGATGCACTTGCGCTTTCTGCGTTACTGCGAGAACAACCTAAAGACTCACTTACACTATCGGTTCTTCCTGACCTTCCAGCTGACCACTTGCACTTTGCAGTCAAAAAAGGAAAACACAAACTACTCAGCCGAATCAACTTTGCTTTAGAGGACATCAAGCAAGGTTCTCTGCAATCGATTTACAACCAATGGCTTGCTCCCTCTCAACACTCGATGTTGCTGGATTATGGAACATTGAACTTAACCCAAGACGAAAAGAACTGGCTTGATAACAACCCTTCCATCCCTGTAGGCACACACTCCAATTGGTATCCTTACGACTTTACCAATGAGCAACAACAACACTCAGGCTTATCTGCTGATGTGTTAAATCTGATAAGTAATGTGCTCGGCGTATCATTTGAAAGTACCACTTACCTAACACCAGAAGCGGCAGAGGTCGCGTTCAATAATGGCGAGACCATGGTGCTAACCAACATCACTCCAACCACAGATAAAGCGCGATACATAGACTTCACTCAAGCCTACAGTTTTGAACCTTGGGTGTTATTGAGTCGCTCTGATCGATTAGGTAACTTTGCGCCAAGTGGCACCGAAAATATTGGTGTGATTCAAGATTCCGGAGGCAAAACGGTTCTACCTTCTCTCTGCCTGACTTGCCAAGCCGTCCCTTACATCAATCACGTCAGCGCATTCCAAGCATTACAGAAAGACGAAATCAGTTTCGCGCTTGCTTCACTTCATCATGCTGCACCTTTATTGCATCAAGACTATGTAGGGCAATTCAAAATCACTGGCACCATTAATGAGCAAAACAGTGCTCCTTTAGCTCTAGCAGTCAACTTCCGCCATCCCATGCTGTTGAGCATTCTCAACAAAGCCATTGGCGCATTGCCTGCCAACGAACTAGAGCGTTTGGAAAACAAATGGTTAACCTACGAATACCAAGAAGGTTTGTCGCCACGCGAAGTAGCTAAATGGTCAGTGATCATCGGGCTTGGGATCTTTGTGGTCATTTTCGTGATCGTATTCTGGAACCGTAAAATGGCAGCAGAAATCGAGCAGCGAAAAGTCGCAGAACAGCGCGCCAAAGCGGCAGAAGCCCATTTACAAACACTGGCCGACAATATTGATGGAGTTGTACTTAAACATACTCAAACACACCCTCAGCAGCCTTTGAATATTCAGTTTAGCTTCGTCAGTGCAGGTGTAACCGATATGTTCGGCTTATCCGTGGATAGCGTAAAGGAGCACCCTCAACATCTTTTCGAGCTTATCTCGAAGGATGGCCTGCCACAGTTTGAAGCCAGTATGCTTGATGCTATTGAAACCGGGCATTGGGAAAGCGAACAGCAAGTCCAGTTAGAGTCTGGTGAACTGAAATGGGTGAAATTTAATAGCCAGATATCGAACAACAAGGCTATCGAATGGAACACGGTGATTACAGACATCACCCTACTGAAAAAACAGCAACAGGCTTTAGACAACGCCCGCCAGAAAGCTGAAAGTGCCACCGCCGCTAAGTCGCAGTTCCTGGCGACTATCAGCCATGAGGTTCGCACCCCAATTAGCGGAATCTTAGGGTTACTGGAATTAATGCAGGAGCATCAGTTGAGTGAAGAGTTGCTCAACCTACACGGAGGATTGAATCAGTCAGCTCGTAACTTACTGCACATCGTTAATGACGTGCTCGATTACTCTAAGATTGAAGCGGGAAAACTAGAGCTTAACCCGACCGAGATCGAGTTTGGTAAAGTACTAGCACGAATCGTGCAACCACAATCCATTCACGCGCAGCAAAAAGGCTTGGCCTTCCATTATTGGCAAGATCCAAATCTCGTTCAATGGCTGTTCGCAGATGACATACGACTCCACCAAATTCTGAACAACTTCCTTAACAATGCGATTAAGTTCACTGAACACGGGACAATTTCGTTACATGTTGATGTGATTGAACAGAACGAACATCAGCAGAAAGTTAGCCTCACGGTTTCCGACACGGGCATCGGCATCCCGAAAGACAGACAACAAAGCTTATTCCAACCTTTTGAACAAGTCGACAAAACCACTAGCCGCCGTTTTGGTGGAACAGGGCTTGGACTATCTATAGCTTTGAAATTGATAGAACAGATGGATGGCAACATAGAACTGTCAAGTGAAGAAGGAAAAGGCAGCCACTTTACGATTACCGTTACCCTCCCGACTTGTACTCCTCAAGATGCAGTAAGCAACGCTTTGGCTCTACCACAAACGCTGATTTGCCCTTCGGAGGTTGAGAATCCTATTGGACTAGATGTGGGTAATCACTCATACGAGGTATATATTGTCGGCTACGTTCTGCAACAAGAAGAGCTATGTCGATATCTGAAACACTTCGACCTTGAGCCAAAGGTTCTGCACATAAATCAAAAACACCTACTTAAAGAGATGGTCGTCAAACATCAGCCCAAACACATCTTTGTTGCGATGTCTGTGTGGCAACAACTGGCGATTACCGATGCTTGGATCCAGCAACACACGAGCTCAACACGCTTCACTGTGATCAACCAAAACCCAATGCTCTCACCAGAGCCTTTAGGCAACTCTTGGTGCTTGTCGGTGAATCCGCTGCTGCCCGATAACTTAGTTCACGTTCTAACGAAGCCCGTCAGTCACGACAGTCTAATCTCGCCATTAGACAGCGAAACTAAAGCGCCGCTCGCCACAGAGACTCGCGAACAAGCTGAACTCAACGGCAGGCTGATTCTGGTCGCGGAAGATCATCCCATCAACCAGCAAGTCATCGCCAAACAGCTTGAAAATATTGGTGTCCACGCCGACATCGTTGATAACGGAGTGTTGGCCCTGAGCGCCTTGAAAGATAAATGCTATGGCCTATTGCTAACCGATTGCCACATGCCCGAAATGGACGGATACACACTTGCATCAAGTATTCGTCAAATAGAACAACGTAAAGAGGAGCTTAACCAAGAAACTCAAAGACTGCCAATCGTCGCGCTGACTGCAAATGCAGTGCAAGGTGAAGATGCTAATTGCTACGCGCACGGCATGGATGACTTCTTGGTTAAACCCGTTTCGATTAAGCAGATGAGATTAACCATTGAGAAGTGGCTGCCCGCAATCGACGATTCCAACCCAGTACGTGAAACTGATGTTTACGATGCAAAGGAATCAAAGGCACAGAATCAGGAAGTCAATGCTTCATCAAACTATTCACCTAAAGACGAGGAAACCAATAAAGACGAAGAAGCCAATGAATTTTCGATGCTGTTCCAAGATATTGAACAAAGCTTTGAGGATAATCAGAGCCTAGAGCCAAGCGAAGACCTCGTTCCTGCAAGCGCCCGAGACTCCTTCAGCGATACCAACAATCAAGTGATCGACTACGCCACCCTCTATGATCTCTTCGACGATCACGATGTCGTACTGACCTTACTTGCTGAGTTTGCCGTAAGCTTCATGGAAGATAATAAACGGATAAACGACCTGTGGGCTAACAAGGAATACCGAGAACTAAAAACCACGGCACACCGACTTAAAGGCGCAGCAAAAATGGTGGCATGTGACACGATTGCTTCTCCGCTCGCAATCATTGAGGCGCAAGCAAACGATCTAGTAACCGAAGCCACGGGCTTAGAGCAAGCCGAATCAACAATTGAAGCATCAATCGCGGAAGTCACTACCACATTCGAACGGTTTACAGAGGAGATAAACCAACTACGTCAGACAAAAAAAAAGGCTTACTCTTATGAGTAAACCTTAGAAGTCGTTGCGTTAATACAGACAGCTCTCGCTGGATTATGCAGCGGGAGCGTTATTCACTAGAACTCCGCGAATAGACTTAAGCGTCGCTTCAGTTGAATGGTAATCCAGTTCAACTTCACTAAAAATGCCATTTACTTCAAGCATTAACGTCGGGTAAGAAAACACACCCATCGCTTCTTTAAAGCCTAACTGGTCATCTAATTCACTTTCCAATAACTTGCTAGAAAGGTCATTTTCAAACTGTTGTACGTTCATGCCTAGCTCTTCAGCCAACTGCAGGTGTGTTTCTTTACTGTGTGGCAACATCGCACGAAGGTAGTACGCATGTTGAATCGCTTCTAGCATCGCTTCGTAGTGATCTTGAAAACCTGCGGCGATTACAGCACGGCACGCAGGGTAAGTGCTGCGAACAGGCTTACACTCAGTCCAAAACTCGTGGTTAAACTCAGTCCCTAGCTTAGCTTCAATCTGCTTCCAGATCGCTTGCAGCTTGCCTTTCATCTCTTCTGACATTGGCTCATCAGAATCCGGCGCCAAGCCACCCACTACGTAGTTAAACTCAATGCTCGCAGGCAATTGTTGTTTCAACAACTCAAGCGTTGGCTTGTATCCCCAACACCAGCTGCACATTGGATCATGCACATAATGAAGTTTTACGTTCATTGTTCGTTCCTTATCGAGTCGACTCTTCTATCAATTCCAACAAAAAAGGAGCCTGATTAAGGCCCCTCATTTTAACTATTCAGCGCAAAGGCTAGAGCTTATTCAGCGTCATCACCAGCAACTTTAGCTGCTGCTTCTTTGATGATTGGCTGAAGTTCGCCTTTTTGGAACATCTCAAGAATGATGTCACAACCACCGATTAGCTCACCTTCAACCCAAAGTTGTGGGAAAGTTGGCCATTGTGCGTAAGCTGGAAGCTCTGCACGGATATCAGGGTTTTGTAGAATATCTACGTAAGCAAATTTCTCGCCACATGCCATTAGAGCTTGAGACGCTTGAGAAGAGAAACCACAGCTAGGTAGCTTAGGAGAACCTTTCATGTACAGTAGAATAGTGTTTTCTTCAATTTGCTGTTTGATTTTATCGATAGTTTCCATTGCTTCCTCGTTAATGGATTACGGCTTTTATTGCCTTTATTCTACCCCAAACCAAAAGAATAAAAACCATATAAAAAAAGCGGTTAACAAGCTAAGCTAACAATTCACACAAAAGTGATGAAATAAGCTTTTAATAAAGTAAAAACTTGCTAAACTATATCGCAAGTCAGCAAATTGACCATGGTTGGCAGTATAGCGAGCCATGAATAATAATATCACTGGAAGCAATCGAAAGAGTTAACTCTTTCATATCAATGGAGAATTGAGCAATGGCATTTGAACTACCGGCTCTTCCTTACGCGAAAGACGCACTAGAACCACACATCTCAGCAGAAACGCTAGATTTCCACCACGGTAAGCACCACAACACTTACGTTGTTAAGCTAAACGGTCTTATCCCAGGTACTGAGTTTGAAGGCAAAACACTAGAAGAGATCGTTAAGACTTCTACTGGTGGTGTTTTCAATAACGCTGCTCAAATCTGGAACCACACGTTCTACTGGCACTGTCTTGCTCCTAAAGCAGGCGGCGAACCAACTGGCGCTGTTGCAGAAGCTATCAACGCTGCATTCGGTTCTTTCGAAGAATTCAAAGCAAAATTCACTGATTCAGCAATCAACAACTTCGGTTCTTCTTGGACTTGGTTAATTAAGAAAGCTGACGGTTCTCTAGACATCGTTAACACTTCTAACGCTGCTACTCCTCTAACAGAAGAAGGTGTTACTCCACTTCTAACTGTTGACCTATGGGAACACGCTTACTACATCGATTTCCGCAATGTTCGCCCTGACTACATGGCTGCATTCTGGAACCTAGTAAACTGGTCTTTCGTAGAAGAGAACCTAGCTAAGTAATCTATTACTTAAGCTGCGCTATTTATAGCGAGTTACCTATTGAAAGCTCATGCCTCGGCGTGAGCTTTTTTGTATCTGTCGTACTCCTATCAATACGAACATTACGAAACAAATCAGCCAATCAAGACTGCTTTTTAACCTATTGTTACCTTTCTTAATCGCCCTGCATAAATTCTCTATTCGCCTGTAATTAAACACTAAAGTTTGCCGACTCCATGCCGTTAAAGGTGTATCCAATGAGAGGCTACATGCAAATACATACTTTAGACAAAGCAGGAATCATCAACGAACTGAAGTTCGGCATCGGAATCAGCCAAGCGGTTGAGCAAGGTCGCCGTGCAGATTTCGCGTTGCTGCTATCTATGTTTTCTAATGATGTTCGCGATTGCACGCCCATCGATACCATTGAAGTTACAGAAACAAATGAAGATCGCCTACGCAAGCAATTTGGCGTAGCAGAACCACAACAACTGCGTTCAAACCAATCGTCGTATGAAATTTCAGCTCAGCAATCTAATCATTTTCATCAAGCAAGCCTTGCCAGTGCCAAGCTCAGCCACTATTTGAAACCTGAAGCGCTTGCCTTTATGCCTGAAGATACGGCTGACTTACCCGAAGAAGTTTACCAAAACCTTTCTGGTCATGATCGACGTAAACTTGCAAACAAGCATTTCCCTGATTTGCCACACGCCACGCTCTACAATGAGCTAACAACAGCGCAACGTCAGTATCAAATTCAAGCTCAAGTATAGCGGTCACCTACCTTTCCCTTTTTCGCTGTCTATCCACCGCTATTCTTCGATTAACTCACGTCCTTAAAGCATTCACATGAGTGATATGAACCACCAGCCTTAGGCAACCTACAAACACCAGATGTTGGTTACCGCTTGAAGTTACTGCAAAATGTGACTTGCCACTAAGTTCATAAAAACTTATTAATGGGTACAGCTTAGTTTGAACCAATTCACACCCATCGTATGAAATTTAACCCATCCTTATCCGACATGGACAACTTGTTTAGGTACTGGGATGGAAATAAAAAGCTCAATCATATTGGTGACATCTGCCGGCTCGCGACTGGGAGGAACGATTGCGAACCACTTTGTTAACCTTGGAGCCACAGTCATCCTTTGCGATAAAGACACGGAAGCACTTCAAGCAACTTATTCGCAATGTACTCGGTTCTCCGACTCTGTTTACCATTACACGCTCAAAGGAAATGACAGCCAAGCGATTCTCAGCGTGTTTGATTTTATTCAATCGACCTTCAATACCACACCGGATGTACTGGTCAATAACTGGATCAGCTCCCCTATGCCTAGCCTAATTGGTGATCAGCCTGTCAGTACCTTTATTAATGACCTCTCATCTAAGGCATCGACCCTTTTCGCATTTGGACAAATCAGTGCAGAGAGGCTACGAGAAGAAGATAAAGAAGGCGTGATTGTAAATGTGATATCTCACGATGACTTCCATGATGTGTCAGGCTTAGAGAGCGCAAACTCCATGATTACCGGCTTTACCCATAGCTGGGCGAAAGAACTGACTCCATTTGGTATTCGAGTCGGTGGTGTTGTGCCCGCGGTTCATAACTCTGACGGTAAACTCAACCGATGCCATTGGGCGCAACTGCAGGATGAACTAACCAGAACAACAGAATATATTGTCTCTAATGATTACTTTAGTGGGCGAGTTGTGGCTGCTGAGGTTTAGTCCCCCCCCCCTACTTCAAGTAAATGCGCGCAATTCATTTATCATTAAGTCGATCACTTTAGCCTTTCAAAGTCCTCAGACTAGCCAGCAAACATAAAAAAAGCCCCAGTCTCTCGACTGGGGCCTTCATCTTTTCCCGATAGATAAGTATCGTGCTAGCGAAAACTTATCTCAAACTAATGCTTACTTATTATGCGTTAGCTTTTTCTTTTTTAGCTTTTGGCGCTTTCGCTTCAGCTGGCTTTTGGTCTGCTTTCTTAAGGATAACTGTAGTACCTTCGAAAGTTTCGCCTTCAACGTATGGTTGGCCGAAGTAAGAAGTTGTTAGAACTTCTTTTAGCTCAGTGATTAGAGGGTAACGTGGGTTAGCACCTGTACACTGGTCATCGAACGCTTCAACAGCTAGCTCGTCTAGTTTAGCGATGAAGTCAGACTCGTTAACACCCGCAGCTTGGATAGATAGTGGGATGTCTAGGTCTTTCTTAAGCTCTTCTAACCAAGTCAGTAGACGTTCAATCTTCTGAGCAGTACGGTCGCCAGCTTGGCTTAGGCCTAGGTGGTCAGCAACTTCAGCGTAACGACGGCGTGCTTGTGGGCGGTCGTACTGAGAGAATGCAGTCTGCTTAGTTGGGTTATCGTTCGCGTTGTAACGTACAACGTTTGAGATAAGTAGTGCGTTAGCAAGACCGTGTGGTAGGTGGAACTCAGCACCAATTTTGTGAGCCATTGAGTGACACACACCTAGGAATGCGTTCGCAAATGCTACACCAGCGATAGTTGCTGCGTTGTGTACTTTCTCACGAGCGATTGGGTCAGCCGCACCATTTTTGTAGCTTGATGGTAGGTATTCTTTAAGCATCTTAAGTGCTTGAAGAGCTTGACCGTCTGAGTATTCGTTCGCTAGAACAGATACGTAAGCTTCAAGAGCGTGAGTTACTGCATCGTAACCACCGAACGCTGTTAGAGACTTAGGCATGTTCATTACAAGGTTCGCATCAACGATAGCCATGTTTGGCGTGATTTCGTAGTCAGCTAGTGGGTATTTAGCACCAGTCTTGTCGTCTGTAACAACAGCGAATGGAGTAACCTCTGAACCCGTACCTGAAGTAGTAGTAATACATACTAGCTCAGCTTTTTGACCCATTTTAGGGAACTTGTAGATACGTTTACGGATATCCATAAAGCGCATTGCTAGTTCTTCAAAGTGAGTTTCTGGGTGCTCGTACATAACCCACATGATCTTAGCAGCATCCATTGGAGAACCGCCACCTAGAGCAAGGATTACGTCAGGTTGGAAGCTCTTCATTGCTTCAGCGCCTTTCTCAACAACAGATAGCGTTGGATCCGCTTCTACGTCGAAGAAAGTTTGAACTTCGATGCCTTGTGCTTTAAGCAGGCTAACTACGTCATCAGCGTAACCGTTGTTGAATAGGAAACGGTCAGTTACTAGGAATGCGCGTTTCTTACCTTCTAGGTCGCTCATTGCGATTGGAAGGCTACCACGACGGAAGTAGATAGACTTAGGTAGTTTGTGCCACAACATGTTTTCAGCTCGCTTCGCTACAGTTTTCTTGTTGATAAGGTGCTTAGGACCTACGTTCTCAGAGATAGAGTTACCACCCCATGAACCACAACCTAGAGTTAGAGAAGGTGCAACGTTGAAGTTGTACAGGTCACCGATACCACCGTGAGTAGTAGGGATGTTGATTAGAATACGAGCAGTCTTCATCTTGTCACCGAAGTAACGGATGCGGTCTGCGTTAGTATCTTGGTTAGTGTAAAGACCAGATGTATGACCAATACCACCGATTTCAACCATAGTTACCGCTTGAGCAACAGCGTCTTCGAAGTCGTCCGCACGGAATAGACCTAGAGTTGGAGATAGTTTCTCGTGAGCGAATTCGTCATCGTAAGAAACTTTACCAAGACCTTCACCTACAAGTACTTTTGTATCAGCAGGAACTTTAACACCAGCCATTTCAGCGATTGCTGGAGCAGGCTGACCTACGATTTTAGCGTTTAGGTTGCCGTCGATAAGCAGTACTTTGCGTACTTTATCAGCGTCAGCTTTAGATAGAACGTGAGCTTTGTGCGAAGCGAAACGCTCTTTAACTTCGTCATAGACTTCGCTAACTACAATAGCTGCTTGCTCAGAAGCACATACAACGCCGTTATCGAATGTTTTAGACATAAGGATAGAAGCTACAGCACGTTTGATGTCAGCAGTTTCGTCGATAACTACTGGAACGTTACCAGCACCAACACCGATAGCAGGCTTACCAGAAGAGTACGCTGCTTTAACCATGCCTGGACCACCAGTAGCAAGGATAAGTGCGATACCGTCGTGCTTCATAAGCGCGTTAGAAAGCTCTACAGATGGTTGGTCGATCCAACCGATGATGTCTTTTGGAGCACCCGCTGCAACAGCTGCGTCTAGAACTAGTTTCGCTGCGTCGTTAGTTGAGTTCTTTGCACGTGGGTGTGGCGAGAAGATGATGCCGTTACGTGTCTTAAGAGAAATTAGAGATTTGAAGATTGCTGTAGAAGTTGGGTTCGTTGTTGGAACGATACCACAAATGATACCTACAGGCTCAGCGATAGTCATTGTGCCTAGGTTGTCATCTTCTTCTAAGATGCCACATGTTTTTTCGTCTTTGTATTTGTTGTAGATAAATTCAGATGCAAAGTGGTTTTTGATAACCTTATCTTCAACAATACCCATTCCAGATTCAGCAACTGCTTGTTGTGCTAGTGGAATACGAGCGTGGTTAGCAGCAAGAGAAGCTGCACGGAAGATTGCGTCTACTTTCTCTTGAGAGAATGTTGCAAACTCTTCTTGTGCTGCTTTAACGCGAGCTACTAGAGCATCAAGTTCCGCTAAGTTAGTTACAGGCATGGTGGATCTCCTAAAATAATAAATATTAAAAACTTTTTATTAATTTCGCTGCTTGCTTTTAACCTCAAACAACAACGTTCTTAGTAAATTGCTTTCAGGACTGAGTATATTATTTCACTGTATGAAAAAAATTGACCCAGATCAGTTACCCAAAAAGAATTAACCAAAAAGTAGTAAGGCAATCGCAAAAATAAACTTAAGATACTGATTTAAATAGATTAAAATCACACTTTCCGTTAGCACAAAAAACAAGCAAACAGTCAACTTTTTTCTACATAGCGTCATAAACTGTAAAAAAGTTTCATTTTTAGTCCGTTAAATTACATGTATACAGCTATATTCGTGCTACTGAGAGTATATCCATACCGTTACACGGGCTAGATTCTGACATAATTTTTATTAATTCCGTGCGGCAGTTAACAGTTACTCAATAAAAAGTTACGAAATGAAACAACACTGACAAGCTTGCAACAAGGAAGATACAAAAGTGAGATTCAATTAGTTTTTCTACAAAAAAACACCCGTTTCAAGTTAGTTTTTTTCATTCGTGTAAATTGAGTTTGTCCCTTACATTACGCGCCTAGACTATTCACAGATCAAACCTTCAACCTTAAGTACGCTAACTGGAGATCGCTCTCATGCAAGGCTTAGAACTCGCAATTTTTATGCAATTCTTCCTTGGGCTTGTTGCTGCCGTAAACCCAATCGGCATCATGCCTGTTTTTGTTTCTCTTACTGCTCATATGCCGCCAGAAGAGAGGAACAGGACAGCCTTACAAGCAAACATTGCTGTTGCCGTGATCCTCATTGTCTCTCTTGTTGCGGGGCAAATGCTACTTGATATGTTTAGTATCTCACTGGACTCATTTCGTGTTGCAGGTGGTTTACTATTACTGAGCATCGCATTTTCGATGATGAGCGGTAAGCTCGGTGAAGATAAGCAGAACAAACAAGAAAAATCTGAATACATCAGCAAAGAGCAGATCGGTGTTGTTCCACTTGCTATGCCGCTAATGGCAGGTCCGGGTGCAATCAGCTCGACCATTGTTTACGGGTCTCGCTACCCTGCTGCTATTGATACGGTAGGAATCGGCATTAGCATCATCGCATTCGCAACATGCTCTTGGCTTTTGTTCCGTTCAGCGCCAGTTATCGTTCGTTTCCTAGGTCAAACGGGTATCAACGTGATCACTCGTATCATGGGTTTAATTCTTGGCGCATTGGGCATCGAGTTCATCGCCAATGGCTTACGTAATTTGTTCCCAGGTTTGGCATAACGTTTAACAGCATTTCGGTTGCTCTATAAAGGGCAACAATATTGAAATATAGATGAGGCGAGTAAAGCAATTGGGCTTTCACTCGCCTCGTTATTATGAAGCTAGTATAATGACTGTTAATGCATTTAACAGAAGATGAATCTCTCCTTATGTCACGCAAGCCACTCAAGCATCATTTGTACGTCATTATCTTTGGTACTCACACGCCTGCCGGACGTGCATTTGATATCTCTCTGATCGTTGCAATCTTGGCTTCGCTGTTAGTTCTAATCTTAGAGTCCATTCCTAATGTAATGAGTGAATGGTCACAACAGCTGCGTTATATCGAATACACCTTTACTGCACTCTTCACTCTTGAGTATTTGTTGAGGCTTTATTGCTCTCCAAAGCCAAAATCTTACGCTACTAGCTTTTATGGTGTCGTTGACCTATTAGCGATTCTTCCAACCTATTTAGCGATCATC
This sequence comes from Vibrio sp. TMPB1044, assembly GCF_030442075.1. Classification (NCBI taxonomy): domain Bacteria; kingdom Pseudomonadati; phylum Pseudomonadota; class Gammaproteobacteria; order Vibrionales; family Vibrionaceae; genus Vibrio; species Vibrio sp. TMPB1044. The sequence continues at coordinate 111,013 of NZ_JAUJED010000009.1, read as the reverse complement.
TTCCCTGGCGCTTCGTTTATGGGTGTGGTGAGGCTGCTTCGTGTGATGCGTATCTTCCGAATCCTAAAACTGGTTCGCTACCTGCAAGATTCCAATATTCTGTTGCGCTCACTGTTAATGGCAAGACGAAAGATACTGATCTTCTTCAGCACCGTTGGGATTTTAGTCGTTATCTTTGGTGCTCTGATCTTTGTTATTGAAGGACCAGAAAATGGCTTCACTAGTATTCCTCACAGCATCTATTGGGCAATAGTGACCATCACGACAGTGGGATATGGTGACATGGTGCCGCAGACCGCGCTTGGCAAAGCCATAGCATCACTGACCATGCTATTGGGTTACTCAATTTTGGCGGTGCCGACAGGGATTATTACTGCAGAACTCAGTAATGAAATGAACTCACACAAAGAGTTGGTTAAGTGTCCTAACTGCAACCGAGCGGGTCATGATTCTGACGCCATGTATTGCAAACACTGTGCAAGCGAATTGGCAGATCCAGACAAGCGTGTCATCACCGACAAGATCGAATAAAACCAAAAAAGAGCTCCTAAGAGCTCTTTTTGTTTTCTTAACTATCTAACAGCCATCCGTGAAAACTTCCACTTGGTAGTCATCATTTGCTTCCATCGCAGCCGTGTATTTCACATAGCATTGGGTCTTCTCGATAGCGGTATTGAAGTCATTGGGAAGAACGTCCGACAAATATTCCGATCGGGTAATCAGCCACAAATCAGGGTCGCCAACAGACCCATTATTATGTGCAGCCCAAGTCCACTCTTTCGTTAAATCATGGTACCCAGAATCAATCGCCAAAAAGTTTTCCATTCCCCCTTTTTCAACAGCAGGGTAGCCAAACTGTACGCTTCCGTAGTTTGGTACGAGGTAACGTTCTTGGTCTTCCATTCCTGCCACAGCTGCTTTTTCGAATGCTAAATCCACTGCGGTATGGACTGATGCCCCTAACCCTTCCATAACCGAAACCCTAGCATCATGTTGTATGTTTAAAAACCTAGGTGCTGCAACAACCGCTAAAACACCAATAATGACGATAACAACAATCAACTCGATAAGAGTAAAACCTTTAAGGTTTGCTTTCATTTTCTAGCTCCAACTTTAAGACGCACGAAAGGTAAGGTTTTAAAGTCAGGCTTCTGTCATCAGAAACAAAAAAAGCGCCCTAAGGCGCTTCTTCGTTAATTATTCTCAAAAATGAGGCAGTTACGCTTTCTCAGCAAGGATAATGCGCAGAGTACGACGTAGTGGTTCTGCAGCACCCCAAAGCAGTTGGTCACCAACCGTGAATGCGTTTAGGAAGTCGTTGCCCATCGACATCTTGCGCAGACGACCGACTGGCACAGACATAGTGCCTGTTACTTTCGCTGGTGTTAGCTCCTGTGCTGTGATGTCGCGGTCATTAGGAATCACTTTAACCCAATCATTGTGCGTCGCGATGATCTCTTCGATCTCGTCCATTGGCACGTCTTGCTTGAGCTTAATCGTTAGCGCTTGAGCGTGACAACGCATTGCACCGATACGTACACAGGTACCATCGATAGGAATCGGTTGACCGTCTAGACCAAGAATCTTGTTCGCTTCCACACCCGCTTTCCACTCTTCTTTGCTCTGACCGTTTTCACGCTTCACATCGATCCAAGGAATCAGTGAGCCCGCAAGTGGAGCACCAAATTGGTCTGTTGGGAATGAAGATGAACGAATCGTATCAGCCACTTTCTTATCGATATCAAGAATTGAACTTGAAGGGTTCGCTAACTCAGAACTTACGCTGTCGTTGATCACACCCATTTGTGAGATCAGCTCACGCATGTTCTTAGCACCCGCACCAGAAGCTGCTTGGTAAGTCATGGCACTCATCCACTCAACCATGCCTTTCTCGTACAGGCCACCTAGAGCCATAAGCATTAAGCTCACAGTACAGTTACCGCCAACGAAAGTGTTGGTGCCACTGTGAATGCCTTGCTGAATTTGAGCCAAGTTAACAGGATCAAGAGTGATGATTGAATCAGCGTCCATACGCAGAGTAGAAGCTGCATCAATCCAGTAACCTTTCCAACCTGCTTGACGCAGTGCTGGGTATACTTTTGATGTGTAATCGCCGCCTTGACAAGTAATCACAGCATCAAGCTGTTTTAGGCTATCAATATCAAAAGCGTCTTGAAGTAGACCCGCATCTTTACCACCTAGAACAGGGGCAGGAATACCAATCTGAGATGTGCTGTAATAAACAGGCTCAATCAAGTCGAAGTCTTTCTCTTCAACCATACGTTGCATCAGTACAGAACCCACCATACCGCGCCAACCAACTAGACCTACTCTCATCGCTCACTCTCCATGTATAAATTAAAAATTGCTCTCCCCCATCTATAAGTTTTTCAGAAACAGAACTCAAGTGCTTTTTGTCAAAAAGTGTAACTTTTTCGTTTCTTTTAAGTGAACGTAATGAATCGTGCAGTTATCTCTGTATCGACATTCCATCTCCACCTCATTGATTAAGCGTCCATTATCGTCAAATTCAAACATTTACATCGCCAAAATCGATTCAATCGACGCTCATCACAAACAGTAAATCCCTCTTTCAAACCAAGGTTAATCAGAATTTTATTTTACAAAACGAAAACAACGTGCGACAAATCTCAACATGTAACAATCATGAATTTAACAAAATTTTAGATTATGAAACCACAATTGATTGAGTTAACAGTCAAATATCACAACTTGGACGTATTTTTTCGATATAATAAACTAATTACTGTAGTGTCCGTTTTGCACCACACACTATAACGAAGCACTATAAATGCTCGAAATCACAAGAGGCTTTTATGAAGCAGAGTAAAACTCGCCTACCGAACCTATTGCAGGTATTCATCGCGTTAGGACTATTTCTATCCCTTGCTTTTTCCTTTACAGCAAAGCTTGACCTTCCAATTCAACTTGCCTTGTATATTGGCTGGTTCATTATCATGGTTCTTGGTATTCGTCTTGGACACCAATACAAAGACTTAGAAAAAGCAGCACTCAAAGGAATATCCAATGGCTTAGGCGCGGTTTTAATACTTTTAGCCGTTGGCGCTCTTGTTGGTACTTGGATCTCAGGCGGGATCGTACCTACTATCATTTACTATGGTCTGAAAGCTATCCACCCTTCTATCTTCCTTTTAGCGACCATGATCATCTGTTCTCTAACCGCATTGGCAACTGGTACTTCTTGGGGCGCTGCGGGTACAGCAGGTATCGCGATGATGGGTATCGGCCAAGGTCTCGGTGTTCCAGCGCCGATTACTGCAGGTGCAGTGCTGTCAGGCTGTTACTTCGGTGACAAGATGTCTCCGCTTTCTGATTCAGTGATTCTGGCTTCTTCAATGTCTGGTGTTGAAGTGGTTGAACACATCAAGGGCATGTTGCCAGTTGCGTTAATCAGCTACGTGATTACAGGCATCATGTTTACTGCGTTTGGTTTCCACTACGCGGGCAACGTTGACATGAGCCAAGTAGACTCTGTAATCAAAGCGATGGAAGTTCAGTTCTACATCACCCCTTATTCATTCGTTCCAGTACTTATCGTGCTTGGTCTGTTGGCTTTCCGTATGCCTTCATTCCCGGTCATCAGCTTTGGTTCTCTGCTGGGTATTATCTGGGCAGTCATGATCCAAGATATCGACTTCCTAACGGCATTCAACACTGCTTGGGCACCGTTCTCAATCTCATCTGGCGTAGAGTTTATTGATTCGATTCTTAACCGTGGCGGCATGTCTTCCATGCTTGGTTCGGTTGCGGTTATCGTATTTGGTCTAGGTTTCGGTGGCTTACTGGATAAAGTGGGCGTACTAGAGACAATCGCTAAAGTGTTTGAGCGCCGCGTAAACAGCGCAGGCTCACTAGCGACTAGCACCATTGGCACGGCTTTCATGGGTAACGTATTCGGTTCTGCAATGTACGTATCGTTAATCCTTACGCCAAAAATCTGTGCGAAAAACTACGACCGTTTAGGCTACAAACGTAAGAACCTATCGCGTAATGCTGAGTTTGGTGGCACGTTAACGTCGGGTATGGTTCCGTGGAGTGATAACGGCATCTACATGGCGAGTATTCTTGGCGTTGCGACGCTATCTTACGCGCCGTTCATGTGGTTAAGCTTCATCTGTATCATTGTAACTATCGTGACGTCTTATATGGGTTGGTTCGTTGATAAGTGTGAACCAACAGCACCAGCGTTTGAAGCTGAAGAAGCGACAGAGCTAAGCAAGCAACAAGCTTAAGTTCATGGGCTAACACTTTCGAACGTAACTCAAAACGTTAATGGTAGAAATGCAAAAAGAGCGCCATAGAGCGCTCTTTTTTATCGGTTTTTTACTTGTTTGCGGTTCGCTTACCCAACCAGTAACCGATGCCTAACGGTGCGAAGAACACCACCAAGATAAACAGAATAAAGTAAATAATCACACCCTTGATTAGCTCCATCAGCTTATCAATCGCAAGCACAACCACTTCTTGAGAGACACGGTCTAAATCTTGAGTGAACAGCTCTCTTTCTGATGTCACAATACCTGCAATCTCGAGACGCTCTTTCTCAATCATCTGAACTAACGCTTCTCTCTCACGCGTAACCATCTTTTCCAGAGCGACACGTTCATCGCTCAGCATCGCCAATTTTTGGTCTGTTTTATCGCTGAGGTCGTTGAGCAATGGCTGCATTTCTGCCGACATAATAGAGGCTAGTGTTTGCATGTATTCAGGGTTATTTTCAATAAAGTCCTGCATGCTAGCTGAGGTTTGGCGAAGGCTTTCTAGTGTCATCGACAAATCTTCACCCGTGAGTGAGCTATTCATCGCCACCAATTCGGCTTTCCAAGACATCAGTTTTGGCGTTTGGTCCGCCATTAGGCTTAAGCGGTCTGATGCATCGCTCATGGCTTCTGGCATGGTACCTAGGCTCTGAACGATCTGTGATTCATCTTTACCAAGGTAAGCTAGCCATTCTCGATAAGCAGGCGTACTTCTGAAGGTAAGATCTTTAAAAGGATTGTTCGCGGCAAACTCTGCAACGAATGCTTTGCTCTTTTTGAAATCACTTGAGCTCAATACGCCCTTTGCTAGCTTTTCAGCTTCTTGGTCAAGAAAACGAGCTGTTTCTACAGCATCATCGGTCACGAACAAATCAGCACCGTCACCTTGTGCGTAAAACTGATTCATTTGAGCAGTGAACACCCATGAGTCAATTAAAGCTGACATAGGAGAAGTTTGATAAGCCGCTTGCTGTAAGCCTTGCTCTGCGTGGATCTTCCAAAGCAACACATAAGATTGATGTAAGGTGTCATCAGCCGGGTAAGATTGCGCGATTACGTCCGCCGAGTCTTCTACTCTTGTAAAAAACATCTTGGCGTATTCACGCGTCATGAGGCGAGCATTCAGCTCTTGTTGAGTGAGAGGCGTCGTCTGACTATCTAACTTAACTTCTAAGAGAGAACAACCACTTAGCACAATGCTAAGCACCAACACCATCCAACTTCGACTCGAAACTCGTAACATATAAACCTCTGACAAAGACTAAGGGCGCGGATTGTATGAGCACTTCGTCAGAGTATTGTCAAAATTCCCACAAAAGTTAACGTTGATTATCTAAATATGCATGAGCTGAATCTACCGAGGCTTTTATTGCCTGCTCAAGCTCTGTTAAATCATGCTCACTGATGGCTCTTGATTGCTTCATTGTCATTTCAATACTTGCGGCAATAATCGCTAATCGAGACGCTTTAATGCTACCAGCTACGCCTTTTAAACTATGTACAATGCGAGCTGCGGAGGTTTCATCTTTGATCAGCAAAGACTTAAATTTCTTATAGTCACCTGCGTGATCTTGTACAAAGACGCCAAGCAACAATTCGACAGACTCAGCATCACCATCGAGCGTCTCCAACATGTCTTCAATATCAATCGCAGGCTTAGAGTCCGTCACACTGGCTATGTGTTTCTCCGACATTGGCTCGCCTATCGTACCAGGTTGACTTGCAGGGCTCATATTTTGTTGAGGTTGATATTCTGGTTGCTGATTCAATACGGTTTCAGGTACCTCAGGCTCTTTCTCAAACTGGTTAGTTGCCGAGGGAGTCGAATCAACGCTACTTTCTGAAAACAATTCATCTTCCTTATCGGAAAGATTAACAACCTTTTCTTTGCTTAGTTCAGGGGCTATACCCTGTTCTGCTTTGGGCTGCAGAGCCGCTTTTCTCACACTAACACTCCACACAACCAAAGCGCTCATCGCCACTAAGCTCAAGCCTAACATCACAAGTAAAAGGTTAAACTGACGCTCATGAAACTCAGCTTCAAGTTTAATGATCTGCTCATTCACTGAGTTTTTCTTAATCTTATCGACCAAATAATTGAGCTGGGCGTAATCACTCAACAATGCTGAAGCATCAGCCAATAGCTGTTGAAGTGCATCTTGCTCTTTGGTTTTTAATGAATAAGATTTTTCTAGAATAGAATCGAAGGCACGATAAGTGGCAGACGAACTTTGACTGTCAGAATACATCGCTTCAAAGACCACTACGCCGAATTCGTTTAGGAGTGGTTTTAACTTAGGGGAAAGCTCTTTATCCGCACGCAACATCTTAATGTTATCAACGATGTCTTGAACTTGGCTTTCGATCGGGATGAACTCATCGAACTTTTCTAGGAACTGATCGGCTACGTACAACAGTTGGTTCACATCAGGGCGAAACAAAGCGTGTTGAAAATCAGATTCAATCTGCAGTCGGATTGAATAAACCAACTGAGCATCGAGTGCTAGATCATTGATACGAGAGACTCGAAGCGGTTCTGAGAAATAAAGTGATTGCCTCAACTCGTTGACTCGAATACCGAGCTCTTCGATTTGAGCAAGAGAATTGGTGTAGGAACGGCTTAAATTAAGAAGAGCCAATGAAGGAAGTAGCCACAGAGCCAAGAGCACAACCAAGAAGGTGGCTGGTTTTTTAAAGCGTTTGGGCTTTGCTACTGATTGTTCCATCTATATTCCTTGTGCATGTTAACTTGAAGCCATGACAGTAGCTAAAAGATTAAGCACAAAATAAGCGACAACATCCTGCTGCCGCTTTTATCCGTTAACTTCCGACTATGACTTATTGCGAGTCAATTGGTCACGTAAGTTCGGTGGTGTGCCTTTAATCGTTAGCGTGTCTGTCTCCGGATCGTAAAAGATACGTTCGCCTAGAAGCAGACTATCAAAACTAACATTCAAACCGCCACCAGCACCAACAAATTTTGTTAGTTTACGCATAGTTGCACGATCGGCTGGAAAGCTGTCTTCTAACTCGTAACCTTGCTCACTAGTATAGTCAAAGAAACTTGTGCCATCTGTGCTTGCTGGTAACTCTCCAGAAAGTTCACGAACTTGCACTTCATCGCCAGCTTTAAGCTGCTCGTTACAGTAATCCGCAACCTGCTTTTTGTAGCTGATCGCTTCTTCTTTCTCTAATTTAGAGTCAGAAACGAAATCTTCTACCGCTTGCATCAGTACTTGGTTTTGCTGTTTCGCATCCAGACCCACTTCAGCTTGTAAGAAATCTAAGAAGAAATCGGCGACTTTACGGCCAACACGTCCTTTAATGTAAGTTAAATAACGGTTTGACTCTTTATCAGTCTCATAAGTAGAAAGGTCTAGGCGAGCCGCAATATCCATTTTTGAGATATCAAGGTAATCCGTCGCACTAATATCTAGCCCTTCAGTTACCTTTAGGCTTTGGTTTGAAGGCAGCAAACCAATGAATAGATAATCTGTTGCAAGTGACTGATATTCAGCCATTACCAAGATACCTTCGTCAGCAAATGGGTATTTTGAAAGCTCATCTTTTAGACGTTGCGCACTCTTTTGAGAAAAATCGTAAAAATTTGTCTCACCAGCACGAAGTTGGTGCAACCACTGCTGAAATTCGCTGTCAGATTTGAAAGAACCAAACCCTTTGCCTGCTTTTGAGTTAAAAACACGGTGAAGTTCAGCAACCAGACTTTCAGATGAAGCATCGTTTTCTAGAGATTCAGCACGATAGTTAACAATCAGTTCATCCTGATCGTTCTTGCTCAGCTGGTGTAAAATTACGTTGGAAAGGTGAAGGCTCATAGTGAAAATATTACCGTTCAGGTTTCAGTTGTCGTGCATAGTAGGTTATCATAAGCCGCTTTTACTATCATTATTAGAGTCCTTATGCCGATTATATCTAAATACACAGATGATCAAGTTGAAAAAATCCTAGCTGAAGTAGGTGCTGTACTATCTAAGCACAAAGCTTCACCAGAACTTTCACTGATGATCGCTGGAAATATCGCAACCAATGTCTTAAATCAGAATGTTGCTGCTTCACAACGCAAAGGAATTGCTGAAAAATTTGCCGAGGCTTTAATTTCTTCTCTTGAAGATAAAAAGTCTCACTAAATTTGATTGACGGATAAAAGAATTATAAATGGTAGACAGCGCAAACTCATATAGCGATCGTGTATCTCGACTGGTTGGTTGGGGTCACTGGTTTGCATTTTTCAACATCATTGCTGCGATGTTGATTGGTACTCGTTATATTACTCAATCTGCTTGGCCAGAAACCTTGCTAGGTCAATTCTATTTGGCTGCATCGTGGGTTGGTCATTTTGGCTTTTTAGTGTTCGCGCTCTATCTATTAGTGCTGTTCCCGCTCACTTTTATTCTTCCGTCGAGGAAGTTATTACGTTTGGTTGCGGTTTGTTTTGCGACCATAGGTTTAACTGTCCTACTGATTGATACCCAAACGTATCAAAATATAAACCTCCACCTGACGCCTGTTGTGTGGGAGGTTTTATTCAGTGGAGAGGAATCTGCATTCACGTCTGATTTGCAGCACCTCTTCATTGTTATGCCGCTCATCTTCTTGCTACAGCTTGGCTTATCTGAATGGGTTTGGCGTAAGCAGCGTAAACTGTCTCATAAACACATTGGCCGTCCAATTACTGCCGTATTCTTCTTGTGTTTCATCAGCAGCCACCTGACCTACATGTGGGCTGATGCGTATTTCTATAACCCAATTACTAGCCAGAAAGCGAACTTCCCACTGTCTTATCCAATGACAGCGAAAAGCTTTATGGAAAAACATGGTCTATTAGACCGTGAAGAATATCTAGAACGTTTGGAAGCGAACAAAGGCAATGTAAACCTCGTTAGCTACCCACTAGAAGAAATTCAGTACAACCGTCGTAGTGATGATCTGAACATCCTGATGGTGAGTGTGAACAACCTTCGCTCTGACGCACTGAACGAAACATCAATGCCTAGCAGCTATGCATTCGCACAACAGTCGATCAACTTCACCAACCACTACAGTTCTAGTAACGACATGTTTGGTATTTTCGGTTTGTTCTATGGTCTTCCGAGCAGCTACGCGAGCAGCATCGAAGCCCAAGGCTCTAGCGCGGTATTACTCGATGTTTTAGATAATCACAAGTACAAGTTTGCTGCGTTCAGTGGCGACAACTTTAGCGATGCTCTTTACTCGGATATCATCTTCCGAGGCCGTGATGTGATGCCAGAACAGGCAACGTATGATGACCAGAGTGCAATACAAGCTTGGTCTGACTGGATTCAATCACCGCAAGCGAAGCGCCCTTGGTTTAACTTTATTGAACTGACCACACTGGATAACTTCGCCAGCTACGATTCAAGCTCTGAATCAAACTCAACGTTAACCACAGCGGAACGGTTTACTGCAGACTATCAAAAATCAGCTCAAGCCGCCGATGCTCAGCTAGCAACAATCTATGCGGAGCTAGAGCGCTTAGATCTAGCCGACAACACGGTTGTAATCATTACCTCTAACCACGGTACTGAGTTTAACGAAACCAAAACGAATAGCTGGGGTGCAAACTCCAACTACAGTCGTTATCAGTTACAAGTACCACTGTTTATCAGCTGGCCTGGTAAGTCTGCTTCTGAGTACACTCACCGTTCTAGTCATCTAGACGTATCAGTAACTCTGATGCAAGAGCTATTGGGTGTATCTTCAAGCCCGACTGATTTCAGTAGTGGTCGCAGCCTGTTTAATGAGCGTAAGAGAAAGTGGATTCTCGCGGGTGACTCTCGTGAACTTGCTCTGATTACTGACAAGCAAACTACTGTGTTAGATAAATTTGGTAACTACAAACTGTACGATCAGAATTACAAGCGCCTGAAAAACGTAAGCCCTCGCTTACCGGTGTTGATGCAAGGCCTCACTGAGCTACAGCGTTTCTACACAAAAAATGATTAAATGATCACCAAAAATAAAAGGGAAGCCAGTGGCTTCCCTTTTTTATTGCCGTTAATGACTAGAAAACAAGCAACAGAACAAAATTATGAAAATTAGGGGTTTACAAGGTCCTCTGCCCCTTATATTATTCACGCCACTGGAGGGATGGCTGAGTGGTCGAAAGCACCGGTCTTGAAAACCGGCAACCGTTAATAGCGGTTCTAGGGTTCAAATCCCTATCCCTCCACCACATTAAAGAAAGCCGCTGAGAAATCAGCGGCTTTTTTGTATCTGGAGAAAACCCGAGTTTGTCACGTCAAACATTCACTTCTAGTGCCGCTTTCAATAATTGCATGTGAATAGGAACCAGATCTTCATGCTGTGTTCGATAGCCACCACCAACAACACATGCCATCGGGATAGATTCTGATTTCGCTAAGTCGATCATCAAGCAGTCGCGTTCAAATATCCCTTGTGTAGACACATTCAAATAGCCTAGTTCATCGTCTTGATGGATATCGATACCCGCATCATAAATAATGAGATCAGGTTGATGGTGAGCAATCGCCAGCTTGGTGACTTGCTCAAAACAACGCAGAAACTCTTTATCTTCTGTTTCACGACTTAACGGCACATCTAAATCAGATAGCGGTTTTCGTGCAGGGAAGTTTTTATCGCAGTGGAACGACAAAGTAATGATGTCGTCATTCTCTTGGCAAAGAGTCGCAGTGCCATCACCATGATGAACATCGCTGTCGACGATAAGCACTTTATCGATATGTTCAAAGGTCAGCGCATGTTTTGCCGCTAAAACCAGATCGTTCAACAAACAAAATCCGCTACCAAAATCATGGTGTGCGTGATGATAACCACCACTCAAATGAATCGCTAAACCACTCTCTATGGCCATTTCAGCCGCTAAACAAGTTCCTCCACTTGAGTAGAGTGTCCTTTCGATCAGTTGCTCACTCCACGGGAACCCGATGCGTCTCATTTTGGCCGCTGGCAAATTACCAGACACAAGTAAATCGACATAGTCACTATCGTGTACCTGTTTTACTTGCTCAACCGAAACCGGCGTTGGTTGAAACACTTCAAACTTGCTCTTCCATCGAGGTTCGCTATCCATTCGTTTCTCAACAGCACTATATAACAACTGATATTTGTTGATTGGGTAACGGTGACCTTCTGGTAAAGGTAACTGCGAATAGATTGGGTGGTAAATTAAAGGAATCATAATCAGGTTAATTGCGTATCTTTCTCAAAATCATAACAGTCTCAGCCTAGGCGACAACCTTAATTAATGATAATGGTTATCATTATATTAAGTTTCAAAAAGAGACAGCAATGAGAAACCTAATACTCATCTTTGGGGTGTTCTGCGGCTCAGTAACAGCAGTAATGATTTTTGTAGGAATGTTAATGGCCAGTTGGTGGAGCGTTGATTTTCTCGTGTTAAGCCATCAAACTTAACTAATTGAACTGAAAAGGAATCACCATGAGCGTAATTTTTATTACTGGAGCGAACCGCGGCATTGGCTTAAGCCTGACTCAGCAGTACTTGAAAGGTAACCACAAGGTATACGCGACTTATCGTGAAGCCAATTCAGCAAAAGAACTGCTCTCACTCGCAAAGCACAACAGCAACCTAACCTGCATTCAATTAGAGATAACCGATTACCAAGCAGTAGGCCAACTCCCCTCGCAAATGGAACCGATTGATATCTTGCTCAACAACGCTGGCTACTATGGTCCTAAAGGTTATGGGCTGGGTAATACCGATGTCGAAGAGTGGCGTCGTGTTTTTGAAGTCAACACTATTGCTCCGCTGAAACTTGTCGAAACGCTATTGCCTTTATTAGAAGACAGCGATATCAAAAAGGTCGCTTGTTTATCCTCTAGAGTCGGCAGTATGACTGAGAACACCTCAGGCGGCGGTTATATCTATCGCTCCTCTAAAGCCGCTCTAAACTCCGTGGTGAAGAGCCTAAGCAACGACTTAACCGAGAATGGCTTTACAGTGTTAGCACTGCACCCAGGTTGGGTACAGACTAAAATGGGCGGGCCGAATGCTCTGATCGACACCGACACTTCAGCATCCGGCCTTATTAAAGTCATCGAGTCAGCGAATACCGAAGTGAGTGGTCACTTCTTCAATTTCGATGGCAGCGAAATAGACTGGTGATCCACAGATGAATGCAGGGCCTCTCTCAAACCTAGTTAAGCACTCAACACTGTTTTGTCTGACAGTGATGCTAGCTGGCTGTTTCAGTGATGGCCCCGGCGACTTGTTCGACGACTATCAAACTAAGGTCGCCAGAGTACAAGATGCAAAAGAACTCAATGATGACTGGGAGTTTGAAAACCTACCGAGAAAGCGAGAGCTGTTTCTTGACGTGCCCTCACTTTCTATCGGTCTCATCGACAGTTATCAACTTCGACAATGTGGGTTATTCAATCTGATTGCAGAAAGAAATTCCGTACTTGGAAAAGTCGCCGACGAGTTCCGGAATTACGATTATCAAGTCGCTCTACTGGAAGGTGTTGGTAAGTGTTTATCTAATAATGAATTAGATCCAGAGATCATAAAATTACTCAGAGAAATCGAGCAACAGAAACTCGCACAATTTCCACTACACCAATGGAATCTAATCTATGCCAGTGAAGCGATGCAGTCGCAAATGCGTGGTAGTCAGTGGTTACGTGCTGATATCGGCGATCAGGTAAGACAAACCGGTGATGCCTTAGAACATATCAATCAAGCGTTAAACGTTCCGCTCGTTTCAGGCAAGACTACTGAGGTTCAAGAAGTATTAGAGAAGAGCTCTACGCTCGGGGATTTATACTACTCGCTCGCCCGTGCCTCAGCTGAGCTTGATACCATCACCAAGCAACTCACTACTTTTGATGCCAACATCATCTGCGGGAAGCAGCGAGACACCACTAAGTTTCGTTATCTCAACAATGTATTCGAGCAGCAATACATAGGTAAGGTTCAGCCTTACATGGCGCAGCTGGATGGCTTTTACCAGCAGTTAGCCCCGCAACTAGGGATGTTTGACGCGCAACCTGACCTGCACAGTTATTACTTTCCCATCCAAGATGCGCATCAAGCCTTTCGATCATCCACTCGCCGCCATGTTGATTATTGGCAACAGCTGTTTAAGCGCTGCGGACGCAAAGTCGGTCGTTAATTCCAGTATCGCCAATAAACAGCTGTTTGCTCTCAGTTCCTAGCTTTTAGTGCCTTTTTTAGCATAGGTACCTTTCTTGGCATAAGCTTTCTTCGCACCACCGCCTTTACGGCGTTTAAAAGCGGGTCTCTCAACTTTAGGAAGATGGCGCAGAGATTCAGGAACTTCGCCCGTTTTTACCTTGCCCATCAAACCATCAATCTTGCTTTCTAACGCTTGCATGAAAGGTTGATACGCTTGATTTCGTTCTGCCATGCCTTGCAACTGGTGCTCCCAATGTGCCGTCATGTCTGGAAAGGTCGAATCCTCAGGTAAGGCATGGATCAAGCCTCTACCAGCAGGGCTACTATGAATACTCTTACCTTGGCGCGTTAGCAGTTGCCTTTTGAATAGCGTATCCAGAATGCCCGCACGAGTCGCTTCAGTGCCAAGGCCATCAGTCTCTTTCAAAATGGCTTTGAGGTCTTTGTTCGCAACAAAACGCGCGATACCTGTCATAGCTTGTAGCAAGGTCGCTTCAGTAAAATGTTTTGGTGGCTCGGTTTTCTTATCACCAATCACGCCTTCACGACACGTCAACACCGTACCTTTATCCAATGGAGGAACCGTATCCGTGCCATCACCTTTCTCTTCGGTGTCCGTTTTCCCCATCAACACTTTCCAACCTGGGTTGATAAGCTGACGTCCTTTCGCAATGAACACACCACCAGCGATATCAAACACTAACTTAGCATCCGCAAACACAGCCGGTGGGTAGAACTGCATCAGATATTGGCGAGCGATTTGCTGATAGATTTTCATCTCATTGGCAGACAAACCATTCACCGATGATTTCTTCGGTGTTGGGATTATTGCGTGGTGAGCATCGACCTTACTGTCGTTCCATGCTTTTGATTTCAGTGAAAGATCTGCGCCTTGCGCACCACTTTGCAACTCTTTCGCATTGTTAGCGATAGCATCCACTACCGACTCTCTTTGTGAGTAGTGATCTTTAGGTAAATAACGACTATCAGAGCGAGGGTAAGTGATGAGCTTGTGCTTCTCATATAATGACTGGCACGTGTCCAACACCTGCTGAGCACTCATGCCAAAACGCTTAGACGCATCAATCTGCAGTGCTGACAACGAGTAAGGCAGTGGCGCAGCTTGTTTACTTTGCTTTTGCTCTGATTCCGTTACCACCGCGGGTTGATTCGCAATTCGGTTAGCCACGTTCTCAACCAACTTGCGATTAAGCACTCGACCTTCTTCATCTTGCCATGGTTTGCATGCTTCGCTTGGTTTCCAACCCGCGCGAATATCAAAGCTTTGCCCGTTATTTTGATAAGGGATCAAAGCGTGCAGAGTGAAGTAATCTTTAGGAATAAAATTCTCAATTTCTTCATCACGTCTTACAACCAAACCAAGTACTGGAGTCTGCACTCGCCCTACCGACAACACGCCTTGGTAGCCAGCCTTTTGACCAAGCAAGGTATAAGCGCGAGTCATGTTCATGCCATACAGCCAATCGGCTCTAGAGCGTGCTAAAGCGGAAATAGACAGAGGGATAAAGTCGCGGTTGCTACGCATTTGAGAAAGTGCACGCTTTACAGCAGGTAAGTTCAAGTCGCTGATCAGTAGCCTGTCCATCGACTCTTTCTTGGCCTTAGAGACCTTGCAGTAATCGATCACTTCATCAACCAGCAACTGTCCTTCTCTATCCGGGTCTCCGGCGTGAACAATTTGAGTGGCGTCCTTCAATAGCTTTCGGATCACCGTGAGCTGTTTACTTGAAGTCTTGCGCGGTCTTAACTGCCATTGCTCTGGCACTATAGGGAGATCGGCTAGGTTCCACTTCTTATAACGGTCGTCATAAGCGTCTGGCTCAACCTGTTCCAATAAGTGTCCAATACACCAAGTCACTACATCCCCATTACCACATTTGATAAACCCTTGGTCTTTCTTCTGTGGATTAGGCAGTGCAGCAGCGATCGCGCGGCCGAGGCTTGGTTTTTCAGCAATAATAAGGCGAGACATGTTTTTCCAGATGCTACAAACAATTAGGGCCACATTATCTAATGTGACCCCTAGAAATCAAGAAAAACTGGTTGTTTATACAGTTAGCATTCCACTATTCAAGCTTCAACGCTCTTTACAAGAACTCAACAAACTTAGCGAAGTCGCGCTCTGGCACTTTCATTGGTGTACAGCCTGGAGTGCCAAGGTATAGGAAACCAACAATTTCGTCGTCGCCTTCTAGGCCAAATGCTTGGTGTACTTCTGGGTGGAACATCCATTTACCTGAGCGCCAAAAGCCTTGGAAGCCTTGCGCGACAGCAGCCATTTGCATGGCTTGTGCAGCGCAACCCGCAGAAAGGTGTTGTTCGAACGCGGGCACTTTTTCGTGCTCGGTAACTTTTGCAATAACGGTAATCACCATTGGAGCTCGGAACGGCGCTTTTTTTACTTTCTCGATAACCGCTTCTTCGCTTGCATCCGCTTCAGCGGCACGCACCAATATGTCTGAAAGCTTCTGTAGACCTGAACCCTGCGCGATAACAAAGCGCCAAGGTGTTAGTGCGCCGTGATCTGGAGCCCGTAAGCCCGCTTTGATGATATTTTCTAACGCTACACCTTCAGGTGCCGGATCAGAGAGTTTTGCGATTGAGCGCCTGTTGAGCAATAGATCCAAAGCATCCATTTGAAGTCCTTACTATTTCTTTATTATTTGTATACTTGAACTTTAGCACAGAATACAAACGATAATAAATCTCAACGACTAGCCATTTGGCCTAGATTAGAAACAATAAAGGCTCCTAAATCTATGACTTAGGAGCCTTGTTCAAAATCTAGCTCAGCAAACTAAGTAACAATATCTACCGATAAGATTACAGTTTGATAGATGATTCTATAACTTAATAGCTAGCTCAACACCTTGACGGATAGCACGTACTGCATCTAGCTCACCGGCATAATCGGC
Source organism: Vibrio sp. TMPB1044 (assembly GCF_030442075.1). Classification (NCBI taxonomy): domain Bacteria; kingdom Pseudomonadati; phylum Pseudomonadota; class Gammaproteobacteria; order Vibrionales; family Vibrionaceae; genus Vibrio; species Vibrio sp. TMPB1044. The sequence continues at coordinate 94,595 of NZ_JAUJED010000009.1, read as the reverse complement.
ACCGCCTATCACGTGCAGTTTGCCACCAAACTCTTGCCACATATCTTCGAATGGTCGAACTGACACCTGGCCCGCACATACGATAACGGAATCGGCATCGAGGACCTGTTCTTTCTTGCCAATACTGATATGCAGACCTTGGTCATCAATCTTGTTGTAGCTCACGCCACCCAGTAGGTTCACGCCGCGCTTTTCTAGCGTACGTTTATGAATCCAACCTGTGGTTTTGCCCGGGCCTTTACCAACACGACCCGCTTTACGCTGCATTACCCAGACTGTCTTATCGCTGAATGAATCCGGGTAAGGATACAAACCACCTGGGTGTTCCATATTCTTATCGATGCCCCACTCATGCAGCCAGTCATCTAAACTGTGAGAAGTAGGCTCGGTTAGCATGGTTGCCACATCGACACCAATACCACCAGCACCAACAATCGCGACTTTTTCGCCTACTGGTGTCTTTTCGCGAATCAAGGTTTGGTAATCGACTACGTTTTCTTGGTCGATGCCCTCAATATCGAGCTTTCTCGGTTCAACTCCTGCCGCCATCACCACTTCATCGTACTTCAGCAACATCTCAAACGTTGCTTCGGTATCCAGTTTCAGGTTCACACCTGATGCATCGATTTGGTTAGCAAAGTAACGAATCGTTTCTCTGAACTCTTCTTTGCCCGGAATCTGCATTGCCAGTCTGAATTGTCCACCGATACGGTCATTCTTCTCTATCAAGTCAACCTTGTGTCCACGTTGCGCTAATGTCGTCGCACAAGCCAAGCCTGCGGGGCCTGCACCGACAACCGCAATGGTCTTAGTGGCTTGAGCAGGTTGAACAACAATTTCAGTCTCGTAACAAGCTCGTGGGTTAACCAAACAGCTCGCACGTTTACCTTTAAACACGTTATCTAAACAAGCTTGGTTACAGCCGATACAGGTATTGATGAACTGAGCTTGGTCTTGAGCGGCTTTATTAACAAAGTCAGGGTCAGCCAAAAATGGACGCGCCATTGATACCATGTCGGCCTGTCCTGAACTAAGGATACGCTCGGCCTCTTCTGGTGTGTTGATTCGGTTACAAGTCACCACTGGGATCGACACGTATGGTTTCACTTTTTCCGTCACCCAAGAGAAAGCACCTCGTGGTACTTGTGTCGCGATAGTCGGAACACGAGCTTCATGCCAACCAATGCCAGTATTGATGATAGTCACGCCCGCTTCTTCTAGCTTCTGAGCCAAAAGAACAACATCTTCAAACGTGCTGCCTTGCTCAACCAAATCAAGCATCGACAAACGGAAAATAATAATGAAATCTTTACCCACCGCTTCGCGAATCGATTTAACGATCTCTAAAGGGAAACGCATACGCTTCTCGTAAGAACCGCCCCACTCGTCGTAACGCATGTTGGTACGCTTACAGATGAACTGGTTAATCAAGTAACCTTCCGATCCCATGATCTCAATGCCGTCGTAACCTGCCACTTGAGCGAGCTCGGCACTATTGGCAAAGGCACCAATGGTCTTTTTGATCTGACGAGGGCTCATCTCGCTAGGTGCGAACTTAGCAATTGGCGCTTTAATACCAGAAGCACTTTGCGCGAATGGGTGCATTGCATAGCGGCCAGCATGCAGCAACTGAAGGGCAATTTTACCGCCATGCTTGTGCACGGCTTCAGTAACAACTTGGTGAGCTTTTGCGTGCTTCACTTTACTGAATTCAGCACTAAATGGGGTCAATCTGCCACGTAAATTAGGAGAAAAACCACCGGTAACAATAAGGCCAACGCCTCCTTTTGCTCGCTCTTCATAAAACGCGGCGAGTTTATGCAGGCCTTCTTTATTTTCTTCTAAACCTGTGTGCATTGATCCCATCAATACACGGTTACGTAATTGAGTAAAACCAAGATCGAGTGGTTCAAGTAAATGTGGGTACATGGCAGACATCACTTCTATTATTATATCCTTGTGGTCAGACCACAATATAACTCAATTACCAAAAGTTCAAACAGCCGTTTACATTTTTGTAACACCGATCATAATGCAGGATGTATTAATCGTTCAAAAGTTCTTAATCTAACTACACTTAATGAGAATATATATCGATTAACAATTCTTGGTATAGTTTGAGCTTGGGAATTATCGTAGGATACTAAGCAGTTCATATTATTGAGATTAATGGTACTACGGCTTGTTAAAGCGACGTGATCTCACTGCGGAGACAGAATGAAAAAAATATTCAAATTTATAGGCATGATCTTTAAAGGGATTTGGAAGCTCATCACGTTTGTGCGTCTTGCGCTGGTAAACCTTTTCTTTTTACTCAGTATCGCCATCATCTACTTTGTGTACTTCCATTCAGATACGGCCCAGCCGACTGTTCCACAAGAATCAGCGTTAGTACTTAACCTGTCTGGCCCTATCGTAGAGCAAAGCCGCTATATTAACCCGATGGATTCGGTCACGGGTTCGCTGCTGGGCAAAGACCTTCCAAAAGAAAACATCCTGTTTGATATCGTTGAAACGATTCGCTACGCAAAAGACGACGATAATGTAACGGGTATTGTTTTAGCACTTAAAGAGCTGCCAGAGACCAATCTAACTAAACTGCGTTACATTGCTAAAGCCTTAAATGAGTTTAAAGCGTCGGGTAAGCCGATTTATGCGGTAGGTGACTTCTACAACCAGAGCCAATACTACCTGGCAAGTTACGCCACTAAGGTGTACATGTCCCCTGACGGTGGTGTGCTTCTCAAAGGTTACAGCGCCTATTCGCTTTACTACAAAACCTTATTAGAGAAGCTAGACGTAAATACGCACGTGTTCCGTGTTGGTACCTATAAATCAGCTATCGAGCCCTTCATTCGTGACGACATGTCAGATGCAGCGAAAGAGTCCGCTTCTCGTTGGTTAAGCCAACTGTGGGGTGCGTACGTTGATGACGTCAGCAACAACCGTCAGATCGATGCTAAAACACTGAACCCAAGCATGGAAACGTTCTTGAAAGAACTTGAGTCTGTGGACGGTGACATTGCAAAACTGGCTGAGAAACTTGGCTTAGTGGATGAGCTAGCGACACGCCAACAAGTTCGACTAGAGCTTGCCGATGTTTTCGGCAGTGACGGTCAAGACAGCTACAACGCGTTTGGTTACTACGAATACCGTGCAACCATGCTTCCAGACATGACCAGTGAGTCACACGATGTCGCCGTGATTGTTGCTAGCGGCGCAATTATGGATGGTAAACAGCCGCGTGGTACGGTTGGTGGTGATACTACTGCAGCCCTACTTCGCCAAGCGCGTAATGACGATAAAGTGAAAGCCGTTGTACTTCGTGTAGATAGCCCAGGTGGTAGCGCATTTGCTTCAGAAGTGATCCGCAATGAAATAGAAGCGATCAAGCAAGCAGGTAAACCGGTTGTTGTGTCGATGTCGAGCCTTGCAGCTTCAGGTGGTTACTGGATCTCGATGGGTGCGGATAAGATCCTAGCGCAACCAACCACGCTCACCGGTTCGATTGGTATCTTCAGTGTTATCACGACCTTCGAAAAAGGATTAAACGATATTGGTGTTTACACTGACGGCGTTGGTACGTCACCTTTCTCAGGTATCGGTATTACGACAGGACTTAGCGATGGCGCGAAAGACGCTTTTCAAATGGGCATTGAAAACGGTTACCGCCGATTCATCAGCCTAGTTGGAGAAAATCGCGTCATGGAAGTCGATGCTGTAGACAAGATCGCTCAAGGCCGAGTATGGACAGGTCAAGATGCAATCCAGAAAGGCTTAGTCGATGAGATTGGCGATTTTGATGATGCGGTTGCAGCTGCGGCTTCACTTGCAGAACTTGAAAGCTACAACATCTACTGGGTAGAAGAGCCACTTTCGGCCACTGAACAATTTATTCAAGAATTTATGAATCAAGTTCAGATGTCGATAGGCCTTGATATTAAATCGATGATACCAAGCAGTTTACAGCCTGTTACTCAACAGTTAGCTCAAGATAGCCAGCTGTTAGGCAACTTTAACGACCCACAAGGCCGCTACGCTTTCTGCTTAAATTGCCAAGTTCAATAAGATAAGTTCAACGCTTTATTATCAAGAGGCGCCTCTGTGTTAGGTGCCTCTTTTTATTGCATGATAATTCGCTATAATCGCCCCCCTGTTCCCTATATCACACTAAGTATTATTCGCCATGGAAAGAAAACACATCTATATCGCGTACACCGGCGGCACAATTGGCATGCAGAAGTCTATTGACCACGGCTATGTTCCAGTCGCAGGTTTCATGGATAAGCAGCTAGCTGGCATGCCTGAATTCCATCGCCCAGAGATGCCTGAGTACACCATTCACGAATACTCTCCATTAATGGACTCTTCAGATATGACGCCACTTGATTGGCAGACTATCGCTGATGACATCCGCGCGAACTACGATAAGTACGATGGTTTCGTTATCCTGCATGGTACAGATACTATGGCATACACCGCCTCTGCACTGTCTTTCATGCTTGAAAACCTCGGCAAACCTGTGATTGTAACGGGCTCTCAGATCCCATTAGCAGAGCTTCGTTCAGACGGACAAGCAAACCTACTGAATGCGCTACACATTGCTGCAAACTACCCAATAAACGAAGTGACGCTGTTCTTTAACAACAAGTTGATGCGTGGTAACCGCAGCACAAAATCACACGCTGATGGCTTCAATGCGTTTACTTCTCCAAATCTGAACCCATTGCTAGAAGCGGGTATCAATATCCAAATCAGCAATAACGTAAAGGTAAACGAGCAGCCTGAAGGTGCTTTCAAGGTTCATAATATTACTCCGCAACCTATCGGCGTAATCACTATGTACCCTGGCATATCACATGAAGTGATCCGCAACACACTATTACAGCCTGTTAACGCAATGATTCTGCTTACTTTTGGTGTGGGTAACGCACCACAAAACCCAGAACTACTTCAGCACCTAAAAGACGCATCAGAGCGTGGAGTTATCGTGGTAAACCTAACTCAATGTTTAGCAGGTAAAGTGAACATGGGTGGCTATGCGACGGGCTGTGCTTTAGCAGAAGCTGGGGTTGTCAGTGGTTATGATATGACTCCGGAAGCGGCACTAGCGAAACTTCACTACCTATTAAGCCAAAATCTAAGCTACGAAGAAGTGAAAACTCAAATGCAACAAGTGTTGCGTGGCGAGATGAGCTTATAAGTCTGTTAGCCAATTAACGTGAACTAAATCGTTTTATTGCTTATAAATAAACGGCTTAAAGTAAAAGGGGTGGCACATTGCCACCCCTTTGTTGTAATTTAAGCCTAATGATTAGGGTTAACCCTAACAATATCGTCTTGATCTGATTTAAACTGTTTCTTTAGTTCAGACTTAGATTTAAAGCTAATCTCACCACCAGCTGCAATTGTCATATGTTGAGCTTCAGAGTTATGTTTAGATTGATATAACATAACCGCTTGCATACACGAGTCGCGCTGCTCTTTTGAGAGCGCCGTACCTTCTGGCCATTTACCCGTTTCAACTGCATAAGTTAAACGTTCGTAGACCTCGGGTGTCATTGCGCTAAGAAGTTGTTCTGCATCCATGGTAAAGCCTTAGTTTTAACAATTTTCACCAGAAAATAACCCGTAACAGAATTGAGTCAAGAACCTGACCGATAATAAGTGCATTTGATCACAAGTGAAGGAATATGAAAATTATGAAATGGTTGGCGATTAGCCTATTGCCTTTCACTCTGGTTGGGTGTCTTGAAGGAAACAAAAATACCGATCAACTGTGCCAAAGCAACCCGGGCCTTCAGTGTGAACAATTGAACATGAACGATGGGCAATGTCGTGTCGCACGTACCGATCTTATCTGGCATCGATTTGAAGTTCAGAAACACCCCTCCGAAATCAATAAGATTAAAGAGTTCGAATTAGTCACTGCTTACAAAAAGTGCCTAGAGCTCGCAGCTCAGATCGAAACTATTGACCAATCTAAACTGCAAGAGCGCCGCTTTACCTCTTTAATGCACAGTATTGAAGAGTCTGAGCGCATTGTTGGTGAGCTATCGCAATCTGATACACCGGAAACGCTTTACTTCTTGTGGTCGCAAACTGGAGACACCAACGCAAGACGCAGTTTCCTACAACTGGAAGGCACAGAAGCGTTAAACACGGCAGAGATGCAATATGCCTTAGCAACCTTCTATACCACCAGAGATCATGCTAAAACACTTAAGCTGCTTAATAATGCCTTAACGTTGTCGAGCAACTCTGCCGTCAATACAGAGATCTTTAAGTCAATGGCCAGCATCAATCACAGCTTGGGCCATATGGAAAAGGCGTATGTCTGGGCGATGGTTGCCAAAGAGTTTGATGTACCAATTGCATCAGAAGCGGAACTGGCCGTTCTCTATCGTTTTGAAGATTCAAAATACAAACAGTTAAATAAAGACGCAGACAAAATTGTCGAAGCTATTGAGGATGGGGTCTACAGCCCTTCAATCGTCCCGAGTTACTGATCGCTTCATTTATAGTGTTCTAACTTAAGCTTCTTATTCACCTGCTTTAAAAAAACAGCTACCTTTTTGGTAGCTGTTTTTATTTGTACTAGAGTTAAATCTGAAATCTTGGGCGTTTCAGCATTCCTAAATCGACAAATGCGACCTGTAAGGATTAGACAATAGTTACAAGTTATTTCGTACTTTCGTCATTTTTGTTGAAAATTAACGACACTGAATTAACACAGAACCGTTCACCAGTGGTCTTCGGACCATCAGGAAAAACGTGACCTAAATGGCTATCACAAGCGGTACAACGGATCTCTACACGCTTCATTCCGTGACTTAGATCTTCTATATAGCGTACTGCTTCATCATTTACTGGGGCATCAAAGCTTGGCCAACCACACCCAGAGTCATATTTGTTATCCGACAGAAACAAAGGGCTTTCACAGCATGTACAGCTATAGACGCCAGTCTTATGGTTGTGCAGTAACTTACCGCTATATGGGGCTTCAGTACCACGTTCACGACACACCGCAAATTCGTCGTCCGTTAGGCGTTCACGCCAGTATTCATCAGGCTTTATCATATTTCCTCCCTTTTGAATCACGTTAATATCTCTCCACATTATCAGTTATTATATTTACTTTTTTCTATAAAGGCTTGCATATCAGTCGTTTTGTAGCACATACTTTCTCACCAGGAAACATTGTACATATACACTCATAAGTGAATCATCATTTAGGGGTATTTTACCCAACTGGAAGGGTACAGAGCCACTTGCAATGGTCAATTTTCAACCACTTACACCCAATTGTTAAGAAAAGCGTCGCTTTTTTTTGACATTAAACAAGTTAAGTCGGATTATCTATTGCAGATGTATACTGGATTCTGTAATTTTACTACCAGTTATCTTTAATCAGAAATTAAGTTGTGGAGCAACTACAATGACTATCAAAGTAGGTATTAACGGTTTTGGCCGTATCGGCCGTTTCGTATTCCGCGCAGCTCAAGAGCGTGCAGACATCGAAGTAGTAGGTATTAACGATCTAATCGACGTAGAGTACATGGCATACATGCTTAAGTACGACTCAACTCACGGCCGTTTCAACGGTACTGTTGAAGTTGAAGGCGGTAACCTAATCGTTAACGGTAAAACTGTACGTGTTACAGCTGAACGTAACCCAGAAGACCTTAAGTGGGATGCTATCGACGTAGACGTAGTTGCTGAAGCAACTGGTCTTTTCCTAACTGACGAGACTGCACGTAAGCACATCACTGCTGGCGCTAAGAAAGTAGTTCTTACTGGTCCTTCTAAAGATGCAACTCCAATGTTCGTAATGGGCGTTAACCAAGCATCTTACGCTGGTCAAGACATCGTTTCTAACGCTTCTTGTACTACTAACTGTCTTGCACCTATCGCTAAAGTACTTAACGATAAGTGGGGCATTGAGTCTGGTCTTATGACTACAGTTCACGCTACTACAGCAACTCAAAAAACTGTAGATGGCCCTTCTGCTAAAGACTGGCGCGGTGGCCGTGGTGCTTCTCAAAACATCATCCCATCTTCAACTGGTGCAGCTAAAGCTGTAGGCGTTGTTCTTCCAGAACTAAACGGCCTTCTAACTGGTATGGCTTTCCGTGTACCAACTGCTAACGTATCTGTAGTTGACCTAACTGTTAACCTAAAAGAAGCTGCATCTTACGAAGAAATTTGTGCTGCAATGAAAGAAGCTTCTGAAGGCGAAATGGCTGGCGTTCTTGGTTACACTGAAGACCAAGTAGTATCACAAGATTTCATCGGTGAAGTTCAAACTTCAGTATTCGATGCTAAAGCTGGTGTTGCTCTAACTGACAAATTCGTTAAAGTTGTATCTTGGTACGACAACGAAATCGGTTACTCAAACAAAGTTCTAGACCTAATCGCTCACATCTCTAAGTAATTTCTTTTTAGAAATAGCTTTAGATAAGCATTAGCGAAGACTGTTTTGAGCAGACTTTGAAAAAGGCGACCTTAGTGTCGCCTTTTTAATACCTGCTATCTTTTAGACCGCGTCTATCTCAGTTGATCAAGGTAACGCAAAATTTAATTCCAATACTGACTCTGCTTGTTACTCGTGAAAACACAAGCACCACTCTAGTCTGCATTTGAATTCAATTTCCTTAGAAGGATCATGTAATGGATTTATCTACTCTACCTGCACTGACTGTACTTTCTGATAACGTGACTATCGTTGAGCACGAAGGTGTAAAACTGGTTCGTGTTATCCACGATAAAGCAAACGCAGCTATTTCACTGTTTGGCGGCCATGTCGTGTCATTCCAACCGCAAGGCCAAGAAGACCTAATTTGGATGAGCCAACAAGCTAAATTCGACGGCAAAACAGCTCTGCGTGGCGGCATTCCAGTATGTTGGCCTTGGTTTGGTCGCATTGCAGTACCTGCGCACGGTTTTGCACGTTCAAGTGAATGGCAATTGGTTGAGCACCGTGAAAGCGAAGCTGGCGTGATTGTTAGCTTAGGTCTGAAGCCAAACGAAGAGACGCTAGCGGTATGGCCTCATCAATTCGATGCACGTTTGAATGTTGAGATCGGCGAGCAGCTAAAAGTGACCTTAGATGTGAAGAACACTGATTCTCAGCCATGGACTTTCTCTGGAGCACTGCACACTTACTTAAATATTGGCGATATTCACAGCACAACCACAACAGGTATGGGTGCTGAGTACATTGATAGCCTGCAAGACGGCAAAATCTGCCAAGGTGGTTCTGAACTGGTACTGACCGACACGATTGACCGCGTTTACACGCAACCAGAAGCGCAAATCTTAGTTGCTGACAAAAAGCAGGATCGCACACTAACGGTTGAAAACCACGGTCATAATTCTGCAGTACTGTGGAACCCGTGGGCCGAAGGTGCTGCTGGTATGGGTGATATGCAAAACGACGGTTACCTAACCATGTTATGTGTTGAATCAACGCTGCACGCATCAAGCCTAGAAGCAGGCAAAACATTACAGCCTGGCGAAAGCCACCAGCTTATTACAGTGATCTCTTCACACTAAGCCTATCGCAAATTTAATTTAAGAAAATGCAGCTCATTGAGCTGCATTTTTTATTGGCTTTAGCCTCACTCGCACCATCCAGTGAACAACGACCTAATGCAAACTTGTTCCCTCTCCGTTTAAATCCACGCCACATTTATTCTCATTACCCCAATTTATAAATATAACTGTCAATTCATTAATTATTATCAATTACTGCTGATAAATAAATTCCTATGATAGAACGCTCAATAACAAACTTAATGAAAACTACTTAACAACACCTCAATGAAGACAGGATAGTGAATTCATGCTCGAGAAATACAAAAATCAAAGTGTTGGCTTCCAACTTAAGTTGGTCATTTTGCTGTGCTTGCTTATCGCCTTTAGTTCCATTGCAACACTCGTGTACCGCAATGCCTCACAGGTATTATTAGACAACACGTTAAGGGAACACCAATCAAAAGTCGAAGCGATGGCCAAAACTATCTCTGGTCAGTTCGACGCCTACCTGCACACCGCCAAAGTTTTAGAATCCACTTTTCGTAACGGTTACCTAGCAGGTGTTTATGTTGAAAATTATGACGTTGAATTCAACGGCCATTCAATTCCCAACATGACTCAATATGGTGAGAGCCTAATCAACGACACTAAACTGGTCGATAGCTTTACCCGCGACACTGGCGCCGTAGCGACCCTATTTGCCCCATTTGGCGATGACTTTATTCGTGTGTCAACTTCTCTCAAGAAACCTTCAGGTGAACGAGTTGTTGCGACTACACTAGGGAAAGACCATCCGGGCTATAACAAGCTCAAAAGTGGCCAACCTTATTACTCTCAAGTTAAACTCTTCGGCCAACGTTACATTACCTACTATGCGCCTTTGATCAACACTCAAGGCAAAGTAAACGGTGTTTCTTTCATTGGTTTGCCAGTAGAAGACGCGACTCAAAGTCTGTTTGAATCTTTACGCTCGGTTTCTTGGGGTGATACGGGCTATACCATTATTGTCGATAACGAGAAAGAGCATCAAGGTCAGTACTTACTGCACCCCACGAACGTTGGTGGTGGTAAATCGATTGTTGATGTTGCTGACTACGACGGTAACAAACCTTTCTATCAAATCTTTGAACAGCCATCGGGGCTGATTCTATACCCATATCAGTATCAAGAAACGGTTGGTGAGAAGTACCTGGTATACACCGAAGTTCCGGGTTGGGATTGGAAACTGCTTGGCGGTACATTCATTAAAGAAGTGACCAAAGGCAGTGACGATTTACTGAAGCTCATCGCCATTATTGCTACCCTAATTGCTGCGGCTACCATCATCGCGTTAACCTTCGTGTTAAACCGCACACTGACGCCGCTAACCACGTTAAACGAGTACATGCTGCGTTTAGGAAAAGGCGAAGTAAGCCTACATATTCCAAACAATGGTCAGCAGACTAAGAACGAAATCAGCAACCTAAATACCGGCGTTGCCAACATGGCAGCCCAGTTGAATACACTCGTGGGCGAGATTCGTGCGACCAGTGACCAAGTACAGAACAGCTCGAGCAGTGTGTCACAAGATGCCAGTCACAATCTGAGTCAATCTGACCGCCAGCAAGCACAGGTTGAGCAAGTCGTTACTGCTATAGAAGAGATGGCCACCTCTGCTGAATCAGTGGCACAGCAAGTGAACAGCATTGCTGAAAATGTTCGCCTTGCCAATGAAGACAGCCAGAAAGGTTTAGAAGTCGTTGAAGGTGTGTGTATTGATGTCGCCCAGCTGAATGATCAATTAGACAAATCCGCATCGGCCATCGAGCAAGTAAGCTCTGATAGCGAAAGTATTCAAACTGTTACTAAGATGATTGATGACATCGCAGAGCAAACCAACTTACTTGCGTTGAACGCTGCAATAGAAGCGGCACGTGCGGGTGAACAAGGCCGTGGCTTTGCAGTGGTAGCCGACGAAGTAAGAACATTGGCTCATCGAACTCAAACATCAGTCCAAGACGTGGTAAGCATCATCGAGAAGCTGAAATCGTCGACCCACAATGCCGTAAACCTGATGACGCAAAGCCAATCGAATGCCAACCAAGTACTCGACAAAGCGCAAGAAGCAGGCACTGCGCTAGAGTCGATTGCCTCTCAAGTTGAATCGATCGCTTCTCAAGCTGAAACGATTGCTGCTACATCAGAGGAACAAGCTCAGGTTTCTCAAGAAATTGCGGCAAACGCGCATGCGATAAGCGACCTCAACCAACAGAGCCGTGAAACCAGCGCGCAGACATCTCGAAGTGCTGATGAGCTTCAAAAGCAAGCGGAGTCATTGAAAAATCAAGTGAACTTCTTTAGCTAATTATTAATAGACCTTCTATTAAGCAATTCAGTAAGTATCAATAGAGCCAGCCATCGTTGGCTCTATCTCTTCATGAATTATCACTAGCTAAGACAACTGCGTTTATTCTAGCGCCCCACTATGCTTCCTGTTAAAATTTTGGACTTGAAATTTCTACCTCGAGTTCGCAATGACTTACCAATGCCCTTTGTGTCACCAACCTTTATCTCAACACGATCGTACGTTTAAGTGTGAAAAGAACCATCAGTTCGATTTAGCAAAAGAAGGCTACGTCAACTTGATGCCAGCACACCATAAACGTTCAAAAGATCCAGGTGACAACAAAGAGATGATGCAGGCACGTCGTCGCTTCCTTGAAGGCAACCATTACGATCCAATGCGCCAAGCGGTTGTCGGCTTATGTTCTAGCTACCTGCCAGACACAGATCCTAGCCTATTGGATATTGGCTGTGGCGAAGGGTATTACACCAACGAAATTGCGTTGAATCTTCAAGATAAAAACGGTGCTATTTTTGGTCTAGACATTTCTAAGATTGCTATCAAATACGCCGCTAAACGCTACCCAGCAGTCGACTTCTCTGTTGCCTCTAGCCATCGTCTACCCTTTGCAGAAAACAGCTTAGACGGCATTCTACGCATTTATGCACCATGTAAGGCAGAAGAGCTCCAACGTACAATTAAAGACAATAGTGTCGTGATTACAGTAACACCGGCAAGCCGACACCTATATCAGTTGCGTGACGCCATTTATGATGGTGTGCGTTTACACGATGAAGATCCTGAATTGATCGAAGGTTTTACTCTTGAACACCAAGAGCATCTAAACTATATGATGGAACTATCGGGGTCAGATGCATTCGACCTACTACAGATGACGCCGTTTGCTTGGAAAGCGACTGAAGAGTTTAAACAACAACTCACCAACGCAGAGCAATTCAACTGTGAAGCTGACTTTATGCTAAGAGTGTATCGCAAACAGGTTTAATTGATATTGATTATCGTTTGCATTGAAATCTCATCTTGCCTCCTTTAGTATGCGTGTTCTTCAAGGAGGCATTTCATGCGACGTATTATTCTTACCGGATTAGCCACTCTTCTCACAGCTTGTGCTAATCAACCCTCAGAAAACACTTCTCAAAAAGTGGTTCAACCGGAAACCGTTTCCACCTACTACGATTACCAGTTTGCCTCACCACAAGGCGAAGCACTCTCACTTAACGCTTTACCTCAAGAGTTGCTAGACGCTGACGTCATTCTTATTGGCGAATGGCATACTCACTCCGCCATCCACCGCTTTCAAACTGATTTCTTAAAAGCGCGCCGCAATGCAACATCAAACATTACACTTTCAATGGAACAGTTCACTCGAGAGCACCAAACCACACTCGACCAATACTTAAACGGTGAAATTGGCGAACAAATTCTCATGTCTCAAGCAGCGGCGTGGCCAAATTACGAAAGTGATTACCGCGCGTTAGTTGAGTTCTCAAAAGCCAACGACGTCGATGTTATTGCGGCAAATGCACCAAAGCCATTCGTTCAGTGCATTGGCCGTAAAGGATTGCCTTACCTAGACCAATTATCGACCGAGCAACGCCTATGGATTGCTGCAGAAGTGGATACTGGCGATAGCCCATACAAAGAAAAGTTCATGGCTTCTATGCATCACGGCACGCCAGAGCAAACAGAAAAGCAGTTTGCCGCTCAAGTAACCTGGGATGAAACCATGGCTGAATCAATTGTGGATTACCTAGCGTCGAATCCGAATAAACAAGTGATTCATGTAGCAGGCATGTTCCACACCGAGGGTGGTTTAGGGACGGCGGCATCAATTCTACGCCGTAACCCTGATTTGAAAATCGCCATCATCAGCCCAGTTGAAGAGATCACATCGGATAACAGCGATTATCAGCTTGAAGTTCTCTCGCCACCGGCTCGCTTTGTTAAGAAAGAGAACCGAATGAAGGCATACAAGCACCTGTCAAAACGCAGTGCTAGCCTAGAATGTGACTAAACCATTCTTCTAAGCTAAAGAGTCGATGGGCTAATCCTAGATAATCAGTCCATCGTCAGAACTAGATCACGTTCCCGTCATTCATCCTAACTCTATCTAAAATCAAACATTCTTATCGGCACAGGACTTGCTTAGTAAAAAGACAATTTAACCAAGCAGAAGAAAATGTAATGTGCGAATAAAAAACATCACTATCGATGATTAATTGCACAAGTTTTTCACACCTCTGCCGATACTATATTTAAGGATAAGTAAGGAGGGCGATATGACGCCAGTAGGAACGAGTAATACTCAGCTGTATTCACCTTCGCAAATGAATGCACAAGCTAAAAGCACTGAAGCTGAACAGCCTGCACCTCTTAAGGTTGAACAAAATACCGTCAAGCTTTCTGATGAAGGCAAAGCTCTATTATCTGCACTTAAAGAAATCGATAAAGAAGCCAAAAAAGTCGAAGATGAAAACGCGACCGTTACCGATAAGGTAGAGTCATTTGCTCATGGCGCTTTAGGTATGGATCATCCAGATAAGATTGAAGAAGAGGACGATGGTTCTTATTCAGCAGGGCAATACTTATCCGCAGCGGCAACCGTTGGTGGCATCCTACTCGCTTTAATCTAACTTTACTCTCCTGTTACCGCAGATTTCCCTCTGTATTAAAGCGATTTGTCGTCACGACAACAGACCCGATTTGGTCTAAAAAACGAGTTCATTCCATAATTCCGCTCTCATTTTAATGGAATAATACTCGTGAAAAACACTTTTGAGCTTATTGACAAGCCTACCTTCTTTGGTGCGATTGCACTCCTACTCACGATAGTTTTCCCGCTAATTTTGTTCCCAGCACAGGGCGCAGACTGGATTGCGGTTGCGAAAACATTCATGACTGACCAACTTGGATTTCTATATCTTGCGCTAGGCCTCGCTGCCTGTGCATTTATGGTTTACGTTGTGTTCAGTGATATGGGACAAATTAAACTGGGCGAAGCTGATGAAGAGCCTGAATTCAAAACAGCATCATGGGCTGCAATGTTATTTTGTGGCGGTATCGGTGCAAGTATCTTGTACTGGGGCTGCATTGAGTGGGCTTACTACTACCAATCACCGCCTTTCCAACTAGAACCTGGTAGTGAAGAAGCGGTTCGTTGGGCTGCAACTTACGGTTTGTTCCACTGGGGACCAATCGCTTGGTCTATCTACCTGATCCCGGCGATTCCTATCGCTTACTTCTTCTATGTACGTAAACAGCCAGTTCTAAAGATCTCTAGTGCGTTAATGCCTGTTCTTGGTGAACACCGCAGTAAAGGCGTACCTGGAAAAATCGTCGATATCCTTTTCATTTTCGGTCTATTAGGCGGCGCTGCAACAACGCTAGGTTTAGCTGCACCTCTAATCACTGAAGGTCTGAATCACCTATTTGGTCTACCTAAAAATAACCTAACGCAAGTGATGGTTCTTTTAGTGTGTACTGCGATTTTTGCTTACTCATCTTATGCTGGATTGGAAAAAGGCATCAAGATCCTAAGTAACATCAACTTCTGGGGTGCGATGGGTCTACTGGCTTTCGTTCTGATTGCAGGTCCAACAATCTTCATGCTAGAAACAGGTTTAGACTCAATTGGTCGTCTACTATCTAACTTCTTCGTGATGGCAACTTGGGCTGAACCATTTGGTGGTTACGGTACCTTTGAAAATACTCACTTCCCACAAGACTGGACAATTTTCTACTGGGCATGGTGGCTAGTATTTGCACCAAGTATGGGTCTGTTTGTTGCGCGTATTTCTCGCGGCAGAACCATCAAACAAATGGTGTCAGGTTCGATCTTCTTTGGTTCTCTAGGTTGTTTCTTATTCTTCATGATTTTAGGTAACTACGGCTTATCACTGCAACTTTCTGGTGAGCTAGATGTCGTTGCTATTTTGAATGCTGAAGGCGCAACCAAAGCTATCTTCTCGATGCTTGCCCAACTGCCAATGAGCACACTAGTTATCGCGGTATTTACACTACTGTGTATCATTTTTACTGCGACAACCTTTGACTCAATCTCATACATCCTAGCGTCTGTTGTACAAAACAACGTGACAGAAGAACCAATGCGTTGGAACCGTATGTTCTGGGCATTTACTCTATCGTTCCTACCAACGATTCTAATGTTCTTGGGCGGTCTAAGTACGCTACAAACGGCGGCGATTGTTGGTGGCCTGCCGCTGCTTGCTATCTCTGTCATGTTGATGATTTCAGCGGTTCGTGCGACAAACCTAGACCTGCGCCATCAAGATGCGTACATCGAGCCAACGATCAACATCGAAGAACTGCCAGACATGGACCCTTGGTCTGCAGAAGGTATGGCGCTGGCTCAATTTGAGAAAGAAAAAGATGCTGCGCAAGAAGCCGCAGAACTTGAGCGTATTGCTTACACAGAACTTGCCGCAGTGAAGAAAGAAATTCGCGCTTATGTGTTAGAACAAGGTTCACAAATGGAAACTCACGAGTTACCAGAGAATCTACAACAAGCACTTGAGTTGGCCGAGAGTAATCTTAGTGCCGCACAAGCGAAAAAGATCGAGTTATCTGAGCAAGCTCAGAATGCTCGTATCACGTTCAACCAGGTGGTTGCAGACTTACCGCTTGCTTGACATTAGCCATGACGCAGTCCATTGATTTGGACCCTCCTAAATACGACCAAGGCTCACAGAAATGTGAGCCTTTTTTTATGCTTTTCTAAAAACTTGAGTTATTGCTCAATTTCATATTGATGAAATAAATATGAAACGACTTTGACACAAATCGGTGTTCTAATCATCCCGCTTATATAAAAAGGGATAACTAATGAAGCACTTTATGAAACCAATTGTTACCGCAGTGGTAACCTCTACACTCTCATTCAACGTACTTTCAGCAGAAATCAAAAATGTCATTCTGATGATCGGCGACGGTATGGGACCTCAGCAAGTTGGCTTATTGGAAACCTACGCAAACCAAGCGCCAAATTCAATCTATAAAGGGAACAAAACGGCCATTTATCAACTTGCTCAAGAAGGGGTTATTGGTTCATCCCTAACGCATCCGGAAGACGCAATCGTAGTGGATTCAGCTTGCTCTGCGACCATGCTTGCAACGGGTATCTACAGCGGTTCAGAGGTGATCGGTATCGATTCTCAGGGTAACCATGTTGAGACAGTACTTGAGAAAGCGAAAAAAGCAGGCAAAGCGACCGGCTTAGTTTCCGACACGCGCTTAACTCACGCGACCCCTGCTTCTTTCGCCGCTCACCAACCTCACCGTTCTTTAGAGAATCAAATTGCATCTGATATGCTAGCAACCGGCGCTGATGTGATGCTCTCTGGAGGACTGCGTCATTGGATCCCTAAATCGACCAACGATAAAGGTGAAACCTATAAGCAACTTGAAAAACTAACTCAAGGTGATGTTTATCTCAAATCGAAGCGTAAAGACGACCGTAACCTGCTGACTGAAGCAGAGAAAGACGGCTACCAACTGGCGTTTAATCGCAACATGCTAGACGACGCTAAGGGCGATAAACTACTTGGCCTGTTCGCCTACTCAGGCATGGATGATGGCATCGCTTACAGCAACAAGAAAAAGAGTGGCGAACGAACTCAGCCAAGCCTGAAAGAGATGACACAAAAAGCGCTCAACATCCTATCCAAAGATGAAGATGGCTTTTTCCTAATGGTCGAAGGCGGCCAAATAGATTGGGCGGGACACAGTAACGATGCAGGCACTATGCTGCATGAACTGCTCAAATTTGATGAAGCGATCCACACAGTGTATGAATGGGCAAAAGATCGTGAAGACACGATCGTGATTGTAACTGCAGACCATGAAACAGGATCTTTTGGCTTCAGCTACTCTTCTAACGACCTACCAAAACCACAGAAACGTTCTGGTGAAGCCTTCGCCGACCGCGACTATGCACCTAACTTTAACTTTGGTGCATTCGATATTCTCGATGGTTTATATAATCAGAAGCAAAGCTACTACGGCATGATCAGCGAATTTCAGAAGCTGGATAAAGCGCAGCAAACACCTGAAAAGCTCGCTGAGATCGTCAACAAAAGCAGTGAGTTCCCTATTACAGCTGAACAAGCGAAAAATGTATTAGCAAGTAAGCCGAACCCATACCGATTGGCTCAGCACAAATATTTGTCGGCAGAAGAAGTGCCTGCTATCAACGATTTCGATGCATTCTTCCCATATAACGACCGTGGCAACCTACTTGCTCGAGAACAAGCAACAGGTCAAAACATCGTTTGGGGTACAGGTACACACACTCACACACCAGTGAACGTGTTTGCTTGGGGTCCTGCTGAAAAGATACTGCCAGTTTCGAAAATCATGCACCACTCAGAACTAGGTGAGTACATTAAACAACAAGTAAACTAGCCTGAATCTTTTTTGCTCGTTTAACTTTAGCGCCCTTCGGGGCGTTTTTTGTTTTAAACCTTTAAGCCTTTAAGCCTTTAAACTAAGTAAGTTTCAAATTTAGGTGACGCCAAATAGCAAAACAGCCGCTATTGAGCGACTGTTTTTCTTTAATCATTAACGATTTGGGTGGTTCAAGATGTGGTCTTCCCAATCAACAACATCAATTTCGTAAACCACTTTATTACGAACACTTTCACCAGCTGCATGCATCTCTGATTTAGAACCCGTGATCAATGGGTGCCATTCAGGGATCGGCTTAGATTCAGATAGAAGACGATAGGCACAAGTATCTGGCAACCAATGGAATTCATCGATCTTGTCACGAGTCAGCTTCAAACACTCTTCACCTGAAGTGAAGCGGTTCGGGTAATCTTTACATGAACATGTTTTGTCGTTTAACCAGCTACACGCTACATTGGTGTAGTACACTTCATCGCTATCTTCATCCATTAGCTTATGTAGACAACACTTACCACAACCGTCACACAGTGATTCCCACTCATTCTCGGTCATTTGTTCTAGTGTCTTTTCTTGCCAAAATGGATTCGTCATAGGATTACTTCTTACTCTTTTACTGGGGTGCGTGTTATACCGCTAGCCCATAAAAAGTTCAAGGATAATAATTGTTCATTCTTTGATTCAATCAACAGCTGTCACTCTCATCATTTTTTGCTACTATCGCGCACCCTGTTATTTAGTGAGTTTAATTTGATGGAATGTCGCCTAGGTTGTGGAGCTACCCTTTTCAATTAAACTTAGAACTACTACCTTTATCTAATAATTTAGAAAAGGTGCCAATAACATGGTGGTGGAAATCCTAGTAAATGTTCCGGTCAGACTTGGAACTGTATCCCCTCTAAAATCCCCTCGCGACAAAATATGTATGGCCGGGCACTTCAAAGAAGTGACCATGCCAGTGCTAATTGGAAGCAAAAACCAAATCGTTTACTTGTCTAACTTATTTCTCATTAATGAAGTCTCGGAAGGCAAAGTAGATTCGCTACCAGCAGCTAAGGCGCTAAGAACTTGGCTCAACTGGCTACTCCTAAACAAAATAGATGCATTGCTCACTACAAAAATTAAACTCAACAGTCCCACTCATGGATTTCGATACTATCTACTGGATCGTGTTCAAGGAAAGGAAGACTTAAGTCGGAGTACCGCCAATGCATACATCCAAGTAATCAAAAGATTGTATGACTGGCTAGACATAGAAGGCCTAATCGACAAACGTAATTTTTATAATCACAAGCTCAGTATTATTGATGGGTTTAGGAAAATACAATCTTCCGATCTGGCAATTCAAGTCCAAAAGTCACCTGAACAATCATTATCTCCACTGACAGAACAAGTTCAAAACCAGTTCCTACAATTAATCGAGCTTGAAACTATAGAGTTTCAATTAGTTATAAAACTAATGATGTTTTGTGGACTCAGAAAGCAAGAGGCGTTGAGCTTTCCTAAAGGCCTGATCAAAGAAGAGCATATAACAGAAGAAGATAGCCAAATTATAAAAGGTATTTATATTGGCCCCCATAATGGAGTTAAGACAAAGTTCTCATCTTATCGTGAGCTTTTCATAACCAGAACTCTAGTCGAAGACATACTAGATTATTCGATTTCTCCCCGATACAGAAAGCGCCAGAAGAAAAGTAAAGGACAATATAAGAAGTACCCTCCACTACTCAATTACTCTGAAGATGCATTTTACAGCGCATGGTATAGACTTAAAAAAAAGTATCGTGGGGTTTATAACTCTACGTTCAATCATAAACCTCATGATCTCAGGGCTACATTCGCAACAAACCTTATGAAGTCGGCACTTAAGGTTACGAATAAAAATACCCAAATAGCACTCGATATTACTCGTTACTACATGGGACATAAACGGGAAGAAACAACATTAATGTACTTAAAGTTCATTAGCAGAAATGATGTTTCTAACCAGGTAGCTACGATCATGGATCAATTCGTATCTGACGCTATTGCAGGACGTTAATATGAACAATGCCGACTATGATGTAGATCTAGTTATTAATGTAAGCCGTATAAGTGATGGCCGTCAGTTTATTGATCTTAATATGGTGTCACTTAAAGGTTTTTTCGGAACCCCTTCAAGCCTTGGCAGAAGTGCTAACGGTATCAATAAAGAATTTTTCAAAGAACATAAAGCCAGCTACTCACAAAATCTGCATGATGAGGCAGTACTAATTGCAAAATGTATCCGAGGGTATGCTCCAGCAGGTAGGAAAACAATATTCTTCGCTTTAAAAGCATTTTTTGATTTTCAAACGAACCACAAACGTCGATTGAGAGATTCATCTGGCCTTCGCGACTACTGTATCTACCTCCAATCTAAAGTGATGTCACGAGAAATAACCAAACAGCATGCGACCTCTAGATTTAACCAAGCTAACTTTTATCTCGTGATGACCGGTGAGATAAACGCTTACTACAAGTACCGTTTCACAGGGCAAAAATATAGAGGCTCGAACACCCCTTACACTAATAGCGAGCTCAAATTAATCATAATCCCTATCGTCCAAGTCTATAAAACTTGCTCTGAGATGATTAAGAATCATATAGAGAAACAGAATGTAAACAAAAGAGACTTTCAGCTTCGTGACTGTATAGAAATATTCGAAATTAAGTTCAAAAAACACGATGTCGTTTTCGAATACATGCAAAGAAACCCTTTGCAGTGGTTTATGCAGAGTGCATACATACTGTTTGTACTCTACACATGGAGCAATGAAAAACAGCTTTGTGAGCTCGATGCTAACGACATAACAAAAAGCGTGGATGGCGTGGAAAGCAACTACCTTTATAAAGGACGAGCAAAAAAATTCATTAGACTGAATATCGGTGTTTCTGGGCTAGAAGCGGATATCAACGGAATTAAATTTTTTGAGGACTATATATCAACACGACAACTGATTCTTAAGTATCTGTCCGATTCAGGTTTCGTAAGCAGCCACAACGCCCTGTTATTCTCACCTCAAAGACAAACAAGCGAAATCACACGTTTCACCCCCCATACCACAATGTTCTCAGCTCACCCTATTGTCATATCGGCTTCACATAGAGATATTGAAATCCCGTGTATTTCGAGTCGTCGCATAAGAAAAACAGTAGAACAAATGACCGATAATGAGATAAACGATCCATTTGTCATTCTGGAAAAAGCTCAACATAACTGGGGTACTTACCGAAAATACTATGCGCATGGGAATATTCTTGAAGCAAGAAGCGCCATAAGTACCGCCTTGAAGCAATTAACTGATTTATGCATTCAACAAGAAGAGTTTGAATCAAGGCAGGAAATTGCAAAGCAATATGATATTAATTTGATTGAGAAACAAGCAAATGATTATCAACTGAATGGGCTTGTTTGCTTAGACAAGCCAAACACTGGAGAGAATGCCAAAGGTTTCATTCGTAAGCAAAATCACCTTGGTAGAAACCCTAAAGTGTGTGCTGACTTTGCGAACTGCGTAAACTGCCCTAAGTGTGCTGTAGTAGATGATGAACAAGCCGTTTACCACCTACTGAGTTTCCAACATATGATTGAGTTTAATAAATCCACATTTATCGGTTCAAATACTGCCAAAAATAAATACATGCATTTGGTAGATAAGATAAACCTAATGTTGCGATTCATCAGCCCTAAAACTCTTGCTAGAGCTAAGAATCAACTTCAAAACAATGGAGTAGCTGACATATGGAGAACTTAAGATCTACTCAGGAAAATATTTCATTTGTTGACAGTCATGTTGAATCCAATCTCAACAAAAGCCTCCCCTCAGTAAGCGAGATCAGCGACGCTTTAACCACAAAGGATTATCGCAAACTTTCTAGCATGACGGTCATCCCTGGAAAGAAGAAACTTCCAGGTATCAAATTTTCTGATGACAGCTGGACAAACCAACATCTTATAAATGAAGACGAAACTTACAGGAAAGCCAATTTCAATGGCATTACCGAAAAACTCAAGGTTGAAGTAAAGATAGTGGGCATATACCTCTTATGGTTTAGCCCCAAAAAGGCAAAACTATCATCAGTAATCAGAATTATAGAGAACTTGATATTGGTGGCAAAAGTACTCATGAAATCGAATATCTCTTCACTCTTCAGCCTTGATAGAGCCCCTATAAGACAACAATTTATGAGTGATATTAACAAGGGGAGATCGAGTGGAACGATCGATAACTACTATAAATCACTCTCTAGAATTGCGGAAATGAAGCATTCGGTATTTGGCAAACATAACTTCTACCTCAAAACAAATTTTCTCTTCCTTTCCCCAGGCCGCACAAATAATCAAACCTATTGTATGCCAATGAATATACTCAACGCATATTGGTCCTCATACATAAACCACTTCAACAACTTTTCTGTCAATAACGACAATTGGAGTTATTTGTGCAATTTACTCCCCCGATACAGTGACTATCTGACAAAAAACAACCTTAAAAAACATAATAATAACTGGTTGTACTTTATCGACGAATTCTGCCAGGAAGAGTTGCAACAGATAGCGAATGACAATCGATGCGCTACCCAAAAGGTTGTAATAGTCCGTTCAGACGAATCCATCGATGACTACAACAACAAGTGTTATACGTATAAGTCATTGAGTGACGGGGAATTAGTTGATATTCAGCTAAAAACGTACAACCGAAGATACCCCAAATACCTAGTTGATATAGAGGATATCTATAACTTTTTCAACCAATTAGCCTTACTAGCAACAGAGGCAATTCAAGCAATGACTGGCATCAGAAAATCAGAAATGGTTTCACTGAAATTTGGCTCTCTCATCGAAGAACAAGACTGGGTTGGAATAAATACGACATTGCACAAGCATGCTGATGAAGGTGGAGTCGAGCAGATTTGGGCAGGAGCACCTTTCATCAAAACTATTTTCGATAAGATTAGGCCAATTGCCCAAGTTATCTTCAAAGTAAGCAACCAAGAGTTAAACTCTTTATACATAAAAACTGATGCAAGGCACTTCTATTCGACCAATCAGTTTCGGCTAATGAAGACTCAAAGAAACTCGGAAAATTTACTAGACTGGACATCAAAACACGAAATAGCCTTAACAAGAGAGGATATAGAGGAGTTTTGGAGCCTAAACCCTAACTTATCTGATCGCCTTAAAGTAGAGAAAGAAATCTACATCGGTGGTAAGTGGCCAATCACATCTCACCAATACCGAAGAAGTATCGCCGTCCACGTTAGAAGGTTAGAACTAGTTACATCAAACCAATTGCTCGTTCAGCTAAAGCATATCGCCAAATCTGTTACTGAGTGGTATTCAGATGGGTTTATATCGAACTCTAAGACAATAGCCAAGCTTGCAGATAGTTTTGCGAAAGAGCTCGAAAATGCCGACCTTGAAAGGTCTGCAACTATTGCAATGCAGTTCCAAAATGGGAGCAATTTATTTGGTAAAGGTGGAAGAAATATAGAAAACCAGAAAAATAAACCCATTAAATCAAAAACATACAAATCATTCGAGCACGCTAAATCACTTGCTAAACGGAAAAAATCGAAAGTTATGTCGTTAGGTAATGGCATGTACTGTATGAACGGATTAGATTGCGAATACAAAAGCATAACCCAAGCAGCAAACTGCAACCCTGATTGTGAAAACATGATAGCAGATAAAAATTCTATCCCCATATGGCTAAAACGATATGAAAAATATAGAGCTTTATTAAAACAAGCAAAGGACAGCAACCAACCAACCAACCGCAAGTATCGAGTTTTTGCGTTTGGAATTAGAAACATATAAGCAAGCATTAGACTTTTATGAGGTAGATTATGAGTAAGGTATCTCAATCGGCTGAGGCGGCACAATTAGCTTTAACCCAGCTAATAGCGAGTGGAAAAAAAGTTAACCAATATGCTGTTGAAAAAAAAGCGGGCTTAGCGAATGGAGCACTGAATTATAAGCACCCAAAGTATGAAGAAATCAAACAACGAATACACGACGCAAAATGCTCATTGAATCAAGAAAGCACAGTATCGAATGACAACTTAAGACAAGTTTGTAACCATGAAAGACACTTGAAAAAAGTGTATTGGGAAAAGCTGAAATTAGCTAACAACAGATTAAAAGCACTGGAAGGAGAAAAGTTAGAGCTACAATATCAATTGTTTCATATGCAAAAGTACTTAGCTGAACTAGAAAAGCTTGGCGTTGCCGATAGCAATATACTAGAATTCCGCCTCCCCGATTTGGACTAACGTTCTAGCATATACAGGTGAACCAATGACAACTTATTCTATCGATGTATCTGACTGGTCACCTTGCATTTCGGATTCCCTAAAGAAGGGTTGTGGTGCTTGCTGTATTGCACCTTCGATTACCTCCCCTATTCCAGGTATGCCTAAAGGCAAACCGGCTGGTACACGATGCATCCAACTGAATGAACACAATCTGTGTAGCCTATTTGGCCAGCCAGAAAGGCCGAAAGTCTGTCACGACTTTACCAGCGATGACTGGATCTGTAGTAAAGGTCCTGAATACGCTCTGCAAACCTTATCAGAACTAGAAACCCTCACTTAAGAAAGTCTAGATTAACTCGATATAACTCAATCAATGTTGGGTAACAAATCGCACACATCACACTCAAGTGCCAAAGCGAGCTCATAAACTTTCTCAAGAGTAATATTTACTTCTCCTCTCTCGATACGACCAACATAACTTCGATCAATATCAGCAATTAGTGCAAGTCTGTCTTGTGATATCTGTTTATTTTTACGTATTACCCTTAGTTGTTTACCAAAAGCTGCAGCTAAGTCTTTCATTTGTCTTCACCTAAAGACTAAGACTATCCTCAGTTGCTGCATACATATCCACGGACTATAATCCTCATTTAAGTGTTATTTAATCGCGGTGCTGCTCCAAAATGACTACCTTACCTGTAAAGTTAAATACTTCTCTTCATAAAATTTTAGTCATAACTCAGCTAGACAACTTTTCAGTTATCGAGCTTAGAGATCAATTTTTATCAATGAGTACATTAAGTCGAAGCAAGGATGATGCAAGACGATATGTGTACAGAAATATACTTAGATTAGAGAAACTTAAACTATTAAGACGCACATACCTTCCTACTTCAAAAAAAGCCATCTACAAAAAAGAACGCGCATTTTTCGAAGTAACGTGGAAAGTCACTAATGAACAAAAAGGGGATAAAAACAGATTAACTAACCACCCAAAAACCCATGACAGGATTTGTAGCCTTTTAGAAGAACGGTTAGACGACTGTCAAAGCAGATACCTGTCATATCAAAATGAGTATGAGACTTACAAAAGCTTAACTAATGACTTCCCGATACTAGCTATGACCCTTTCCGAACCACAAAAAGATACTGCTATCAAAACACTCAAACTAGATGGTGAGATTAGAGCAATTGAAATAGCACTGACACTTTCGCGATCGTAACCCCGAACTCTCCTCAGCTCTGCGTAACATATGTACACTTATAACCCCTCCTCATCGTCGATTTGTAGAGTTATCCATTTTTTAGCACTAATAGCTGAATTACCCCGTGTTCTACCACGGGTTAATTGTTCACATTATCAATAATCACTTGCATAATTTTATTTATGTTACGAACTTCAGAATCACTTCTTTGCCAATCAGACTAATAGCGGTATGATTTTAAAACTAATAATAATCAATAAGTCATCACATGATCACCGACGTCAAAGGTAAGGTTAAGAACCTCAAGTTGTCACCCGCAGAGAGATTAATCCCTGTGCTCGAGGCTGTTGTAAACTCTATTCAAGCTTGTTCGGGAAATAAGGCTCGATTAGAGCTCGAAATTCTTAGACAAACAACTCAAACGACACTAGATGCAGATTCAGATAAATATCAAGAAATTGAATCTTTTCGTGTCATAGATCAGGGCGTTGGATTTACTGATGAAAACCTTACGTCATTCAGAACTGCAGACTCCACTTATAAGGCGCAACTAGGGTGTAAAGGTGTTGGACGTTTTACTTGGTTGAAAGTGTTCGAGTCAGTTTCTGTTGATAGCGTCTATAAAAAAGATAATGAGTTCTATGATATCAAATTCGATTTTTCCATCGACAATTCCGATATTGACACTGTTAAAGCAAACCCAAGTGATAGAAATAAGATACAAACAGTTGTCACTCTAACCAACATAAAGTCTCCATATCAAAAAAAACTTCCTACTGATATTAGTGAAATTGCTGATGAAATACTTGAACACTGTTTAATGTATTTTTTAGAAGATAAAATCGAATCTTTTATCTTGAAGTCAAATACAAATGAATCTATTAATTTAATTGATTACTTCAATGCAAACTTTGACTCTGATGTAAAAAAAACCAAATTCAAGTCTGGTTCTCAAAACTTTAAAGCATACTATTTCCGTAATTATGGACGCCAACGCATTCATAAAATTAATTTTTGTGCTAACTCACGTACAGTCTCAACTTATAAGCCTACTGACTTTTTACCGAATATCCCCGCTTACTTTCAAGACGACCAAGGCAAGCGATTTAGGTACTCTATTTTCGTATCTTCTCCTTATTTTGATGAAAATGTCACACAAGAAAGAACTAATCTTGCGATCGCTAAAGCAGATGAATTATTGGATGATGAACATCCATCTATTGATGCAATCATAGGTGAGTTGATCATAGATTGTGATGGCGTCTTCAATGAATATTTTCAGCCAATGCTAGTTCAACACAGAGAACGAGTGCAAGAATTTGTTGATACTAAAGGATATGAGTATCGTCATGTTTTAAAGCATAGACCTGAGTGGATCGATCTAATAAAAATAGGCTTAGCCGAAGAGCAACTCGATATTGAACTACATAAATTATCTCGTGATTTTGAGACTGATCTTAAAACAGAAGCGATTCAAATAAAAAAATCATTAAAAGAAAGTAAGTCAATCTCATCAGAAGAGTACAAAGAGGCATACAAAAGATATACATCCGAAATTAATGATATTGGAAAATCCAATTTAGCTAAGTACATTGTCCATCGTAAAAGCATTATTGATATTTTTGAACTTAATCTTGAGTTACAAAATACAGAAAAGAAAAAGTATCACTTAGAAAACACAATACATGATGTGATTTTACCACTATCGAGCACAAGTGATGATATAACCAACCTCTCACAAAATCTTTGGTTAATTGACGAAAGAATGTCTTATCATGCCCTTCTATCGTCTGACAAATCTTTTGAATCAGTTACGGATATCGATTCAAGGGAGCGTCCAGATGTTATGTTGTTTAACAATCCTATTGCTTTTTGCGATGATAAAGACGAGCCAAGAACAGCAACCATCATAGAGTTTAAACGCCCAATGAGAGATGACTATGATGATAACGAAAATCCTGTAAAACAAACTTTAGGCTATGCAAAAAAACTACGTGATCGAGATTATGTGAATGCCAAAGGTCGTAACCTATACCTCGCTAAAGGTGTCCCTATCTACTGCTACATAATTTGTGATCTAACTAAGAGCATTCGTGAGTATTGTGCTGATAACAATTACACTCCAACTACCGATAACAACGGCTATATTTGGTACCATCGCGACTACAATATCTATTTTGAGATACTATCTTTCAAGAAAGTACTGTTAGATGCCAAAAAGCGAAACACTTCATTATTCAGAATGCTAAATTTACAGTAACAGATTTTCTCCTTAACCAAAAAGCCGAACTCAATGAGTCCGGCTTTTTGGTTTCTAAAACTATACATTACCTACAGATTACTTTCAAAATGATCTATTGCCTTAGTCATACGTTCAAATAAAGGGTGAAATCCATCGAAATTAATAGTGTCTTTATTTGGCTTAACAACTTCAGTAGCAAAAATATTTTTTCCATAAAAGTTAGACTTTGGTGTTCTCTTTTCCGTCGGATCAAAAGTACGACCATGTACCTGTTGGTTCCATAATGACGTCTCAAAGAGGTTTTCTATCATTGTGTCATTTGTACCATCCAAAGGCGTAACAATTATGTACAAATTATGCAGAACATGAACAAAGTCAGCCTTTTTGATATCAATTTTAATATCACCTGTTGAGCTTGCTTCTGGAAAGGATACGCAAGTTTTAATCTTTGCTAAAGCTTTTGTAACATCGCCCAAGCCGCTATCGTTATCAAGAACAATAATCACTGGTTGTTCAGGTTTAGGGGCAGTGTACTTTGAGTAATGTTGGGAATAGCTACCTATAAATCCAGCAAGGTATGAAGTCCCACCAAATAACTCTAATAAAAATCGAGTTCTTTTACTGTAATTAAAATAGTTTACAAGGCTTTCATAAGGCGTTGTGATAGCTAATTTAGGATATGTTGCCGACAAGCGTTTGATAGCAGACGCTAAGTATATGTTATCTGTTTTGCCTTCACACAAGATCGTTGGTTTCTTAGGTGCATAGAACCATTTATAGAACAAGAACTGGCTAAATGTTTTCTCTCTTCCCGAGAGAAGATTTCTAGTTTTAAAACCGTAGTTACGATGAGTATAGTGTATGCTTAATTTCTCTGGGTAAGTAATACGGTTATACAAGTCGATTGAATCGATAAAGTTCAAGCGCCCTTCTAGCTCATTGATTGTCCCTGGTACCTCTTGATCGTTGCTCAATTTAGTATAACTACCATGATGGAATAAACGGTTACACATCGACTTAGTTATTCGACGATACTCCTTTTTCACACCAATTTTTTTGTTAACAACCAGCCCAGTAACGTCTTGTCGAGAGTCCTTATATTGAATGCGCGTCTTTTTGTGATTGATTTGGAATCCCGACCTTGTAATCTCATGCAGTAGCCTCTTACTAGGTGTATAAGCACCATTACTTTCTTCCATAATTTCAACTGGAAATACCAACTTTCTTGTTGAGAACGTTATATCATCTGCATATCGAGAGTAAGTGCAGGAATTCCTATTAGCTAATTTTAGCAACTGAATATCTAGGGAATGTGTTATTAGATTAGTGATTACAGGCGAACATGGACTACCTTGAGGCAGTTCGTCATTAAAACACGCTATTTGAGCGATTGTTGTGGCAACCTCGTCACTGAGCATAAAATTACGATTCTTTTGAAAAAAACCTCGGACACGCCCAAAGTTGAAAGAACCAAAAAAGTTGTCAAGGTCAATATTGAGTACATTTTTAGTGTTCTTATGCATTTCAGCATTAGTAATTATTGAGCGTTCTCGAACAAAGCCATGGGCTAATCCACCTTTTACATTCTTAGCTTTATTAATATCGTCAACACAGTCTAAGAGTAACTCTGACAAATTCTTTTGAAGACTTTTTAGCTTAGCCGAAGGTGCATTTATAGTCCTCACTCCACCGCTTTTTTTGGGTGTTGTAAATGAGGTATAATTCGACGCAGGTGGTGTTTTGTATAAGATATATGTCAAAATTGACGGTTTGAATTTTAGCAGCAGCGCTAAGTCCACTCGTGAATTACACGCCTTAAGTTTGGTAATCGCATTCATAAGTATCAGCTTTATTTGAGGGATAATAGCTTACGGGCACTCCTTTGCTCTGTCAGGGATATTAAGAGAAACTGTAACATCACGCAAAAGGCAAGTCTCTAGGACATTTTTTCCACTGATTGCAGATACGCAACCCAAAAATCTGCCCGTAAGCTGTACATAATCTATCACACATTATTCCGTATGGCCTACTACTAGTTAGAATAATAAAAACATAATGTTACGAGCATCACATAAAAGCTCTAACGCAATAAGTCCGGCTTTTTCTCATTATACCCTAAAGTGACACTCTGAAATTTTACCTATTTTAATAGCTTTCCCCAACGATTTGATAACATTTCCATTTCACATGTTTAATTTGCGTAGAGAAACAATTGAAAATGAATAAATTCACATTAAAAATAATTGGCATATTAAATGACCTTAAAGAACCATATCAAACTCTCGAGCCACGTTTCTCTGAGAGATCCATCGCTTACACCATTGGAGATATCGGTAAAATAATAAAAGCTCCCACAGTTTTTTCTTTAACAGCGAGCTTACTATCTCTCATTACACCCGACTCTATCGATGTCATTTTGTTTGCTGGGATCGGTGAAAACTTTCAAAATATAGGCGGGACTCTGGCTTTATATTTTACTATATTTCTGTACGGTATAATTTTATTGACCCACAACCTAACGAAATCTCTTTACGGATTGCTCCTCGTTTGTATTGATTGCACTTCAAAATTAGGGTACCTCATCGTAAGCGTCACGATAGGTATTGGATTAGGCTTACTACCACTTATAATTGTTGAGACAGCAGATATGGCTTTAATCAAAGACATGATATTCGACATACTTGCCCTCCTGATATTAGCTGTAGTATTTCAACGCGCTAGCTACCTCTCGAGAAAGAAGAGTCTTAATTCGATTTATAGCCAATTAGTTGAAAACCAAAACCATGCTTGGCCTATCGTACAAGCTACAAACATGCTGATACTAGAGAATCAAGCTTTGCTAAAGTACCTACTATCAATTAGCTTAATTGTGGTTGCCTTAGTGTCAGGCTTTACATACAACTTTGATCTAAAAGATAGTTAACGTAATTTAAAAACTATTAGAAAATAACAGTCTTCATCAGGCCGTACTTTTGCGCGCACGCTATCATATTTAGAAAAGTCTAATAGCTTAATTTCAATAAGATAGGGCTTTTCTAAACTCCTTTAACAAAGGTACGGTTTATGCTGTGTCGCTCCAAGTATTACATCTGCTATTCCTGGAATGCCAAATGGCAAGCCTGCTGGCGTGCGTTGCATTCAATTAAATGAGCAAAATCTCTGTAAGCTATTTGGTCAGTCTTCACGCCCCAAGGTGTGTCACCAATTTAAAGCTTGTCCTATCATCTGTGGAAAAACAGATCAAGAAGCACTTGATAACCTTATTGAGCTCGAAGCAATAACCTAACAATACTTTTCTTTTTATATATGCCCAAGATTTCACAACTTTGATAAATTTAAACTATCTTATTGATACTGGTAAAGATTAATAAGGATAGTTATGAATAGGTATATCGCAGAAATGTTCGGTACATTTTGGTTGGTATTAGGTGGTTGTGGTAGCGCCGTGTTGGCCGCTGCTTTTCCCGATGTAGGTATCGGCTTACTCGGGGTCTCCCTCGCCTTTGGTTTAACCGTACTCACCATGGCCTTTGCTATTGGGCATATATCAGGTTGTCACCTCAACCCAGCTGTCACCATCGGTCTATGGAGTGGTGGTCGCTTTGATGGCAAAGATGTTGCGCCTTATATTATTGCCCAAGTGATTGGCGGTATTATCGCGGGTGGCGTGCTATTTGTTATAGCTTCCGGCCAAGCTGGCTTTGATGCCGCGGCGTCTGGCTTTGCTTCCAATGGTTATGGTGAACACTCACCGGGCGGCTACTCGCTTACAGCAGCACTAGTCTGTGAAGTAGTTATGACCATGGTGTTCCTATTCGTGATTATGGGCGCGACGGATTCAAAAGCACCGGCTGGATTCGCACCTATCGCTATCGGTCTATGTTTAACCCTAATTCACCTTATCAGCATTCCTGTAACCAACACCTCAGTGAACCCCGCTCGAAGTACTGGCGTAGCTGTGTTTGTCGGTGATTGGGCTGTGTCGCAATTATGGATATTCTGGGTTGCACCGATTATTGGTGCCGTGATTGGCGCAATGATCTACAAAGCAGTGAGAGGTTTTTATTAAGTCCTATAACTCAATAAAAACCTACGTTAAATAAATGCAAGGCCGTTAAATTAGCGGCTTTGTGTTTTATGTCGTTTAGTTACTTATAAAGCTCTACCTGTATCTTCCTATCACATCGGTCACCTCTAGCTTGATAACTTTTGGTTAACAGGGCTATTCCATTGAATCATTAGCCGCAGTTGTCAGTGCTGCGCATAATGCACCCCATTCCCTATACCGATGGACATAACAATGAAAAAAACACTACTTGTACTAGCTCTTTCTTCTTTAACGGCAACAACAGCTTTCGCTAACGAATCGGCACCAACCCCTGAATTAATGCCAGAACCAATTAAAACCGAGTTTTTTGTTGGTGGTGGTTTGGGTTACCACTCAGCTAAAGCTCAAATCTCTGGACCTGGCTTTAAAGAAAGTAAAACAGCCAAAGGCGCTGCTTTCCATATTCGTGGCGGTGCTTACATTCAAGAAAACCACAGAATTACTGGTACGATTAACTTTACTGGTGACAATGAACTATGGCATAGCCGTGGGGATCAGGACGAAATTAATCTAGATTTAGCTCAGACAGAGTTCCTTTTATCTTATGACTATATTCACGCCATTAACTCTCAGTTCTCCGTATTTGGTGG
The DNA here is from genome assembly GCF_030442075.1 of Vibrio sp. TMPB1044. Classification (NCBI taxonomy): domain Bacteria; kingdom Pseudomonadati; phylum Pseudomonadota; class Gammaproteobacteria; order Vibrionales; family Vibrionaceae; genus Vibrio; species Vibrio sp. TMPB1044. The sequence continues at coordinate 61,870 of NZ_JAUJED010000009.1, read as the reverse complement.
CGCGACGGTTGGTATGACACAAAACACTTTTAAAGGCGAGTATATTGATCTAATTGACTCTTCAGAGAATGGTTCAGCTAAATCTAAAGAAACTGACTTTGTGTACGGTTTACAAGCCGGTGTTCAATACAAGATCATGAAAAACGTTTCTGCCGATTTCCAATACCGTCATATGTTCGAATCATATTCTGAAGGCAATTTAATTGAACTATCTGTACCAAACAACAGCGAGTTTACTGTGTCTGTCGATTACCGCTTCTAATTAGATAGTGATATTCAGCTAAAGTGAATATAGGGAAGATATTCAGACTGCCTTAATAAAGAAAAAGCCGCTCAGTGATAATTCACCAAGCGGCTTTTTTAGATCTTATGACGACCGAGTAAGGAGTGCGAAAGCGTGGTGCCATCCACCAGCTCTAGCTCACCACCAACGGGAACACCATGAGCGATACGGCTTGCGTTCACTTCATGGGCATTACATAGCTCAGCAATGTAGTGCGCTGTCGCTTCCCCTTCAACTGTCGGGTTGGTCGCTAGGATTACTTCAGAGATATCACCACGTCGTAAGCGGTAGTCCAGCACATCGAGACCGATATCACTTGGACCAATACCATCAAGTGGTGAAAGGTGACCCATAAGAACAAAGTAACGACCAGAGTATTGGCCAGTTGCTTCGATAGCTGCAATGTCTGCAGGGCTCTCTACTACACAGATTTGACCATTTTCCTGACGTTTAGGATTGGTACAAATGTGGCAAGTATCTTCTTCAGTAAAAGTACGGCACTCATTACAGTGACCAATTTCGGTCATTGCTTGGCTAAGAGCTTCAGCCAACTGTAGGCCGCCTTTTCTATCGCGCTGTAACAAATGAAAGGCCATACGCTGCGCCGACTTGGGGCCAACCCCAGGTAGACAACGTAAGGCCTCCATCAAATGCTCCAGCATATGACTGGTACGCATAGTTAACCGTTCTAATTTTCAAGTAACGGTTTACTCAAGATAAACCGCAGCTTGAATAAACCTTTAGAAATAGTTTCTTAGAAAGGCATCTTCATACCTGGTGGAAGTTGCATTCCGCCAGTTACGCTAGCCATTTTCTCTTTTTGAGTTTCTTCAACGCGACGAGCCGCATCGTTGAAAGCAGCAGCGATAAGATCTTCAAGCATCTCTTTATCGTCTTCCATTAGGCTTTCATCGATATCAACACGGCGAACGCTGTGGCTACCAGTGATCGTTACTTTTACAAGGCCAGCACCTGACTCACCTGTAACTTCCATATTTGCGATTTCTTCTTGAAGCTTTTGCATGCGCTCTTGCATTTGCTGGGCTTGCTTCATCATGTTGCCCATACCGCCTTTACCAAACATGTTAATACTCTCTGGTCTAATTGGTTTATTAAAATTAATTAAGCTATACGTGCTTAAATGGGGGTTAAGCCAGTGTGATTCAACCCCTCGATGTTCAGTTCTCAGATTTGCTTATCTGGGATGATATGCCGGTCACTAAACGAGAAAGTGTTCTAGATAGGACGAACGCTGTCTCTGTCGAGTTCTGCAGCAAAACGTCTTTCGATAAACTGTACGTTGGCATCGTTTTCCAAACTGGTAAACGCGTCTTTCAACTTGCCTTGGTACAACCTTTCTCGTAATTCTAGTGGCGTTTCTCCACCATCACCGATTTCAACACTCAAATGACACTCTTCTCCGAGCACAGTATTGAGCGACTGTAATAGTTCGCTCTGCGCGCGGTCCGTATTCAAGTGAGCTTGGCTCGCTCTTAACGTTAAAGTGATTGATGTGTCGTTTTTAGCAAACACTGAGTTCAATGCTAACTGTTCAACAAGCTTGGCTGTCTCTAGCTTTTGAATCGTGGCGGACCATTCATCTTGAGCAATCGACTCTTGAAGCAATTTATCGACCATTTCTGGTGTCTTAATATGCTCTAACGCACGCTTGATCTGAGTAGGTGTAAGCTCTTTGCTCACCTCTTTCACTACAGGTTTAGACGGTTTCCAGCGATAAGGTTCATTATCATTGGTTACCTTTTCTGCAGAGGAGGCAGATAAAGAAGCTGGCGACACCCGCTCAGAGCCACCGTGTTGCTGAGCAACTCGGTCAAGAACTGAAGTTTTAGCTGGTGTCGCTTTAGCCTTTTTTGGCGCTGAACCTTTGTTGTCCGGTGTTGTACTACCCCTGCGTTGAGAACGCAATTGGTGGCGTAAACCACTGACAGGTGAAGCCGGACGTTCTGATTGTCCTTGCGGAGCAGCAGAAGCAGGTGGCGCTGAAGGTGCAGCGTTTTGCGGCTGAGCTGGCGCTTGATTCTGATAATTCGATTGTTGAGGCTGCTCTGCACCGTAGCTAGGACGTTCGTCATAAGCCGGTGGCGCATCGTACTGACTATGCGGGTAACCCTGTTCTGGATAACATTGGTTGCCTGCGTGATCAGCGTAACCTTGCGAATCTGAATACTGTGCCGGATTCTGCTGTGGAGCCTGTTGTACCGATTGTTGCTGCATAGCTTGCTGTTGAGGCGCCTGTTGTTGCATCTGAGGCTGTCTCGGAGCTGCCATTGGCGCAGGTTGGCTCACAGATTGAGCAATGCTCTGAGCTTGAGCTGCTGGTGCAGTGCTTGTCGACTGAGTCGAGATTGCTGTTGCAACCGTTTGTTCAGCAGGTCTAAAGGCCAACATGCGTAAAACTACCATCTCAATACCAACACGAGCGGTTGGCGACAACGGTAAGTCTTCACGACCTTTCAACACGATCTGGTAGTAAAGCTGAATGTCTTGAGGGCTTAGTGCCTTACTCAACAGTTCTAGCTTCTCAGCATCCGGTTGGACTTTGTCTAATGTTGACGGCAAAGCTTGGAACATCGCCAAACGATGGAGTTGAGTCGCAAGCTGATTCAGCAAACCATCCCACTCTACGCCGTTCTCAGCAAGGTTTTGGATACAAGCCATCGCCTCTTGAGGCTGCTTACTGCTGATCGCTTCAAGCAGGTGAATTGCTTGGTCGGTGTCTAGCGTACCGAGCATGTGAGCCACGGTGTCTGTCACGACATTACCGTTGCCTAATGCGATAGCTTGATCCGTTAAACTCAGAGCATCACGCATACTGCCGTCAGCAGCATGAGCAATCATCCCTAGCGCACGAGGTTCAGACGTCACACTCTCTTGTTCAAGAATGTGGTCAAGCTGTTCGTGAATATTATCAACGCTGATCGGCTTAAGATGAAACTGCAGACAACGCGACAAAATCGTCACAGGAAGCTTTTGCGGATCAGTCGTTGCGAGCAAGAATTTCACATACTCAGGCGGCTCTTCTAACGTCTTTAGAAGCGCGTTAAAACTGTGCCTAGAAAGCATGTGTACTTCATCGATAAGGTAAACCTTAAAGCGACCACGCGCTGGCTTGTACTGAACATTGTCCAGAAGCTCACGGGTATCTTCTACCTTGGTACGTGATGCCGCATCGATCTCTAGCAGGTCAACAAAGCGACCTTCATCGATCTCTTTACAAGTTGCACATTCACCACAAGGGGTTGAAGTAATGCCTGTTTCACAGTTAAGTCCCTTAGCAAACAAGCGGCCGATGGTCGTTTTACCGACACCGCGTGTTCCGCTAAATAGGTACGCGTGGTGCAACCTATTTTGGCTAAGGGCATTCTCTAATGCTGTTAAAACATGGGCTTGACCAACCACTTCTTTGAATCTGGTTGGTCGCCATTTTCGCGCTAACGCAAGATAGCTCATGAATAATTCCGAAAAGGATTAGTGGCCGTCGAATTCGCAGATGCTAAACACTTCTAGACCTAAGCCCTGTAAGCGCTTGTCACCACCGATTTCTGGAAGGTTAATAACAAATGCAGCGTGTTCTACCACACCACCTAGCTGACGAATCAACTTTGTTGTTGCTTCAATCGTACCGCCCGTTGCTAGCAAATCATCAACCATCAACACTTTATCGCCTTCAACGATAGCGTCAGTATGGATTTCTAGCGTATCTGTGCCGTACTCAAGCTCATAAGATTGTGCCACAGTTTCACGAGGCAGTTTGCCCGGTTTACGAACAGGAATGAAGCCAACACCTAGCTCTAGTGCCAAAGGCGCACCAAATAAGAAACCACGAGCTTCAGTACCAACGATCTTAGTAAAGCCCATGTCCTTGTATGTTTCCGCTAGCAGGTCGATTGTCGCTTTGTAAGCCGCTGGGTCTTCCATCAAGCTTGTTACGTCACGGAATAAAATACCCGCTTTAGGGTAATCAGGAATGCTTTTGATGCTTGCTTTGATCAGAGAGATTTTTTCTGTGTTCATAATCTTATGCACTTCATTAGGCCGCTTTCCAAACTCTCGTCAACGAATCAAACATCAACGCTTGGAATTAAGGAAAGGTACGATTGGTATTCATTGCAACGAGAGTCATAACTCTGATTGCTGAAATAATAAACGCCCGCTATACAAGCAGGCACACTGGCTTAATGGTAGTGATTTTCTTTGCTGTCAGCAACCAACTCATGAGTTGGAAGTCGCATAAACCATGTGAGAAGAATAACAAGTACACAAATTAGGAAGGCCTTGACCCACATGATAGGGGCAAAGTAGATGGATAACGCAAAACTCAACAAGATAAAGAATACGCCGCGCGTTTTAACTTGTTTGGTTACGGCACCGTGTTGGTACCAATTGTTCAGTAAAGGACCCAGCGTTTTGTGCTCGTGCATCCATTTATGAACTTTCGGATTACTTCGCATGAAGCATGCGCTAGCAAGAAGGAGAAAAGGTGTGGTTGGCAGAACAGGTAAAACTATCCCTAGAACTGCGAGAAATATGCAAAGGCCACCAGCAATATTGAGACTTAAAACTCGAACGCTAATTGTGGCCTCCTTGAGTTAGCTATCGTTAATCAGCGACGACAGCTTAACTAGAATGTTGCGTAACCATTGAATACACGGATCAACGTAAGTGTTGCAGGTAGCAATGGGATCATTAAAAATGCGGCTAGAAAGCCTAAAAAATAGAATACATTAAACGGGTCTTGAAAGTCTTTGTTATCTGCCATGATTGCTTCTTGTTTTTGTTAGTAAAGGTAAGTATCTGGCGAACCAAACCCGCTTTGCTAAATCGACATTTAACAAAAAAGGCATAGCCGCACCATTTGCGCAACTATACCTTAATCAATTATTCACAAAAACCGAGGAAATATAGGGTTAATCGGTAGACCCTTGGTGTATGTCTAAACTAAAACTTGCCGCTCCAAGTAGGCTTAACGAAAGTTGGCAGCCCTGTTCGATCGGAAGGTCCCGCGTTATAAAGTTCTTCTTGCAGTTCTCGCCCAAGCGCTCACCTGCTGCAATATGTTGATTCAATTCACCATTCGACCATTGCCCATCTAAGCCCGCAGGTAAAATGGAGATGGTTCCCTCGGCAAGGTCGGCAACACCAAACAAGGCATTCACTGGGGTAGAACATTTAGAGCAACGAATCCCCTTCTCTAAGATCTCAGCAATATCTTTGAGATCAACATTAAAATCTTTTCTGTTTCTTATGTAATCGTGGAACAGCGCTCTCACCAACAATGTTGTTGCTGAGCCGCCATTATCAGAAGACGATGAATCGACGAGGTAAAAAGCAAATTGCCCGTTCATCATCCACGCATAATCAAACACAAGTGGCATCATCTCTGTTGATTGCAGTAAACGGTAACTGCAACGCCATGAGCCTTGTCGCGTATCTTTCTCTGGAAGCAGCGCATGCAGTAAATCTTTTGCTGCGCTTGGATTATCTTGAAGGTAATTCAGGTGCCAATGCAGTTCTTGGTCTTCAGGGATCTCTCCCCCGTCATCCACACAGAACCACTGGCTCGAAAAATCTCGTTGGTCTGAAATGTTATCGAACGAATCTGTCAATGTATTCGCAATCGCACTTCCTAGATGACCGTGATCCTCTAACGGTTTCGCTAAAAAGTCTTTAATACCAAATCGCAAGGCTTTCGCCACATCAGACATATCATCAGTGCCGGACACCACGATCATAGGCAGTGACGGGTACTCTAAACTGAGCTCTTCCACAAGCTCTATGCCATCAAGTATTGGCATTGATAAGTCACACACAATTAAATCTGGCGCTGAGTCTCTAAGCTTTTGCAGAGCGTCCAGTCCATTTTCAGCCTCAACCACTTTATAACCGACCTTGTCTAGGTACGCGCTGGTTATACGGCGAAAAATAGGATCATCATCAACCAACATCACGCATTTTTGGTTAATTACTTCCTGAGCCGAGGTCATTACTGGCTGACTGTGAGTTTTGTACATAATCTATAACCTCACAAAACTAAGTCGAATTATTATTGTTATCTGTTCTAAGAACTAATATAAAACTTAGTAATAAAATGCTAAATACACAAATTTGCACTCTTTGCTGGTAATTCGTGACCAGGGTTGGAATACTTGTAAATAGTGCAACGAGTTGACGTAACGCAAACATTGATCTCACTGTTACGTATAAATTAGATGAGATTGTAAACAAATGTGTCTGGATTTATGAAATTAGATGATTTAAACCTCTTTCGACTCGTCGTTGAAAATGGGAGCTACACCGCAACATCGCGCAAGACTATGATTCCGGTTGCGACCATCACACGACGCATCCAAGCCTTGGAAGATTCTTTGAACCTTAGGCTTCTCAATAGACACGCGCGTAAACTTTCTTTAACAGAGGCAGGCGAACGTTTCTTCAATGAATGCTCTCCGCTGTTGCAACGTCTCTCTTCTACCGCAGAAGAGTTAGCTGACGTGTGCAAAGGCGCTTCCGGTAAGATTCGTATTACGGCCCCCTCAAATCTGACCAAGCGCATGATGATGCCAATGTTCAGTGAATTCATGACTCAATACCCTGATATCAATATTGAGCTGATGATGAACAACCAAGCAGATCAGCTGGATCCAACTGAGTGGGACGTAATTTTCCGTGTCGGCCCGCAGCGTGATTCAAGCCTAATCGCTCGCAAAATCAGTGAAGTCAAAGATATTCTTATCGCGAGCCCTGAGTACTTAGCGAAGAACCCAGCTCCAAGCCATGCTGAAGAGCTAGCGAACCATTCGCTACTCAAAGGCTACCCGCTGATTAAGTGGCAGCTGAGTAATTCGAATGAAGAGACGGTGGTAAATAGCGAGAAAGGCCGTTTCAACGCCAATGCGCTTAATGTCGTGAGACAAGCTTGCTCAGAAGGCCTAGGTATTACCCTGATGCCTGACGTGATGATTCGTGAATACATTGAAGATGGCAGCTTAGTACAAGTCTTAGAAGACTGGAGCGCTAACCCTCGTGATATTTATATGCTTTACAACCACAAAGACCATCTACCAGAGAAAGTTAGATTGTTTATTGATTTTGTGATCGCGTACCACATTCATTAAGATCAATCCCCTTCTCCACAAACAAAAAAACCAGAGCCGATGCTCTGGTTTTTTATTTTCTGTATCGCTAGCAATATTGAATCATTGCTAGCAAAAACTCTTTATTACTGACGAAACGCTAATTAAGCACCTTCATTGTGTAACTCTAAGTTCGCAAGATCTTGTTGAATCTCACGTTGAACCTTTGAGTCGTCATTACGCAAAGAGTCTAGGAAATCTAGGTACGCTTGGTCGATATCGCCCGTTACATACTCACCGTTGAATACTGATGTATCGAAGCGTGCGATGTCTTGATTGCCCATGCCTACTGCAGAAATCAAATCTGGTAGTGTTTGGAAAATCAGAGCATCTGCGCCAATCTGCTTACAAATCGTTTCGTTATCACGACCATGAGCAATCAGCTCTGTCGCGCTCGGCATATCAATGCCGTAAACGTTAGGGAAGCGAACCTCTGGAGCCGCTGATACCATGAAAACCTTGTTTGCGCCAGAATCACGAGCCATCTCGATGATTTGCTCTGATGTCGTACCACGAACGATAGAATCGTCAACTAGAAGAACGTTCTTACCTTTAAACTCAGAGCGGATTGCGTTGAGCTTACGGCGAACCGACTTCTTACGTTGTTGCTGACCAGGCATAATGAACGTGCGGCCAACATAGCGGTTTTTCACGAAACCTTGACGGTATGGCTTATTGATCGCTTGAGCAATTCGTAGCGCGATATCATTTGATGTTTCAGGAATTGGGATAACCACATCAATATCTAAGTCTGCATACTCTTCTTTAATACGCTTACCAAGCATCTCACCCATCTCAACGCGTGCGCTGTAAACCGAAATTTTGTCGATAAATGAATCTGGGCGTGCAAAGTATACAAACTCAAAGATACATGGGTTTAGTTGTGGGTTGTCTGCGCATTGCTTAGTGAAAAGCTCACCGTCAAACGTTGCGTAGATAGCTTCACCTGGTGCTACGTCGCGCATGAAGTCAAAACCAACAGCATCGAGTGCTACCGATTCAGACGCTACCATGTACTCTGTTTTACCTTGAACTTCACGCTTACCAAGGCACAGTGGACGAATACCATGTGGGTCACGGAATGCAATCATACCGTGGCCGATGATCATCGCAGTTACAGCATAAGCACCACGAATTGTACGGTGCACATTTGCAACAGCGCGGAAAACGTCATCTGAAGTCACGTTACCTTTAACGGTATCGATCTCATGAGCTAATACGTTCAGTAGGACTTCAGAGTCAGAGGTTGTATTTACATGACGACGGTCTTTTTCGAACAACTTTTCACGCACTTCATTTGCGTTCGTCAGGTTACCGTTGTGTGCCAACGTAATGCCAAAAGGAGAGTTTACGTAAAAAGGCTGAGCTTCAGACGCACTTGAACTACCCGCTGTAGGATAACGAACATGGCCAATACCAACTTCACCTTGTAGGCGCTGCATGTGTTTTGCTTCAAAAACATCTTTTACTAAACCGTTCGCCTTACGCAGACGGAAACGATTGCTTTCTATGGTACAAATACCAGCGGCATCTTGGCCACGATGCTGCAATACCGTTAAAGCGTCATAAATAGACTGGTTTACAGGTGTTGAACCCACGATTCCAACAATACCACACATGTCCTAATCCTCGATTTTTCGACATTAACTGGCGCTAGAGCGCGCCAGATAAGAAACTAGATGTTGCTTGTAAATGCTCGAAGAACGGCGCAATGATTCGACTAAATTCCGGAACCAATTGCGAATTCTTCCACCACTCAGAACTTGGGAATGCAGTAAACGCATCCATGAAAAACAACACTGCAGAAACAATCAAAACACCACGTAAGCCACCAAAGACGACACCGAGGATTCTATCTGTACCTGACAGGCCTGTTTTCTGAACTAGCTGACCGATGACATAGTTAACTAAGGCACCCACAACTAACGTTGCAACAAACAATGCTGCTATCGCAGTTCCGTTTCGAAACATCTCATCTTCGATATTGGTGAAGTACATCGCTAATTTAGCGTAGTACTGGCTAGCAATAAAAAATGCTCCAAACCAAATTACGAGTGACAAGGCTTCTTTAGCGAAACCACGAACTAAACTGATCACGGCAGAGAAGCCGATCACGCCTAAAATGACAAAATCTAACCAATTCATGAATTCTTCATCTTAAGTTGGCGCGCATTTTAACAGAAAAAATGCTGACGCAAACGTTTTCTTATGGATTTAACGGTTTAAATTTGAGCAACTGGCCTTTTGAACCCGTAATTTTTTCTAATTCCTTAATTTGTCGCTCAAGTTTGGATTTAGAGACATCCGGGCCAATAATTACTCGCGTAAAAGTTTTTTCTTGCTTGGTGTGAGCCTGATAACCGCGCTTTTGCAGATCCTTAACAACATTTTTTGCGTTGTCAGCATTCTTCAAAGCCATCAATTGAATAATCCAAGCACTGTCTTGGTATTCATTTTTTTCCGGTACTGGCTTAACCACGACCGCCACTTTGTCTGCTTCTTTATTATTGGAAGAAGACGCGGTTTGCGTGTTTGAATTGTCAGTACGACCACTTTCAACCACTTGCTCAACCGGAGAATCCGGTAGCGCTATCTGATCTTCAACGGGATCGAGTACTTCAAACACTTCAACATTACTATCAAGCTCAGGCTTAATCGGAATGCTTGCAAACTCTTCTTTATAGTGGAGCTTCTTACCATCTAGCACATCGGGCAATACAATCACGCCAATGGCCACTAAAATGATGGTGCCGACTAATCGGCTTTGGAATTTACTTGCCATTTAGTTTCCTTTTTTCTGCCAATGCTCCAACACTTCACCCACGGTATGGAAAGAACCGACAACCAACACAACATCGTCACCTTTAGCAGCAGCTAAAGCCGCTTCAAACGCTGCGACAGGGTTTGAATGCTGCTCTACGCTGTCAGGTAGGCTTTGACACAATTCAGCGGCTGTCGCTGCGCGTGGCCCTTGTAATGAAGCTGGATACCAATGAGTTGCGATTGGCGCTAATACTTCCAATGTCGCTGGGATATCTTTGTCATGAAGCATGGCGACTACAACGTGTAAATTTTTACCTGCATACTTCTTCGTAACTTGCTGCGCAAAATATTCAGCAGAATGAGGGTTGTGCGCCACATCAAGCACAATCACGGGTTGTTCGCTAATTTGCTGCATACGCCCTGGAAGCTGCGCATTCTTCATACCGTTAACAACGTTCACGTCACTAATACTAAGCTCTGATGTGCCCAATGCCATCAACGCAGTTGCAGCATTAGGTAACGGTAGGCTTGGAATAGGTAGCGATTCCAGTTGAAATGCGCCACTGCGCCAGTTCCACGTATCACCGTCAACATCATAGGTGTATTGGATACCAACTTGGTAGAACTCAGCCTTAATGTCATCAGCGTGTGCCGCAACCGTTGCCGGTGGTTTAGGTTGACCACAAATAGCTGGTTTACCGCTACGATAAATGCCCGCTTTCTCAAAGCCAATTACATTGATGTCATCACCAAGCCAGTCAACATGGTCGACAGCCAAACTAGTAATCACAGAAACATCATGCTCAACGATATTGGTAGCGTCTAAACGTCCGCCTAAACCAACTTCTAATAGCACAACATCAACCGCTTCAGTTTGAAACGCACGTAACGCAGCTAAAGTGCCATATTCGAAAAAGCTCAGGCTAATTTCGCCACGCTCTTTTTCAATGAAATCGAAAGACTGAACCATCTTTTCATCAGATAGATCTTGGCCGTTGATACGAACACGCTCGTTATAGCGAATTAAGTGGGGAGAGCTATAGACACCAACTGAGTAACCAGCGTCCAATAGAATCGCTTCCATCAGTGCACATGTAGAGCCTTTGCCATTGGTTCCGGCAACAGTAATAACATGTTGAGCAGGTTTGGTAAGGTTTGCCTTAGAGGCGACGGCCTGAACTCGGTCTAATCCAAGATCAATAGCGGTTGTGTGGATGTTTGATAAATAATCAAGCCACATCTCCAAAGAGGATGTGGCTTGAGGAATAGGTTGTTGACTCATCTAACTCATAACCATAATTAAGTTGGTTTGTTAGAAGGTACTTTACCCTTTTTCTGGCGCTTCTGGTACTTCATAAGTAGCTTCATTCGGTGAATCGTTCACAGAAACTACTAATGGTGAAGGCTGGTTGGTCATTTTAGCAACAAGGCTTGCAACGCGCTGACGCATCTCACGACGGTCAACGATCATGTCGATAGCACCGTGGTCTAGAAGAAACTCACTACGTTGGAAACCTTCAGGAAGGTCTTCACGTACCGTTTGTTCGATTACACGACGTCCAGCAAAACCAATCAGTGCTTTTGGTTCACCAATGTTGATATCGCCAAGCATTGCCAAACTTGCAGAAACACCGCCCATTGTTGGATCAGTCATTACTGAAACAAACGGTAGGCCTTTCGCAGATAAGCGCTCTAGAGCTGCACTGGTTTTCGCCATTTGCATTAGAGACATCAATGCCTCTTGCATACGAGCACCACCACTTGCAGAGAAACAAACTAAACCACAGTTGTTCTCAATAGCAGCATCTACCGCTTTCACAAAGCGAGCACCAACAACAGAACCCATTGAGCCGCCCATGAATGAGAATTCAAAAGCACACGCTACAATAGGTAAACCAAGCAGTTCGCCTTTCATTGCAACTAATGCGTCTGTCTCACCACTGTTCTTTTGAGCAGCAGAGATACGTTCTTTGTAACGCTTTGAGTCTTTAAACTTCAGCTTGTCTTGTGGCTCAAGATCAGCACCGAGTTCAACACGCTCACCTTTGTCTAGGAAGGTATCCAGACGACGACGTGCTTTCATGCGCATGTGATGGTCACATTTTGGACATACTTCTAGGTTACGCTCTAGTTCTGCATGGTACAGAACCTGCTCACAAGAAGTACATTTAGTCCAAACACCCTCAGGGATAGACGCTTTACGAGATGTTACGATGTTGCTTTTTTCTAAAATCTTTTCAAGCCAACTCATGGAAGACCTTTTTGTTTCGATTCTTCCGCTTGATTGCGAAAGAAATAAATTTGGGAATTATGCGTGGGAATTAAAGCACATAAAACAGCGACTGTAGATAAAAAACTGGTTGTACCTATTTTCTGGCACTATCTTACGCACTAAACCGTAATATTTTTTGAACCTAAGTCTCACATTTAGTTCAAATTGTCCGGCAAAAATAGAGGACCAATTGGCTCTCGTGGTAGCTCAAAATGTTCAGGATAATCAACATCCACAAGATACAAACCTTCCGCTTTTGCAGTTGCGCCGGCTACTTTTCGATCTTTAGCTTCTAAAAGCCACTGGATCCACTCTGGTTTCTGCTCACCTTTACCTACGGCAATAAGGCTACCAGTAATATTCCTCACCATGTGGTGAACAAACGCATTCGCTTTAATATCAATCACAATGTAGTGTCCATGACGAGTCACGTTCAAGTGAATCATGTTTCTCCATGGGCTACGGGATTGACAATGTGTTGCCCTGAACGAAGTGAAATCATTCTCACCAAGTAAGTACTGACCCGCTTCGTGCATTTTTTTCTCATCAAGATGGCCATGATAATGGCTCACGCCTGAATTCAAAATGCCAGGGCGAAGTGCATGGTTAAAGATAATGTAGCGATAACGGCGGGCAGTTGCTGAGAAGCGAGCATGAAAATCCTCATTCACTTCTGTCGCCCAACGAACCGCAATATCTTTTGGCATGTTGGCATTCGCGCCCATTGTCCATGCCACCATTTTACGATCGACATTAGTTTCAAAGTGAACGACTTGTCCCGTACCGTGAACACCGGCATCTGTACGACCTGCGCACATAACTTCTACAGGGTGATTCGCGACAACTGAAAGAGCCTTTTCCAATTCTTCTTGGACACTTTTCACGTCTCGTTGGCGCTGCCAACCAAAGTAGTGGGTACCGTTATATTCAATACCTAAAGCAATTTTCATGTTCTTGTTCTCTTTGAAAATGGGCGAGAAGTATATACGGAAATCAGTGCTAGCCCAAATAGGATGGGGCTAAAACTTCAATAAACAATCAGCATCGACCTAGGCGGTGCTTTTGGGAAAGCAAATCAAACAATAGAGCTCTGTATCATCTAAAAATAAAGGGTAGCCAACGCTACCCTTTATGATTTGTTAATTTATCGACCGTTTAACGAATCGATAAGATTTTTTGCCTCTCGACGAATATCATCGCTGCCGTCAACGATTGCCTCTTCTAGAAGCTTAATTGCCCCATGCGAGTCACTCATCTCGATGTAGATTTTAGCCAAATCAAGCTTACCCGCAGCTTCTGCATTACTGTCGACATCATAATTGCCAATATCACCGATAACATCAGGGAATTCGTTGAGACCAACATCCAGTTTAAGCTCTTCATCGTCTGGATTAGTGACTTCTTCACCTTCTCGCTCGACTTGAGCCATCAGTTCATCAATCGTCATGTATTGCTTATCACGACTGCTGCCTGATTCGGTTAGGTTGTCTTGTTGAGCCCAATTCTCTTCTTTGATCTTCGGTTCAGCTTGCTGTTCAGCCGACGCCCAAATCTCTTGTTGGTCGTCAGGCACATCATGATGCATGCTCGATTGTTGCTCTGGCGCTAGGTTAAAGCCTTTCCAGTCTTCGCCACCAACTTCAAGCATGGCATCAATATCTAGCCCTGCACTGTCAATCGATGTTGCATCCAATGGCTTATTAAACATGTTGTCGACAGAGTCTTGAACATCTTCAGAAAGCAGCTCAGCTAATGCTGTCTCATCAAAGTCATCAAAGCCTTCTAGTGGTTCGTCTTGAACCGCTGTAGGCGTTGAGTTTAGCTCAGAAGCTGTGCTCAGTGATTCTTCTGGCTGTGTAAAACCAGCCAACTCAGAGTCTTGTGGATTCGAGAAATCTTCAGCCTGACTGAAGCTTTGTGGGTTCGCGAACAAATCATGCAACGCATCTTGCTCTTCGCCTTGTGGGCTGAAAGAAGTCAGTGGTGTTGGTTTCTCTGCAAACGCGTCTGAGATGGCTTCATCTTCACCGTATTCTGGTAAATCAAGCTCATCGAACTCTACGTCTTCATCTTCTGCTACTGGCTCAGCACTGCTTTGCTCAATATCATCTAAAACAGAGTCCGCTTTTGCGCTTTCTTCATCGTACTCTGGAAGATCAAGGTCATTGAACTCGAACTTCTCTGTACCATCAGATAGGTCTTGTTCTAATTGAGCTTCATCCGGCTCACTCACCACTTCAGCTAATGCATCTTCTTCACCGAATTCTGGCAACTCAAAATCATCAAACGAGAACTCTTCTTCACTTTCTGGTTTAGCAGTTTCAGCCTTTGGTGCAGCATCTAGTTGAGGCTCAGCGGTTGGTTGTGATTCAACACTTGGTTGAGAATCAATAGCAGGCGTTATTGGTTCTGGTGTTGATTCAGCATCAGCTTCTGCTAGTGCGTCTTCTTCACCGAACTCTGGTAGCTCAAAGTCATCAAACGAGAACTCTTCGTCGTCTTGACCCTGAGCGTCAGTTCGAGGTTCAACATCTAATTGAGGCTCAACAGCAGGCATTACTGGTTCTGGTGTTGATTCAGCATCAGCTTCCGCTAGTGCGTCTTCTTCACTAAACTCTGGCAACTCAAAGTCATCGAACGAGAACTCATCTACGCTTTCTTGTTTCGCTATTTCTGATTGTGGCGCAGCATCAGCTTCCGCCAGTGCGTCTTCTTCACCAAACTCTGGAAGTTCGAAGTCATCAAACGAGAATTCTTCTTCGCTTTCTTGTTCTGCCACTTCCGCTTGTGGTGTAGCTTCAACTTGCGGTTCAGCGTCTAACTGAGGTTCAACAACAGGTGTTACATCAGTTTCTGCTAATACTGCTGGTGCAGACGTATCGTCTTCAATCAGCCAATCATCGTCTTGCGGCACACCAAATTCATTCGGAATGATCTCTGGCATATTTGCAGCACGAGCTGGCTCTGGCTCTGGCTCTGGCTCTGGCTCTGGCTCTGGCTCTGGCTCTGGCTCTGGCAAGGATTCAACAACATCTTCAAATTGTTCACTACCTTGGATTTTCGGTTCAAAGTCAAAATCAGAAGCTACGTCCGCAGGCGACTCTACATCGTCGATCGCTTCAGCTAACCAGTCTTCAACCGTCTCTTCTTCATATTCAGAGATATCATTTAAAGATGATGGTGAAGCTTGCTCTTCAAAACTAGCAGCAATGTCTTCGCGCTGCTCTTGTACGTCGGCTTCTTTCGGTTCTGATTCTAGTGACGCAGTTTCTTCTTGAACTCGCTCTTCAAAAGCTGGTTTGTCAAAATCAGAATTCTCAGATAACAGCGAGTCGATATCCAGTTCGTCATCTTCAACCGATGATGCAATTTCGTCCGCTGATGCTTGGTTGCTATCTGAAAGAGACGCTTGCTCTAGTTCAACCGTATTTTCAATTGAGGGCTCAACAGGCTCTTCTGTCGCTTGCAGCGAATCATTGTCATCAGAAGTCATTAACTCATCAATCAACGCTTCGTCTGTTGTTTCTAGCGAGTCATCAAGCAAAGCATCCGTTGCCGGTGCGACACCGAACAAGTCATCGATAAAGTCATCACGATTGAAGTTTTCATCATTTTCTGGCTTAACGTCAGCACTTTCTTGGATCAGTTCCGAATCTAGCGATTCATCACGAACGATTTCAGGTTGTGTTATTTCACTAATGTCCGACGCTTGCTCAGGCTCAACGTCAGATGTTTCTGAGGTTAACGGAGTAAGAGCAACGTCTGAGTCCTTTTCCGGCTCCTCGTTGACGTTGTTACAACCAAAGGCTGCATCAAGCTCTTTATCAAACGCCTTCTCTTCAGACTCAAGCTCATCTTCAATGCCACTTGTCAGTAAGTCATCAAACGGGTCTAAAGATTCTGATTCTTGTACATCCGCTGAAAGCTCATCACCTGACAATTCACTATCAAGAAAATCATCCAGTAAGTCGGTACTTTCGGCATCAAGTTCGAAATCATCATCGTCAGAATCGCCTATCAATTCATCCAAGGTTTCCGTGCTGTCTTCTGCGATGTTTAGATCATCATCCGTCGATAAACCAGAAAGCTCTTCAAGTTCAGATAGGGAGTCAAAACCTAAAGGCTCACTTTCAGACTCTACACCCGATTCGTCTTCCAACATTTCATCAAGGAGGTCTGTCGAGTTACTTAGATCAACGTCATCCCCTGCCAATTGCTCATCAAGCAGGTCAACGCTATCTTGAGGTTCTTCATCTACGATTGGCTTATCGAACTGAGATAGAATGTTCTCGATATCATCATCAGACGCCAAACCACTGTTTAAGTTAGTGGCAATCTCATCGTCGCTATCGAGGTTAAAAGGATCATTCGCTTGATCGTTCTGAGCGGCAACCTGAGCAAAGATATCGTCAATATCATCTTCTACGCTAGAAGCCGAAGGTTGAGGGGATTGCTGTTCCGAGATAAGAGCTTCGATATCAAATTCGTCGTTGCTTACATTCTCAGGAGCAGTATCAGTCTGTTGCTCTGAGATAAGCGCATCAATGTCAAAATCATCACTTGCTGGTGTTTCAGTGTTAGACGGCGAATCACTTTGCTCTTCAGAAATCAACGCATCAATGTCGAAGCTGTCGTCATCTTCATCATCAAGAGCAAACAGATCATCTAACAGAGACTGGTCTAGCTCGTTGGAACCTAGATCTTCAGTTTCACCCTCTTGAGATAACAAGGCTTCAATGTCATCAGCAGACATTGCGTTATCATCAGAAAGGTCAAAGTCAACATCATCACTATCGAGTGCGCTTTCCGCTGTTTTGTCTAGCGCGCGCTCCATCTCTTCAAGACCAAGCGCTTTGTCTTCGCTATTAACACTGATACCGTTGCTGCTGTCTAAATCTAGATCGTCGAAGTTAGTATCTAAATCACCATTTTCACCAATGCTGGCAAACGGGTCATCGTCTTCACCATCCAGATTGAAATCAAGATCAGATTCATCTAAACCAGCAAATACATCGTCTTCTTCAACCAGTGCTTGGTCGTCAAACAACTTGTTGGCATCATCTTCTGAGCCAAACAAGTCATCGTCTAAAGAGAGTTCGTTCAGGTCGTCCATTTCATCGCCCAATGCAATAGGCGCAACGCTGCTTGGTTGTGGCTGAATAGGTTGATCTTGAGTGATTTGCTGTTGCTCAGCATTTTTAGAGCGACGGCCTAACAGCATCACAATGATCAAACCAAGTAGCAACCCTGGAATAATCGCAAGAGCCGCCACTAACCAACCATTCGATAACAGTTCGTCCAGTGCACTTGGTGCCATTTTTTCAATTTCGGCGTTCTTTCTGCGCTCTTCATCAAGCAGCTTTTCCACTTCGCTACGAATGCGGTCTTCATCACTGAGCTCTGTTTTTAACTCATCGACTTCCGATTGAACATTCGACAACATCAAACGAAGCTGATGGTTCTTCTCTTCAAGTGACAGTAGTTCAGTTTCTGAAAGCTCTAGCTGCTTCTCAAGCTTATTCATCTCTTTCGCTGGAGATGATGGAACAAGCGAGGCAGGTTTCTTAACGTCTTCAGTTGAGCTGGCTTGTTTTGTAGGCGTGGTAATTTTTGAGCCAGTATTCGATTGATTTGAGGTTTGAACTGCTTTTGGCTTTGAAGCTGCAGGCTTGGTCACTGGCGCATCAAGCTTAGCAAGATGTGAGTTCATGATGTTGATAGCTTGCTGCGTCGAACTTGCACGAGTTTGATCTAAAGAAGGCACACGTAAATTACTGGCAGGCAGCAGGCTATGGATATTCTGGTTTTCAAACGCTTGTGGGTTTAAGCGATAAATAGCCAACAGGGTTTGTTGGACTGACACGGAGTTATCAGGGCGTAACTTTGAAGCAATAGACCACAATGTTTCTGAGCCGCGAGTTGGACCATAGAAACGTGAAGGCTCAGCGCTATTCGATTGCGCTCTTTGAAGAGGTTCTGAAAACGTAGGCGCTGATTGTATCTGACCATTAGGTCCTACAACTCGAATGGAATCTGCACGAACAACGGAAATCTGAGTCGCAATGATAAAGGCAAAAGGCATTAACCACGGCTTGAAAATTTGAAACATAAAAGGCTCAGCTAGGTGCTTAAATTCGGAAAAGTGATGATCTATTAAATATATCGGATAAATGACGTAAAACTATAGAGATGAAAACAAAAAATGTGTTGCAGCAACAATATTCGCAGCAATTTCACACAATTTGACTAACAATATTTTTAATCGATTAAAAAAGCCCCACTAAAGAGTGAGGCTTGTTTATCAAAGCAATAAAGCTTAGAAGTAATCGCGAATCAGAACTTCAGCGATTTGAACTGCGTTTGTTGCTGCGCCTTTACGAACGTTATCAGCTACAACCCACATGTTCACGCCGCTGTGATGGCTGATGTCGTTACGAATACGACCAACCATTACGTGGTCTTTACCACCTGCATCACGAACTTGAGTTGGGAAGTCTAGCGCTTGGAATACTTCAACACCTTCTGTGTTCTCTAGAAGCTGAACCACTTGTTCTGCACCGATTGGCGCGCGAGTTTCAATGTGCAGAGATTCTGCGTGACCATAGAATACTGGTACGCGAACACAAGTCGGGTTCACTGTGATTGAAGAGTCAGCAAAGATTTTTTGAGTTTCCCAAACCATCTTCATCTCTTCACGCGTGTAGCCGTTCTCTGTAAATTCATCGATTTGAGGAATACAGTTAAACGCGATCTGCTGTGAGAACGCTGAATTTTCAGCTGGCATACCATTAAGAAGCTTAGCCGTTTGACCCGCTAGCTCATCGATACCAGGCTTACCTGCACCAGACACAGATTGGTAAGTTGAAACGTTAATACGCTCAAGGCCCACTTCATCGTGAATTGGTTTCAGAGCGACTACCATTTGAATAGTCGAGCAGTTAGGGTTCGCGATGATGTTACGGTTACGGAACTCAGCAATTGCTTCAGGGTTCACCTCAGGCACAACCAGAGGAACATCGTATTCGTAACGGAAACGTGATGTATTATCGATAACAACAACACCTTCATCAGCTGCAATTGGAGCCCAGCGCTCCGAAAGCTCGCTACCTGCAGAGAAAAACGCAATATGTACTTGAGACCAATCGAACTCTTCTACGTTTTGTACTTGTATTGTTTTGCCGTTAAAACGGGAAGTTTTGCCTTCACTACGTTCACTTGCTAGTAAGTGCATTTCACCGACAGGGAATTTACGCTCTTTAAGTACTTCAAGAATGGTTTCACCAACCGCACCAGTCGCACCTAAAATAGCAATATTAAATTCTTGGCTCATTGTTTCTCTCTTTTATAAAGTTGGCTTTACCATAAAACCGAGTTTAGATAACGGCGTTAAATTACAAGATTCGTCGCCCGTTAACTCGACTGCACTGTACTCTCTACGGTCCCAATATTCTTTACGCATCTTGTCAAAAGAACCCGGCGTAGCGATATTGCGACGGAATAAGGCGTCGTCTTTGCGCACATCATAGATCAACTGAGTCAAATTGTGCAGTGTTGCTTCATCCCAAGCTCTATCTAATTTCATTTGAGGCACGGGTGCCGTCGGCAGAAGATCGCTTGCATAAGCACGCTGTTCCTTACCTAAAAACTCACAATAGCTGTTGAAGATCATCGTCGTACCGCGCGCTTTGCCCTCTAAACCGTAGCCCGCTACGTGAGGCGTTGCAAAAGCGAGTAGCGGAAGCAACTCAAAATCGACTTCAGGTTCAAATTCAAATACATCAAGAACCGCAGTAAAACCGTCGGCTTTTAGCAAGCGAGCTTTTAGCGCCTGGTTATCAACCACAGGACCACGAGCTGCATTAACCAAGATTTGATCAGCACGTAAGTTGCTTAGCACTTGCTCATTGATCAAATGATGGGTTGGGAACTCACCCGTCTTAGTGATTGGTGTATGCAGCGTGATAACGTCAGATTGCTCAAGTAGAATCTCAAGTTCCGTAAATTCGCGAGTATCACCTTCTTGCTGTTTTAGAGGATCGTTCAGCAGAACTTTAATACCGATACCTTCTAGGCATTTCGCTAGGTAGCTGCCCACTTGACCACAACCGATAATACCGACCGTTTTGTCAAAAACCGAGAAGCCTTGTTGCTGCGCAAGCACCATCATTGAACTGAACACATACTCAGCTACACCTACCTTGTTACAGCCTGGTGCCGCGGTAAAGAAAACCCCACGCTCTTTCATCAACTCTTGGTCGACGTGATCCATACCAGCCGTCGCAGTACCAACAAACTTCAGTTTATTAGCTTTGCTGATCAACGACTCGTTCACCTTGGTGACTGAGCGAATCATTAATGCGTCTACGTCAACTAGGTCGTCAGCAGTGAGTGTGCGACCAGACTTCATTGTCACTTCCCCTAGCTGGCTAAAAAGCGCTTCAGCATAAGGCATATTTTCGTCGATTAAGATTTTCATTTGGCGAGTACTTTTGTTGGGGTCTATCGACCTAAATGTGAATTGAAATGATTGTGCAAAATTCCACACACGGTGTCGAGTAGCAAATGGAATACATTATGAATAAAGGGCTGAATCGCCGAGTCTGCGCAAACAACAGACATAAGAGTCCACGCAAAAAAATCAAAAGGCTAAAACGAAAAATGCCCGATTGAATAAACAATCGGGCAAACATCCAGAACAAAAGGATCCTATCTCGCTCTCCAGGAGACAGAGTCTTGCGTCTGTTCAACCAGTACTAACCAAGGTCAGCACTGGTCAAGCTCTGGAAACCTTTCAATTTCTAAAACCAGATTTAAAAACTATGTTTAAAAAACACGTTTACAAACCTACGTCTAAAAACTTTGTTCTGATGGTCATTATTACTGGGTGACCTGTGCGTGTTGAATTGGCACTAGCGCAACCCTTTAACGATTAACCTTGTCTCTCTAACTCAAGCCTAAGTTAAGCTTGGTATTTTTTGATTACTAGCGTTGCGTTCGTACCGCCAAAACCAAAGCTGTTAGACATAACCGTTGTTAGCTCTTGCTCACGAGCTTCAGTTACGATGTCTAAGCCAGCAGCAGCTTCGTCTAGGTTAGAAACGTTAATGCTTGGAGCAATAAAGCCATTGTCTAGCATTAGCGTTGAGTAAATTGCTTCGTGTACACCAGCAGCACCTAGAGCGTGACCTGTCATCGCTTTCGTTGCGGAAATTGCTGGGCTGTTACCACCAAAAACTTCTTGGATTGCGCCAAGTTCTTTAACGTCGCCAACTGGAGTTGAAGTACCGTGAGTGTTCACGTAGTCAACACCATCAACGTTTTGCATTGCCATCTTCATACAACGAACCGCACCTTCACCAGAAGGAGCAACCATGTCGTAGCCATCTGAAGTTGCTCCGTAACCTACGATCTCGCCGTAAATTTTCGCGCCACGAGCAACAGCGTGCTCAAGCTCTTCGATAACTAGCATGCCGCCGCCACCAGAGATAACGAAACCATCACGGTCTGCATCGTAGGTACGAGAAGCCAGTTCTGGTGTGTCGTTGTACTTAGTAGAAAGTGCGCCCATTGCGTCGAACATCATAGTCAGAGACCAATCCAGTTCTTCACCGCCACCAGCGAATACAACGTCTTGCTTACCAAGTTGGATAAGCTCCATTGCGTGACCAATACAGTGTGCAGATGTCGCACATGCAGAGCTCATAGAGTAGTTCACACCACGGATTTTGAAAGGAGTTGCTAGACAAGCAGAAACAGTAGAAGCCATTGTACGTGGCACCATATATGGACCAACGCGCTTCACGCCTTTCTCACGAATGATGTCTACCGCGTTTACTTGGTTTAGAGATGAAGCACCACCAGAACCCGCAACGATACCCGTGCGGTCATTAGATACTTGATCTTCAGTTAAACCAGAATCAGCAATTGCTTGCTCCATTGAAAGATAAGCGAATGCCGCTGCATCACCCATAAAGCGCATTTTTTTGCGGTCGATATGGTCAGCAGGGTTCATTTTTAGGTTACCCCATACTTGAGAGCGCAAGCCATTTTCCTTGAACTGCTCTGAAGCGGTAATACCAGATTTACCCTCTTTCAGTGATGCTAAAACTTCTTCGACGTTGTTACCGATACTTGAAACAATACCCATACCGGTGATTACGACTCGTTTCATGTGACATTCCTATAATTCTAAATTCAGCTAGATGATAACTAAGAAGCCTAACAAAAGTGGTCAGCTTTCCTAGAAATTCGTACAATCCCTACCAACATATCGCTTCAAATCACAAAATGATAGATTTTATGACTTCAATTACTAATGCAGAACTGGAATGGAATGAGTCTGGTACACCAGTTTCAGACCAATTTGACGACGTTTACTTCTCTAATGTTAACGGTTTAGAAGAAACTCGCTACGTTTTTTTAAAGCAAAACCACCTTCCAGAGCGTTGGCTTGAACATGAACAACGCCGTTTTGTGATTGCCGAAACCGGCTTTGGCACAGGTTTGAACTTTCTTGCAGTTTGGCAATGGTTCGATGCTTTTATTAAAGATAACCCACAAGCGATGACCAAAGAGTTACATTTCATCAGTTTTGAAAAATATCCTTTAAATAAAGAGGATCTCATCAAAGCACATCAATCATGGCCAGAATTGGCAGAGTATGCGACGCAACTCCAAGAACACTACCCTATAGCCCTACCTGAATGTCACCGTATTGTGCTGGGTGATGGCGCGATCACGCTTGATTTATGGTTTGGTGATATTAAATATTGTATGCCAAATGTGCCTACCCCACGTGAAGGTTTAGTTGATGCTTGGTTCTTAGACGGTTTTGCTCCAAGCAAGAACCCAGAGATGTGGAATCAAAACCTATTCAACGGCATGGCCAAGCTGGCTAAACAAGATTGTAGTTGCGCCACTTTCACCGCCGCGGGCTTTGTGCGTCGCGGTTTGATTGAAGCTGGCTTTGAGATGAAGAAGGTTAAAGGCTTTGGTACTAAGCGCGAAATGATTGCAGGCCGACTTGGCGAGAAGCACCCTCATACCAACATCAAACCTTGGTATGGCCTCGCTCAACACAGAGAATCACAGGACATTGCGATTATTGGTGGTGGCGTAGCCAGTGCTGCATTAGCCAAAACGCTAAGCCGTCGTGGTAAAAACATCACCCTTTATTGTGAACACCCACAAGCTGCGGGCAATGCCTCAGGTAACAACCAAGGTGCGATTTACCCGTTGTTAAGTGAAGCAACCTCGAACGTATCTCGCATATTTGGCCCAGGGTTACTGTTTGCTCGTCAATTTATTAATCAAGCGGCGCAGTCTGTCCAATTTGATCACAGCTGGTGCGGCGTAAACATTTTGATGTGGGACGAAGGCTCCACTAAAAAGCTCAACCGCATGTTGGAAGGCAACTTTCACACAGACCTGATTCAGCGTTTAACGCCAGACCAAGCCAACGAAGAGATTGGCTTACCGGTCGATAAAGAGAGTGTTTACTTTCCACTGGGGGGCTGGTTGAGCCCTCTTCAACTTACTCAAGGTTTGATTGGCAAGTTAGAAGAGAGCAACCAAGTGAGCGCACACTATCAACATCAAGTGACTCAACTTGAGTGGCTCGAAGCTGAACAACAATGGTTGTTGACGATTGAAGCACCACAAGGTGAGATTCAAACCAAGCACGACCAAGTAATTGTCGCGAACGGACACAAGTTCACTCAGTTTGAACAAACTCAGCCAGTTCCACTGACTCCGGTTAAAGGCCAAGTAAGCCATATTCCGACCACGGAAAATCTCAGTAAACTCAAAACAGTGTTGTGCTTTGATGGCTACTTAACGCCACAAAACCCAAACAATGGACACCACTGTATTGGCGCCAACTATGACAAAACCAACATCGACCAAGAGTTTGATATTGAGGTTCAGCAGCACAATGGCGAGCGCCTGCATGGGTCGCTACCAGACCAAGCATGGACAAAAGATGTCGACACCAGTGACAACCTAGCGCGCCAAGGGATTCGAAGCGTAAGCCGTGACCACTTACCCTTTGTCGGCAATGTCGGCAATTTCGAATCAATCAAAGAGCAATACCAAGACCTGCACAACTTCAACCCTCAGCGTGACTCGGTTGAGGATGTTGAAACGGTAACAAGCTTCCCTAACCTATACTGTTTTATCGGTTTAGGTTCGCGAGGGCTCAGCTCAGCTCCATTACTGGCAGAGGTTTTAGCGTCACAAATTTGTGGCGATCCACTGCCTTTACCTGTCGATGTACTAGAAGCCATCCACCCAAGCAGAATGTGGGTGCGTAGACTGCGTAAAGGCAAGGCACTAACGGCTGGATGGGTTGCTGACAAGCATTCTAAATCGAATCCGTAGTTTCTAGTTCAGCCATCCTGAACATCTGAAATATCTAAAACTAAAAGCTAAAAAGCCCGAGCGACATTATGTCACTCGGGCTTTTTGTTGTTCGTGTTGCTCTAAACTGATGTTCTAAACGAAGCAGTATTTACAGCTTAGCAACAGCGTCTTTAATCTGTTGGGCGATCTCTTTGTTGCTGATAGACCCAGATTCGAAATCGAAGTTATCGTAGAAACTTGGTACTGAAACTGACGCTTTTACGTTACCGCCAAAGTATGGTGCTGAACCTGTTGCTGCGCCTAGTACAGTTTGTGCGCCGCCTGGCCCAGGTGAAGTCGCTAGGTAAACCGCAGGCTTCTCGCCAAACACAGAGCGATCAATGCGTGTCGCCCAATCAAATAGGTTTTTGTACGCGGCTGGGTAGTGGCCGTTGTGCTCAGCAAAAGAGATAACAAACGCATCCGCTTCGGCTAGATCACGCAAGAATGCTTGCGCACCTTCTGCTTGGCCGATCTCTTTTTCAGTGTCTTCACTGAACATAGGAACGTTGTAATCGTTGATGTTTAGAACTTTAACTTCAGCACCTTCAATCAAGTTAGCTGCGTAAGTTGCTAGAGTTTTGTTGATAGAGGTAGAGCTTGTGCTTGCGCCAAATGCGATAACTTTCATGATGTGACCTTTTCTGTAATTCCGTTAAGTGGGATTAGAATAACGTAGTCAGAGAATGGAACCATCACAAGGATTGAACGGACTCATTCAAAAATTTCGAATGAGTCTCAAACTATTCACGGCTCAGCAAAATGAAAAGGAAGGGACTGAGCGGATAATGATAAACAACCAGCGATTAAGCTTGGTTTTGCAGTTCAACCCAAAGGTCATTCACGATGGTACGGTCTGCAGGCGTGAGTTCAGAGCGAGCGTCGTCTAGGCTCTTTTCAATGCGAGCTTTTACTTCAGCCACATCTTCAATGCCTTCTTCTTCACATGAAGCCACAGAAAGAGAAATATGACCACGTAAGTAACCACCAGCAAACAGTTCATCGTCTGATGCGTTTTCAATGCGAGCATCAATTACTTCAAGTAGTTTTTCTTCAAATTCGATAATCATAATATTCTCTTATTTCACAATAAATTGGCTAGTGCATAAAGGTTCTACATCGTAGAAGCTGCGTAATGCTTCAGAGAGCATTTTCACGCGAGGCGGAAGACCAGCTTCAAAGATACCCATGACTTCGCTGTGTACTTTATTCATAAAGGCCAAACGATCTGGCTCAAAATCGCCGTGTAGATTGTCACAGCTGACATTAAAAGGAAAGCCCGCACTCATCGCAATGATCCATTCATACGCTTGTGGGCGAATTTCTACTTTTTCAAACTCAGCTTGAACCGCTTCTGTTCGACCATCAGGCTCATACCAATAGCCAAAATCTTCCAACAAACGACGTTCTGGGCCAGCGACACACCAGTGTGCGATTTCGTGAAGTGCAGACGCATAAAAACCGCGAGCAAATACGATACGGTGGTGAGAAACCTGTT
Source organism: Vibrio sp. TMPB1044 (assembly GCF_030442075.1). Taxonomy (NCBI): domain Bacteria; kingdom Pseudomonadati; phylum Pseudomonadota; class Gammaproteobacteria; order Vibrionales; family Vibrionaceae; genus Vibrio; species Vibrio sp. TMPB1044. The sequence goes on along the minus strand of NZ_JAUJED010000009.1, from coordinate 35,501 downwards.
CATCGGCTGGCAGGTAAATAGGCTCGTCTGCACCCAGTTCGATCTTGGTATTGTAGCTCTCGAAAAAGGTTTGATTGAAAATATCGATGATGTCTGAGTATTGGTGCGTCATAAAATCAAATTTAAGTAAAAAGAACTGGGGCATTTTGCGTTTTTTTAAGCGTTCGGTAAAGCCCTATAACGGGCAATGGCATTAGGTTGACCCCAATATTTTACCGTGACAATCGATTGCTGATCCCAGATTACACTACTTTGAGGTGAATGATTAGTTTAGCTAATCTGAAATGCCGATTCACGGTACAAATATTCATTCGTCAATCAGTGTTTTTACTACTACACTCGCGCTTCATTTTTATATCCCTAAGGCCTATAAGACTCCAATTTATAGACCTATATTATAGAGCTACAGCAATGCTACTAAGTGTTTTGTATATCATTGGCATCACGGCAGAAGCCATGACCGGCGCTCTCAGTGCTGGCAAACAAAAAATGGATTGGTTTGGTGTAATGTTGGTTGCGAGTGCAACGGCAATTGGCGGTGGCACAGTACGCGATATCTTACTCGGCCATTACCCTTTAGGTTGGGTTGAAAACCCGCAGTATCTGGCAATCACCTGTATCGCGGGTGTTATTACAACGGGGCTGGCTAAGTGGGTAATCAAGCTAAAAGGCTTATTCATTCGTTTAGATGCTCTAGGGCTTATCGTGTTCAGTATCATTGGTACTAAAGTCGCGATGACCATGGGTCTACACCCAATGATCTGCATGGTGTCTGCGCTAGTCACCGGGGTCTTTGGTGGTTTGCTGCGCGACCTTATCTGTCGTCAAACACCATTGGTATTGCATGAAGAGCTGTATGCGTCTGTCGCACTAGTCGCCTCAGGTTTATACCTAGGTTTGCTTGAACTTGGCATTAACGACGTAACCGCGACGATTGTTACGCTTGTGGTTGGTTACTTGCTGCGCATGGCGGCCGTGCGATTCAAGTGGCGTTTACCTTCGTTCCAGCTTGATCCTGAAAGCTCGGTACACTAAGCGCTTACTCTTACGAAAACACGTAATGCACTAACTATAAAAAGGGGCTGTCTCATAACGAGACAGCCCCTTTTAGTATCTATAACTTCAGTATTGAAGAACATATACGTACTAAATAAAGATACACAGAATTAGATTTTTGGCGTTTCAGTTGTCACACCAAAGTTTTGACCACGGTGACGTAGCAAGTGATCAAGCAATACAATCGCCAGCATCGCTTCTGCAATTGGCACCGCACGAATACCAACACATGGATCGTGACGACCTTTCGTGATTAGCTGCGTTGCTTCACCGTCTTTAGTGATCGTGTCACCCGGAACGGTAATGCTTGATGTTGGCTTAAGCGCGATACTTGCCACAATATCTTGGCCCGTAGAAATACCGCCTAAGATACCGCCAGCGTGGTTGCTGCTGAAACCTTCTGGAGTTAATGGGTCACGGTGTTCACTACCGCGTTGATTAACCACATCAAAGCCATCACCAATCTCAACACCTTTCACCGCATTGATGCTCATTAGAGCGTGCGCGATGTCTGCATCTAAACGATCAAAGATTGGCTCACCAAGGCCTACAGGCACTTTAGTCGCAACCACTTGAATCTTCGCACCGATCGAGTTGCCTTCTTTTAGCAAGTCACGGATCAGTTGGTCAAACTCAGGTACTTTGTCGGCATCTGGGCAGAAGAAAGCGTTGTTTTCGATCTCGCTCCAATCCACTTTATCAATTGAGATATCACCCATTTGAGAAAGATAAGCTTGGATTTCAACACCAAATTCTTGCTTAAGGTATTTCTTTGCAATCGCACCTGCCGCAACACGCATTGCAGTTTCACGAGCTGAAGAACGACCACCACCACGGTAATCACGCACACCGTACTTTTGATGATACGTATAGTCAGCGTGGCCTGGGCGGAACTTGTCTTTAATTTCGGAATAGTCTTTAGAGCGTTGGTCTGTATTTTCAATCAATAGACCAATAGAAGTGCCCGTAGTTTGGCCTTCAAATACACCTGATAAGATTTTCACTTCATCCGCTTCACGGCGAGCCGTTGTATAGCGAGAAGTACCAGGGCGACGACGATCCAAATCTCTTTGAAGGTCTGCTTCGGTAATTTCTAATCCTGGTGGGCACCCATCTACGATACATCCTAGTGCGATACCGTGACTTTCTCCGAACGTGGTCACGCGGAAATGTTGTCCGATACTGTTTCCTGCCATTACTTCCTCTAAATCAGCTATTGAGCAGAAGGTTTGATTCTTAAACCAACTGGCTAATAGCTTTACTTGTCTATTCTTCGTGAATTCATAGTGGCTTTATTACCAAATGATGTAAACCCCAAAAAACGAACAATTTTAACTTTCTATTACATGAGCCGAATGAAATGAATAACGTAGGAAAATGAGTGGCGCTTTAAGAAGAGTATTTTTATTATGTTAGGAAAGCAAAAAACCCGACAACTCGGAGAGTTATCGGGTTCCTTTAAATAATGGCACGCCCTGAAGGATTCGAACCTTCGACCACCTCCTTAGAAGGGAGGTGCTCTATCCAGCTGAGCTAAGGGCGCGCTACAGGAACGAATTATACGAATTCGAATCAGTAAAGCAACGGCTTTATGTAACATTCTGATCTAAGTGAGTAAAAAAAGGGCAACAAACATATAAGTGTTGGAAAATAGAACAAAGCAAACGTTTGCTTGATGGTAATCAAAAAGATTTTCTGGAATAATGCGCCAAAAACATCAGCCACTAACTTGAATATCAATACTAAGGAAATTCATGACTGCTCAAAATATTGATGGAAAGCTAATTTCTCAAACGGTTCGCTCTGAAGTTGCTGCACGTGTAAAAGCTCGTACTGAAGCTGGATTACGCGCTCCGGGCCTAGCGGTTGTTTTAGTGGGTGAAGACCCTGCTTCTCAAGTTTACGTTGGAAGTAAGCGTAAAGCGTGTGAAGAAGTTGGCTTCGTATCTAAATCTTACGACTTGCCAGCCACTGCGACAGAAGACGAATTGTTAACACTGGTAGACCAACTGAACGACGATCCAGAGATCGACGGTATTCTTGTTCAACTGCCTCTACCAGCAGGCATTGATAGCACTCACGTTCTTGAGCGTATCACGCCAGAGAAAGACGTTGATGGCTTCCACCCATACAATGTCGGCCGTTTGGCTCAGCGTATGCCTAAGCTTCGCTCTTGCACGCCAAAAGGTATCATCACGCTGCTTGACCGTTACAACATCGACTTACGTGGTAAGCACGCGGTTGTGGTTGGCGCTTCAAACATCGTAGGTCGCCCAATGACCCTAGAACTTCTTCTAGCGGGTTGTACAACGACGACATGTCACCGTTTCACCAAAGACCTTGAAGGCCACGTGCGTCAAGCAGACGTTGTTGTGGTTGCCGTGGGTAAGCCTAACTTCATTCCTGGTGCTTGGATTAAGAAAGGGGCTGTTGTGGTTGATGTTGGCATCAACCGTTTAGAATCTGGCAAGCTAGTGGGTGACGTTGAATACGATGTCGCGAAAGAAAGCGCAAGCTTCATCACTCCTGTACCGGGCGGTGTTGGCCCAATGACAGTGGCAAGCCTAATCGAAAACACGATGATCGCTTGTGAGCAATTTCACTCGAAGTAATCTTTAAGCGCAGTATAAATAAAATTAGAAAGCCGCAGCGTGAAAAGGTTGCGGCTTTTTTGATACTTAGAGATTCGCTTTGAAACAGCCCGGCTCGCTTTTGATGCAGTGCTCGTTGCTACTTATCTGGAGTCTCAACTTTTTCCGTCTGTTCAGAAGGCGGTAATAAACTAATTAGCTCACACTCCGTTGATATGAGTTTTTCCAACTCAGACCCTTGTGTAATTAAACGGAAATCACCGCCAATAATAATCCCAAGAGGAATGGCTTTAGGGTACAGAGCGTTAAACTCTTTTAAATCAAATGCCTCAGTCAAACCTGTACTCTTAATTTGGCTACCCTGAGCCATCAGCGAGTTAAGCTTGGAATAGGTAATCCCTTCAGAAAACAAGCTTCTGTTACCATCGCGGCTCACCTGATGCCTTTCATGTTTATTCTCTGATGACTCAAGTTCAAACACCTTATTCTCACCAAACTCGTCTTGATAGTGCATGCTAACTAACGGGTTGGTTTGACGATAAGGCGACACGATCATGGCACGCCCTATTCCATCCAATTCCAGATTATTTTCCGCGTGGCTTGAGGCTGGATTACCAAAATAAACATTCAAGTTTTCCATGCGAGCTAAACGAATGCTCTCCCAGTTGGTATCGGCAAGCACACTGTTGATATTATGTGTCGCTAGCACTTTGGCAAACTGGCGTGAAAACTGAGTCGCGCCAAAGAAGATAACGCCTTGTGCCTTCTCTTGAGTCACACCTAGCCTTCTCGCCCACCAACTCGCGGTAAGGCTTTGAATCACAACCGTACCAATGATGACCAAGAACACCATTGGCACCAGTAAATCCGCGCCTTCGATTAATTGCTTCTCTTGAAGCTTGATTGCAAACAGAGAAGAAACCGCGGCTGCAACGATCCCGCGCGGTGCCATCCAGCTCAAAAACCATTTATCCGCCGAAGTAAGATCCGTGCCGATCCCGCTGATCCATACACTTAAAGGACGCGCTACCAGCATCACTACCGCTAATAGGCCAACACCACCCCAACCTATCGAGAGAAAAGTACCTGAATCGAGCCTGCTCGCTAACAGAATAAACAACGCAGAAATAAGCAACACGGTTAGGGTTTCTTTAAATTCGATGATGTCTTCGATATCCAAGCCCTTCACGTTGGCAAGCCAGATCCCCATGATGGTCACGGTTAATAAACCGGACTCTTCACTCAGATCATTGGAAAACGAGAACGCCGCCAACATTAACGTCAGCACGGCCACATTACGCAAATAGTGCGGAACCCAATGCCCTTGCAGCATCTTGGCAATCAAATGGCCACCGATGACCCCTAAGCCTAAACCAATGGCTAAGGTTAATCCCAGAGCTGAAAGTACATGTCCTGTAGGGTCGGCTGAAGAGACAATGTATTCGTAAACCAGAACCGCAAACAGAGCCCCTATTGGGTCGATAACGATTCCCTCCCATCGCAAGATACTGCCTAAGGAGGATTTAGGCTGAATACTGCGTAGCATGGGCACAATTACAGTAGGGCCAGTTACCACGACTAATGCACCAAACAGTGCGGCTAACGGCCAACTGAAGTCCACAAAGTAGTATGCCCCCACCACGATACACACCCATGTAATCAACATGCCGAAACTCACGAGGTGAGTCACCATCCGGCCATGGCCTCTGATTTCTTTGAAATTTAGGGTCAATGCCCCTTCAAACAGGATGATGGCAACACCTAACGAAATCATAGGAAACAGCACATCACCGAAAATGGCATCGGGATTTAGAATATTCAGGCCAGGGCCTAACAACAAGCCAACGATAAGGAGAGGAAGAATAGCGGGAAGACGTAAACGCCAGCCGAGCAGCTGACAAGCTAAAGACAAGAGTCCAATTAACGCCAAAGAAGAAGTAATCGACAAATCCATTTGTGCCCCTAAAAGGTTTGCACCACACCCTGTGGTACAAACTATTCAATGAAATAAGAAAGCCTACGTTCTTACACTATAGGCTCTCTTTTTCACGCTAACCGAATATTATTGTGATTAATCAGTTACTTTACTATAGGGGGAGTAAAGTCATGATCAGTTAGCTATAGAGAAAGTACAACGCCAGCAATAGCGGCACTCATTAAGTTAGCAAACACACCTGCACAAATTGCTTTGAAGCCATATTGTGAGATGAAAGAGCGACGCTCTGGAACTAAGCTGCCCAAACCACCGATCAGAATCGCCATGGTAGAGATGTTAGCAAAGCCACATAGAGCGAAAGTTACGATCGCTTGTGAGTGCTCACTTAGTGCCTCTTTAGCGTCCATCAGTTGGATGAAAGCCACGAACTCGTTCACGACAATCTTGTTACCGATCAGCGAGCCTGCAACCACAGCCTCAGACCATGGCACACCGATCAGCCATGCAACGGGTGCAAACACATAACCTAGGATAAGTTCGAAGCTTAGGTTTACGCCAAACCAGCCGCCAACGATACCTAGCAAGCCATTCAGCATTGCAATCACACTGATAAAGGCCAGAAGTGTCGCACCCACTGCAACGGCAATACGCAGTCCAGACATAGCCCCATCTGCCATTGCCTCAACTACGTTTGTTGCTCGTGGAATTTCAACGTCAGACTCAATATTTTCTTGAGCCTCATCTGCATTACCTGGTACCAAAATCTTGGCCATCAATAGACCAGCAGGAGCAGACATGAATGCCGCAGCGATCAGGAAGTTTAGGTCAACGCCAAGCGAGGCATAACCCACTAGCGTGCCACCAGCTACAGAAGCCAAACCACACACCATTACAGCAAACAGTTGTGAATCCGTCATGTGCTTTAGGTAAGGTTTAACAACCAATGGCGCTTCAATCATGCCCACAAAGATGTTTGCAGTCGCAGACAGTGATTCCGCGCGGCCTGTACCCAAGAATTTCTGTAGCGCACCACCAATAAGGTTGATCACCTTTGGCATAAAGCCAATGTGGTACAAACCAGAGATCAATGCAGAGAAAAAGATAATGATGCCAAGAACATTAATCGCGAAAACAAATCCGTTATTCGTTAGGCCACCAAATAGGAAGTTAATCCCCTCTTGACCGTAGTTAATCAAGCTAGATACCGCACCCGTGGCTGCATTCAACGCTTCTTTACCCATTGGTACATACAGAACCAATAGCGCGAATGAGATTTGTAATAAGAAAGCCAAAGAGACTGTTCTTAGTGGAATATTTTTTCTGTCCGTAGATAGTAACCAAGCGGCAACTAAAATAGTGATAATTCCAAGTAGGGAAGCCATGTGCGTCAACCTAAAAGTTGTAGATAGGAAAGGCGACGCATTGTATAGAGGAAATCGTTTGCGGCAAGGTGCGGTTGTTAATGTGATGTTGGGATTATCACTGTCTCATCTATGATTATATTAAAGCATTGAATTTTAATGATTTAACTTGCTCGAAAAGTATACTTTTTCCATATGGAAATTATATTTATAGATTAGGAAACAGTTAACGGTGCAGCTCAACGCAGGTTTTGAGGTTTTCATCCCAATACGTCGGAGACCCGATATGGTTTTTAATGAACTCAATCACTGCTGAAAGCTTCTTCGGCATGTTCTTTCGGCTCGGGTAAACGGCATAAAATGGCATCAGCTGACTGGCTCGCCACTCTGGCAATACTTGAATCAACTTGCCCGTTCTAAACTCTTCTTTCACCAAGTAAGTCGCCAGATAAGCAACGCCCCATCCTGATACTGCCGCGTCTCGTACTGCCTCAGCCAAATCGACCGAGTAATCGCCCGCTACTTTGACACTGAGGTTTTCTTGCCCGTTATCAAACGCCCACGATGTGTAGTCTCGTTCACGGCTGCGATAAATAAGACAGTTATGGTCAATTAGATCGGAAGGCACATGAGGAGTACCCGCTTTAATCAGGTAGTCGGGCGATGCTGCCACCACAAACTGGCTGTCTGCTAATCGCTGTGCAATGTAACCTTCAGGTAAGTCTTCATTATTGGTGATCCAAAGATCCAAGCGTTCTTCAATCATGTCCACCTTATAGTCGAACAAGTGGACCTCGATTCTCAACTGAGGATAAAGCTGTCTGAGTTGATCAATCGCTGGAATGATATGCAGTGTGCCAAATGACTGTGACAATCCAACGCGCAAGATTCCAGAGATATCATCACGTTGGCTGTCCATATCCATTTGAGCCGCTTTTACTGTATTGAACAGCTGCTCACAGTGTTGGTAGAACACGTCTCCTGCTTCGGTTAGCGTTAGGCTACGTGTGGTTCGTTGTACTAGCTTGATGCCAATGGAGTCTTCAAGCAAAGCAACCTGCTTACTGATGTGGGACACCGAAACGTTCAAGCTTTTTGCAGCACTGGTAAAACCTTCGTGTTTGATCAACGCATGGAATATCACCATCTGTGCAGCTCTATCTGTTAGCACAAGACCACCTTCTTAAGTCTCTGAAATATAAAATCAAAAAGGACTCCGAAGAGTCCTTTAGTTCGTTTTGCCTATGGTAGGCCAAATGCTATTCAAAGCGACCTAAATCAATTAACCAAATTAAGTCTACTAATCAAATCAGGCCGATTAATCAAACTTAATTCTGTCGGCTAGATGGCTTACTGCCAAAGCAAAGTAGTAAGAACGATTCCACTTCATTAACACATTGTAGTTGTTGTAAATGAGGTACGAACGTCCGGTTTCATCATCCGGCATTATCAACCACGCTTGGATGTCTTCATCAAGCGTTGGTAGTGGGCGGTCGTCATAACGCTTAATACCGAGTTCAGACCACTCTTTTAGATATTTCGCTTTGTCTTCGTCTCGGCCTTGCATATCAATAGACACAGTTGATGGAACGTGTACCTGACGACCCCAAGTATATTTGTCCTCCCAGCCTGATTGGCTGAGATAGTTAGCCGCCGAAGCAAATACGTCTTCTTCTGTGCCCCAAATGTCTTTCTTACCGTCGCCGTTACCATCAGCGGCATACGCTAAGAATGAGCTCGGCATAAACTGAGGTTGACCCATCGCACCAGCCCAAGAGCCTTTCATCTCTTTTGGCGCAATATGGCCTTGATCAAGAATCTTCAATGCCGCCATCGCTTCGCTACGGAAAAAGGCTTCTCTACGCCCTTCGTAAGCCATGGTTGTTAGAGCATCAATAACACTGTAATTGCCCGTGAACTTACCAAAGTTACTCTCAACGCCCCATAACGCGACAATAAACCTTGGTTGAACACCATACTCATCACCAATTCGCTTTAACGCTGTGTAGTGTTTTTCATAGAGCGACTTAGCCTGCTTCACCTTCCAATCAGGCACTGCTCGTGGAATGTATTCATCCAGAGTCAGTTTCTTTTCAGGCTGGTTTTTGTCGGCTTTGACTGCTCTTGGCTTAAACGTCACACCATCAAAGGCTTGATCAATGATCGCTTCAGAAATGCCTTCTTCTCGGCCTTGTTGCTTTAGTTTTTCCACATATTGTTCGAAGCTCAGCTCTTCAGCTTGTACTGAGCTTATGGTCAGACTATTACCCAATAGTAATGCCGACATAGCCAACATGGTTTTCGAAAATTTACTCAACGATCACTCCTCCCTGAATTGAGGTGACTATCACTCTTCGTCTTGAGATTTTTGTTGGGCTTTACGCTCTTTGTGTAGCTCAAGTTCGTTAACTGGTGGAGGCGGTACCTGCAAAAAGAAACCATCGGTGTTCAGTGATTCTCTCACTTTATCGATGTTCACTTGCGCCAGTTTTCGACCATCCATTTTAATTACCATTACAAAACTAGGTTTACCAAACATTTGCATCAATGCGTCAGGAACTTGTGAAAAATCATCCTTCTTAGGGATATAAAGGTATGTTCCTTCTTTCTTCGAGCTTTTATATATAGAACACAGCATGACAAACCTTTTTTAAATGTTTATGACTACAAAACTCTCACTTGCGAGATCAATAGTTTATGTTAGAGAAATATTGGGAACAAAACGTCCATTTGACAACAAGATTACTTGCTGTGCTTGGTTTGGGAATATAACATGATAAACCTAGTTTCAGGCAATGCCCTTTATTTTATTGATAAAGAAATTGTACCAATCCGCTATTGAGGTCCTGTAGTTTTTCGATGTCTAGTAACCCAGATCTAAAAGGTAGCAGCTTTACGCTATCTGTTTTGCACTTATCCGATGATCAAGTCGAAAATGCAGTGTCTTTTCTTCAAGAGAAAGTAGACCAAGCACCTACGTTTTTCGCTGCCGCGCCTGTTGTTATCAACATCAGTAAAGTCGCGGGCGATATCGATTTTGCGCAACTGAAAAATGGTATATCTCAAGCGGGCATGATCCCGGTTGGTGTGGCTGGCTGTTCTGATAAGCGTATACAAAATCTCGCCAAAGAAGCTGGTTTTGCGGTGATGACAGCAAGTAAGTCGCCATCGCAAGCTCCGGCAAAGATAGCACCGATTAAAGTGGTTCGAACCCCGATTCGTTCTGGTCAGCAAGTTTATGCCAAAGATGGTGATTTGCTGATTCTTAGTCATGTAAGTGCCGGTGCAGAAGTGATTGCCGATGGCAGCATCCATATTCGTGGCACTTTACGTGGCCGTGCTATTGCAGGTGCAAGTGGTCAAACTGAAGCAAAAATAATTTGTAATGATTTACAAGCCGAGCTGGTTTCCATTGCTGGAAATTACTGGCTCAGCGATCAAATTGAAAGCGAGTACTGGCAGAAGAAAACCATGTTCAGTATGGCAAACGATGTATTACACGTTGATGTCCTCGCAATATAAGAGAAATAAAAGGAAAACAGAATGGCACGCATTATCGTTGTAACGTCAGGTAAAGGCGGGGTAGGCAAAACGACCTCCAGTGCAGCTATTGCCTCGGGTCTAGCTTTAAAAGGGAAGAAAACCGCAGTTATCGACTTTGATATCGGTCTGCGTAACCTAGATTTAATCATGGGGTGTGAGCGTCGCGTTGTGTACGACTTCGTTAACGTTATCAATGGCGAAGCGACGCTGAACCAAGCGATGATCAAAGACAAGCGCACAGAGAACCTATTTATCCTTCCTGCTTCTCAAACTCGTGATAAAGACGCACTAACAAAAGATGGTGTTCGTCGTGTATTTGATGAATTGGATGAAATGGGCTTTGATTTCATCATCTGTGATTCTCCTGCAGGTATTGAGCAAGGTGCTCTGATGGCGCTGTACTTCGCTGATGAAGCGATTGTAACCACAAACCCAGAAGTATCTTCAGTACGCGATTCAGACCGCATTCTAGGTATTCTTGACTCTAAATCTCGTCGTTCAGAAGACGGCTTAGAGCCAGTGAAAACACACCTTCTACTGACTCGCTACAACCCGGCTCGCGTAAACCAAGGTGAAATGCTAAGTGTTGAAGACGTTGAAGAAATCCTGCATATCTCTCTACTGGGTGTGATTCCAGAGAGCCAAGCGGTACTCAACGCATCAAACAAGGGTGTGCCAGTTATCTTTGATGAAGCAACCGACGCAGGTATGGCTTACAATGATACTGTAGAGCGACTACTGGGTAGCCAAGTTGACTTCCGCTTCTTAACGGAACAGAAGAAAGGCATCTTCAAACGACTGTTCGGGGGCTAATACGCGATGTCATTATTAGAGTTTTTTAGACCACAGAAAAAGACCACTGCAAACCTAGCCAAAGAGCGTTTGCAGATCATTGTTGCTGAGCGACGCAGCCATGACGACCCTGCACCGTCATACTTGCCGCAACTCAAAGAAGACATCTTGAAGTGTATTGCAAAGTATGTCGAGGTCGATCCATCAATGGTTGATCTGACTTTCGAACACAAAGATGACGACATCTCCGTATTAGAGCTGAACGTTAAGCTTCCAGAAGAAGACAAGTAACACCGACCTCACCAACTACTAGTTATTGATTCACGGCTACTCAACTATCGAATAGCCGTGAGCTTTACTTCCTACCGCTTACAGCTCCCTCTTTGCTGAATTGATAACTCTCGGTTATCGGGCATATAAACAACAATCATTTCTCTCATCAATGTTTCATTTGTATTCTCTTCCTGTACTCACAGTCCAGATAGGAATTAATTTATGTCACTCCTTAACAATAAACTCAAAGCCATGCTCATCTCAGTGGCGCTTTTTATCACAGGATGTAGCTCACCTGCACTGGACACTGAAAATGAGAATGCTGCTAGAAACAGAGGTGCTGTTGGTGGCGCATTGGTAGGAGCAACACTTGGCGCGCTAACTGGCGATGCAAAGCTTGCTGCACAAGGCGCAGCTATAGGCGGAGTAACCGGTGGTGTAGCTGGTTCAATGAAAGACTTGGATGACTCCCGCCAAAGTGAGAATAATCAAGTACTGGCTGATGGAATGTCTCAAGACAATCGCAGCGACGCAGAAAAAAGAGTGGCGGAGTTAGAAGCTGAAATCCGAATTCGCGAATTAGAAAAGCAATTGGCAGACACCCAAGAGCAAGACAAGCAGACCACAGACCAAGACAGCTAATCAATGAAAAAATAGGGTAAGCCAGAATGAGCTTACCCTATTTGATATGTAATCATGGAGTAGAGTAATTCTACTTATCTTTTATCGCTTTACTCAGCTTTTCGCCAATCACATCTAAACGCCAACCTTGCATAACATCAGGCAGCTTCTCAGGGTTACGATCGTGCTTCCACACCCAGCTTAACACTTGGTTAAGTTGCTTCTTAGATGCCAAAAATTCTGTCGCTAAGCCACTGTGTTGTGACGCAGTTTTCACTTCATCTTTCAACACTTTGAACAGTTGCTTGTAACCAGGGAAGTCCATTAGACGTTCTACTGGTGCTGGGTACTCTTCTTCTGGTGTATGTTCAGCCAACTTAACGATTGAGCTGATCTTGGCACCATGGCGACGCACAGAGCGGTAATCAAAACCTTCTTGCTCCATATGCTTAGGATCTTTCATTGCAAATCGCGCCACAGCCCATAAGTCTTGCTCTTTGAAGACAAAGTTCAGCGCTAAATCGCGCTTGATTGCTTCTTTTAGACGCCAAGTTGCTAGAGGTCGTAAGATCGCTAGCTGCTTAGGTTTAAGCTGCCATGCCCCTTTAATATCAAGGTAAGCAGTATCTGGATTTACTTTACGGATGCGCTTGGCAACTTGTAAATCAGACTCTTGTTGAGCCGCTTCCCACCAGCCAGCTTCCATCACTTTTTCTAGAAGCTTGTTGTACATTGGCATAAGGTAATGCACATCTGCCGCAGCGTAGTCCAATTGCTTTTGAGAAAGCGGACGCGCTAGCCAGTCAGTGCGAGATTCACTCTTATCGAGATCAACACCAACAAACTCTGAAACCAGAGCAGCAAAGCCCGTTGATAAACCATGACCTAAGAAAGCCGCCATGATTTGCGTATCCACCATTGGTGTTGGTGTGCAGCCAAATGCGTTCTGGAACACTTCCAAATCTTCACCGCACGCGTGCAGCACTTTCAATACTGATGCGTCTTTCAACAAGGTAACGAACGGTGTCATGTCATCAAGAGCAATAGGGTCAATCAGTGACAGCGTTTCACCATCAAATAACTGAATCAAGCCTAATTGAGGGTAATAGGTTCTAGTACGAACGAACTCCGTATCAAGCATAACGACATCGGCTTCACGTGCTTGTTGGCAAACTCGCTCAAGGTCTTTCAATTGGGTAATGATTTGATAATCCACAAAAACTCTCACTGGTTTCTATTTGATCGCCGGATACAAAAATGCCGACATTAACTGTCGGCATTCTAACACCATTTTTCAGCGCTCGCTTAGATTAAGCGCCTCAATGGTTTTTCGTACTATGGTTTCTCGAGTAGTGGTTACCCATAAACTAGCTGATTATTCGCTCGCGCGTTTAGCCAATTCTGCATCGTTCTCTTCACGAAGCACACGACGTAAGATCTTACCTACGTTGGTCTTTGGAAGATCTTCTCTGAATTCAACCAGTTTAGGGATCTTGTAACCCGTTAGGTGTTCACGACAGTGCGCGATGATGTCTTCTTTGGTTAGGCTAGGGTCGCGCTTCACAACGTAGATCTTAACCAATTCACCTGACATTTCATGAGGTTGACCGATAGCCGCGACTTCAAGCACTTTGCCGTGTAGTGCCACTACATCTTCAATCTCATTCGGGTAAACGTTAAAGCCAGACACAAGAATCATGTCTTTCTTACGGTCAACAATGTGCAGCAGGCCTTCATCATCAAACTTAACGATGTCACCCGTAGATAGCCAACCGTCTTGGTCGATCACTTCTTTGGTCGCTTCTGGACGTTGCCAGTAGCCTTGCATCACTTGAGGGCCACGAACTTGCAGCTCGCCCACTTGGTCATTGGCAACCACTTTGCCTTCATCATCAACAATACGAACTTCTGTTGATGGTACTGGTAGGCCAATAGCGCCTGTGTAATCTTTAAGATCGTATGGGTTACCCGTTACCAGTGGTGAACACTCGGTTAAGCCATAGCCTTCTAACAAGTGAATGCCTGTCGCTTTTTTCCATTGCTCAGCAACAGAGCGTTGAACCGCCATGCCACCGCCAACAGATAGGCGTAGGTTACTGAAATCCAACTCGTGGAAATCTTCATTATTCACAAGTGCATTGAATAGAGTGTTTACGCCAGTAATCGCGGTAAACGGCACCTTTTGCAGCTCTTTAATGAAACCAGGAATATCACGAGGATTAGTGATAAGAAGGTTGCGACCACCCATTTCCACAAACAGCAAGCAGTTCACTGTCAGCGCAAACACGTGATAAAGTGGCAGTGCTGTTACCACCAACTCTCGGCCTTCTTGCAGAACAGGACCATACGCTCCTTTCGCTTGAAGTACGTTCGCAATCATATTGCGGTGCGTTAGGATTGCGCCCTTCGCTACACCCGTTGTGCCACCCGTGTACTGTAGGAACGCGATGTCATCACCCGCCATGAACGGCTTCACATATTGAAGACGACGACCTTTGTGCAGCGCTTTTCTGAATGAGATAGCACCCGGTAGATCATACTTAGGCACCATTCCTTTTACGTATTTCACTACGAAGTCGACAATTGTCCCTTTAGCGCGTGGCAACATTTGCCCAAGGCTAGTTAGAACAACGTGTTTAACCGGAGTGTTATCCACCACTTTCTCTAGCGTGCTCGCAAAGTTAGATACGATAACGATCGCCTTTGCACCAGAATCGTTCAGTTGATGTTCAAGCTCACGAGGTGTGTACAGTGGGTTGACGTTCACTGCAATCATACCGGCACGCAATACACCAAATAGTGCAATTGGGTATTGCAGTAGGTTTGGCATCATTAGCGCGACGCGATCGCCCTTCTTCAGTTTCAAATCATTCTGTAGGTAAGCGGCAAAAGCACGGCTGCGCTCTTCAAGCTTACGGAATGTCATAATCGAGCCCATGTTCTCAAATGCAGGTTGATCCGCGTACTTCTGTACCGACTGTTCAAACATTTCTACAAGAGATGGGTACTGATCTGGGTTGATCGTTTCTGGTACGTCACTTGGATAACGTGAAAGCCAAGGTTTATCCACGATGTTACTCCTCGTTTATCAGCTGACGACTGCTTCGCCGCTTTTTATCATTGCGGTATTACAGCACAGCTTTAGTGCATGAGCACTAAAAGGCTCAAACACTTGTTTAAATTTTGTTAACTACACCAAGAATTAGCTCTGAAACTAGCTCTGGGCTCTCTAAATGACAATGATGTCCGCCAGGAACAGTCTCTATATTCAGAGGACTATGCACTGATTTGTAGCGATTATGCTGCAAATGTCGAAATCCATCATTCCCTAAAATTATTAATTGAGGGCATTCAATAGCCGCCATAATCGCTTCAGCGTGCGCCTGTGACATTCGATATAACGAGTCACATTTTAAGTTAGGGTCGCATCGCCATTGCCAAGAGTTATCGAGCTCGACAATACCTCGCTCTACAATAGGAGCGATTAATTCAGCATTAATTTGGTTGGCGTGAGCTCTCAGCTTAATAGCATCCTCAAGGCTTGCTAGAGGACGTGAAGGCTTTCTTCGCTGTCGAAGACGACTGAGTACCCCATCTCTCAAGCGAGAAACCGTTTCTTGGGGAGCTTCAGAAAGAGGTCCGTGACCTTCAATTTGAATTAACCCTGACACCTTTTCAGGAAAGGCGGCACTATAGCAACTTGCTATCAATGCACCAAGTGAATGTCCTACCAGTACCAGTCTGTTTGGCGATAATTTGGTCACCAACTGATGCAAGTCATCAATATAATCATGAAATGGGTAATAACTTCCCGATTTGTGCGACGAGAAACCATGTCCGAAGAGATCGATAGCAACAAGGTGAGCGCTAGAAGAACACTTGGCTACTTGCTGCATAACCTGATTAAAACTGGCTGAATTATCTAACCACCCATGAATAAAAACGACCGTCGTAACGGTCGTTTCTAGATTGCCCATCTGTTGTGTCGCAAGCGTCCCGCTCGCAAGGGAATATGACTTTTCAATCATCAAACATCTAATTCCATCTGATTGCGAAACCAACGTCTAATAAAGTTAATTACTCTACGTCCTGTATCACTCGGCCTTGTCTTGGCATTGTTTCAAAACTACGACAATGTAAACTTCTGCACGAGTAGTAGGTTGGTGCGAAATCGTTAACAACAACGCGCTCAGTAATGTTCCACAGTCGTTGGTTGTCCACTTTCATCACAGGGAAGGTATAAGGGTATTCCCCTATTTTTCCATCTTCACTCCCGCTTGACTGGCCAACCAAAGTAATCAGACGACCTTCTGCAAAGCTTAGAGGCTCAACATATCCTTCGATATAACCAACAAAACGTCCGCTCGGCTCTGCGTCTAGATCTGGTTTGCCGTTACTAGAGATCGGCATATTAGCGACTTCAATTCGAGTCTTATCTTTCAAGTTGGTCACTTTCGATATTACGCCGCCTAGTCGAACACTTTTCGCATCCGGTAGTTGATCGACCCATTGTTGGTAATCGCTAATAACAGGCTCTGATTTTGCTTCGAGTTCGCTAGGTAATGATGAACACCCTGCAAGCATCAAAATACCAAGAGAAAAGGCAATTAAGCGTATTTTAGAGAGATAATTTGACATGGTTCTGATCCTTAAGCAGGCTTTAATAAGAAGCTCTAGATGTAGATATCGACACCGATAAGCTTTGCAAGTTCTTCTTTCTTCGCCTGGTTCATTACATCCATATACTCTTCCATAGCCCTACGTCCTCGGCCTTCTGGAAGATCATACTGGATTTGAGCCTTGTGTAGTTCAGACTCTTTAACTTGACGAATAGAGTGAGAAACAGCATTAGCCACCTTAGTTGGTTGTCCAACCGCAGTGCTAGCATCAGATTTTTTTGCCTGCTCCTTCTTTTTGATTCGATTAGGCTTAGACGTGCTGCCTATCGAAGAAGGAGGTAAGTTGTTAATTGATACCATGACTAATTATCTGCCCTCTCAAATCTAAATAATACGCATTTAGACCTAATTTGCATCAGAACCTTGTAAGAATTATTCGCGACCTGGCAATTTCTTCCAAGTCACTTTATCACGAAGATAAACAGGCTCAGACTCTTCTGTTGCAACCGCCTTGCCTTCTGCATAAGCGTATTGAGCAAGGAAAGCCATATCTTGAGCTTCTGGGAATAGCACTTCACATGCTTTGGTGTTGATCGCTAGCGTATCCATGTGTTCTGCGTACGCTTCCCAACCTGTACCTACTTTTGCCCATGTTTCAGAGTCCGCTTCAAGCTGCGTAGCCAATTCACTTGGTGGTGTAACACACTCTGCATCAACAGCAGTCCAGCGGCCATCTTGTTCGCGGCTGTAGCGAGCCCAGTACACTTCACTCATACGCGCATCAATCGCTGTCGCAACATGAGTTTCACCAAATTTACGGTAGCTGCCTTGCGCCATCGCAGCCAGTGTAGAGACACCGATCATCGGTAAATCTGCACCAAAAGCCAAGCCTTGAGCAATACCAATACCAATACGTACACCCGTGAAACTGCCTGGGCCTTGGCCAAACGCGATAGCATCAATATCGGTTAAAGCGACATTCGCTTCTTTCAGTACTTCATCAACCATAGGTAGAATTTTTTTCGTATGGTCTCGAGGAGCCTCTTCGCTACGTGCGAACACCTGGTCACCAATTACTAGTGCAACTGAACAGTTTTCAGTTGCGGTATCTACTGCAAGAATTTTTGCGCTCATTTGTGTCTCAAATATCTGTTATCTAATCTAAAAATAATGGCTAAGCTCAACAATGCCAATTACTCAGCAGAGATTGAATGGTCTTTAGCTAAGAATTCTTTAATGACCCCTAAGTCGCGGGTACGTGGGATAGGCGGTAAACTCGCCAAAAATATGCCACCGTAATCACGAGTCACCAATCGGTTATCGCAAATAATCAAAGCGCCATTATCGCGCTTGTCACGTATCAATCGGCCGACGCCTTGTTTCAAGGTAATCACGGCGTCTGGCAACTGTACCTGTGCAAAAGGATCACCCCCTTTTAACTTACAGTCCTCGATTCGAGCCTTAAGTAAAGGGTCATCAGGAGCGGTAAAGGGCAATTTATCGATGATAACACAGCTTAATGCGTCGCCCCTAACATCTATCCCCTCCCAGAAAGCGCCAGTAGCCACCAGCAATGCGTTACCTAATTCCATGAATTCGGCTAAAGTTTTTTGCTTACTTGTCTCACCTTGCAGCAGCACTGGAACCGAGAGTGTTTCACGGAATCGCTCCCCCAACTCTTTCATCATGCTGTGTGAAGTACACAAAAAGAAACAGCGGCCTTGGTTTTGCTCAATCACGGGAGTCAGCATTCTTACTAGCTTATCCGCGAGGCCTGGGCTATTCGGTTCAGGAAGATAACGAGGTACACACAAGCGCGCCTGATTTGGGTAATCAAACGGGCTTGGCAATGAAAACTGTGCCGACGGTTTTAACCCGAGTCGAGAGGTAAAGTGATCGAAATCGTCCGACACCGCTAAGGTTGCTGAGGTAAATACCCAAGCGCCCGGCTTCAGCTCAATCTGCTCGTGAAATTTATCCGCAACCGACAGTGGTGTGATGTGCAAAGCGAATTGCCTTGGTGTTGTGTCATACCAGTAAGAGTATCCCGTAATCGACACATCGCACACACGTTCAATGCGCGACTTAATCATGTTTGCACGTTCGAAAGCGGTATCTAACAGCTGACTTCGTCCGAGTGCTAATTTCAATACATCAACGGCCAATTGCAATGCATCTTGCAAACGAACTAACTCTCTTGCAATCGATTCAGATTTTAAGGCCTCACGCCAGTTACCACGAAAGCCTGTATCACCCAATACAATACGTAAATCGGCTGAAGATTGAACGAGCCTGTCCCCTACCTTTTGTAACTGACGCATATCTTTTGCTTCAGTTCGGTAGGCGATTTCGATGTCTTTAGCGAGCTCATTTATCTGTCGGCTCGAAACAGATTGACCAAAGTATTGGCTAGCAATATCGGGAAGCTGATGCGCTTCATCGAAGATAAACACATCTGCTTCAGGAATCAGTTCACCAAATCCGGTTTCTTTAATCGCTAGATCCGCTAAGAACAAGTGATGGTTCACTACAACAACATCAGAGTCCATCGCTTTTTTACGTGCTTTAAGTACGAAACAATCGGTGTAGCTTGGGCACTCTTTGCCCAAGCAGTTGTCATTGGTCGAGGTAATAGTTGGGATAACCGGGCTGTCTTCAGCGATATCATCACAATCGCCCAAATCACCTGTTTGTGTTGATGATGACCAACTACGAACTTTCACTAACTGAGCCAGCAGTGTTGGATCGGTATGAGCGCCATGACTCTCGATCATTTGACGGCTCAGTCTGTCCAAACACAAATAGTTTGAACGCCCTTTGAGTAACGCAACCTGACCATAAAAGCCAAGCGCATCGACCATCAAGGGTAAATCTCGATGAAACAGCTGTTCTTGAAGGTTTTTAGACCCCGTACTAATGATGGTTTTCTTGCCACTAAGCAGCGCTGGCACTAAGTAAGCAAAGGTCTTACCGGTACCCGTTCCCGCTTCAACAACTAATTGACTCTGTTGCTCAATAGCTTGTGAAACCGCTTCAGCCATGTCTAGCTGAGCTTGTCGTGGTTGAAACCCTGGGATAGCTTTACCCAGAGCACCATCAGCAGAAAACGTTTTAGATATCATAGAGTACGAAGTTTAGAAAAATAGAAGACGAATTATGGCAGGTTTAGTGAGCCGGCGCGAATCAAGAATGACTGCGCACTGGAGGTGTTTGGTTTGGTTTGACGTGACTTGAGTTACCTTAAAGGTAAGAACTGAAGAAGTAAGAATCAGAGAATCGTTTTTATTTTCGACTTAGATAACGTGACAACCAAGAGGCACCTTCAAAATGGTTATCACAAGGTTGCATGGCCTTCACAGCATCGGTTGGCGAGGTCTTGCTTTCCCACATTTCATCTAGAACATTACCATCTAACTCAGTGCCACCCGCCAATGAATTCACTCGCTTGCAGTACAGTTTTTTGGCTAATAACTCTTTATCCATAAGTATCACCTCTATTTTTGGCCAAGGCGTAAATGCCTCGGTTGAAGTTCAAATGCGTACTACGGTCAAAACTTTAAAAAATGAAGCTTCTGCCTGTTTTTCTATCTAAAAACTGATATTTCTATATCAAACAATTTATCAAAGCGATAAATCAGCAGCAGAATTTGTTGAAACCAAATTGATAATAGATTAATTATAACGGTGATATTGCGGCTCAGTTCACCGTTCGACAGCCTGCATTAAATTTGAAGAATCCCGATTTCATATAACAAGTGCAACATTTCATGGAAGTAAGATGCAGATGGAAAGAAAAACTTTATTAACACATTGTACTGACGCCCCAGGCCTCATCTCAAAGATCACCAACATTTGTTACAAGCACCAACTCAATATTATTCACAACAATGAGTTCGTTGATAACACTAGTGGCCACTTCTTTATGCGTACCGAGCTAGAGGGTTACTTCAATGACGAAACCTTGCTTGCCGATTTAGATCAAGCGCTGCCAGAGAATGCAAAACGTAAGCTCATTGGTTCTTCTCGCAAACGTGTAGTGATTTTAGTCACCAAAGAAGCGCACTGCCTTGGCGATATTCTGATGAAGAACTTCGATGGCAGTTTGGATGTAGAAATTGCGGCTGTTGTTGGCAACTACGATACTTTGCAAAGCTTAACCGAGCGTTTTGATATTCCTTATCATCATGTTTCTCACGAAGGACTAAACCGTGAAGAACATGAGAAGAAGATGCTTGAAGTGATCGATCAGTATGAGGCGGACTATCTGGTGCTTGCTAAATACATGCGAGTGCTGACTCCAGGGTTTGTTGAAAAGTACAACCACAAGATCATCAATATCCACCACAGCTTTTTGCCAGCTTTCATTGGCGCGAAGCCATATCAACAAGCGTATGAGCGCGGCGTAAAGATCATTGGTGCTACAGCGCACTTTGTGACTAATGATTTGGATGAAGGCCCAATCATCAAACAAGATGTTATCCCAGTGGATCACAACTTCAGCGCGAAAGACATGGCGCAAGCGGGTCGTGACGTTGAGAAGAATGTACTCAGCAAAGCACTAAACAAAGTGATTAACGATCACGTATTTGTTTATGGTAACAAGACTGTGATTCTGTAAGTCGGATATTCGATTTCCGGTAAGACCTCCAGTTAGAACCCAATAAAAAACGCGCAATAGGGTTTACCCATCGCGCGTTTTTTGTATCTGATGATCAGACCAGCTTTAAGAGATTCCCGTCATTCCGACGAGCCTAAGCGAGCTCAGGAATCTCATCTAAGAACTTACCCAAGTCAAATTAAGCTTGTTCAGATTCAACAACCTTCTTCAAAGAGTGTGGATGTAGCTTAATACAAATACCTTGATGTTTAAAAGCCACCGTTGGGTTATTCAAACGTTCACCCTCGCCTTTCGGGCTAGAGAGTTTTATCTTAATACCTTGCTCTGCCAAAGTTTCAAACTTAGCAGCGAACTGCGGGTAAGTCTCTTTAAGATCCGCTAGATACTGATCGGCTGTTTGCGCGTGAGAAGGAATCACAAACTCGACATGTTCCCAATCTTGGCTTGGATAAATTTTACCTTCTGCTGGATATGGCAACTCTAAGCACTCAATCTTCCAACCAAGGCTTTGCAATGGCTCATCGAAAGCCAACACCACAATTGGACGACCGTTAACCATCGCTTCTGAAATCGTAGAGCCGTACTCAGACCATGCTTGATGCGCAGATTTCGCTAGTTCAGTTTCATTGATTCGCAGCGCAATATGATCCGCTTGAGCAAAGCTTAAATCCAAACCTAATGTATTTCCTAGGTTCTCGATTTTTGCCATAAATGTGTCAAGGCGCGCGATCATTTGTTGTGGTTCTAGTTCAGCTTGCTTCAGGCTCATCGTCATTGTCTGTGTTCTCCAAATAATGGCTGCATGGTATCAGTTTTACTTTCAGCAACAAGTGTTACTTTTATAAAAAAACGTTCAAAAAGTACGGTGTCTTACTTTCCTAAATAGACAAACTTGGCTTGGTCAAAGTCGATTGTCAAAAACCCCTCAGGAAATGTTAATTTTCTATCAATTCGACCTATAAGAAACCCCACAAAATTGGTATGATTAACGCCATTTTTGTGAACTTAAACAGAGTCTGTTGTTCATTTCGGCATTAAATCGTTAACTCGAAGCATAATTAACCAAATTTAATACCCACGAAATAACGGCCACTCTTATTCATCCTTGAATTGAAGGAAACGCGTGTGAATATCCAAGCACTGATTAATGACAAAGTATCTCAGGCTCTAGAAGCCGCTGGCGCACCTGCAGGCTCTCCTGCGGCTGTTCGCCAATCTGCAAAACCACAATTTGGTGACTACCAAGCAAACGGCGTTATGGGTGTTGCTAAACGACTAGGCACTAACCCACGAGAATTTGCTCAAAAAGTATTGGACGTTCTAAACCTAGACGGTATCGCTTCTAAAGTTGAAATCGCAGGTCCAGGTTTCCTAAACATCTTCCTAGATGAAGCATTCCTAGCACAACAAGCAGACGCAGCACTGGCTGACTCTCGTCTTGGTGTTGCAGCAGCTGAAGCACAAACAATTGTTGCTGACTACTCTGCACCAAACGTTGCAAAAGAAATGCACGTTGGTCACCTACGTTCAACGATCATCGGTGATGCTGTTGTTCGTACACTTGAGTTCTTAGGTCACAAAGTTATCCGTGCTAACCACATTGGTGACTGGGGTACTCAATTCGGTATGCTTATCGCAAACCTTGAGCGCGTTCAAGCTGAGTCTGGCGAAGTTTCAATGGAACTTGCTGATCTTGAGGGCTTCTACCGTGAATCAAAAAAGCTTTACGACGAAGACGAAGAGTTTGCACTTAAAGCACGTGGCTACGTTGTTAAACTACAAAGCGGCGACGAGTTCTGCGCAGAGATGTGGAAGAAACTTGTTGACGTAACAATGATTCAGAACCAACGCAACTACGATCGTCTAAACGTATCTCTAACACGTGATGACGTAATGGGCGAAAGCATGTACAACCACATGCTTCCAACTATCGTTGCTGACCTAAAAGAGCAAGGTCTTGCTAAAGAAGATGACGGCGCACAGGTTGTATTCCTAGACGAATACAAAAACAAAGATGGCGACCCAATGGGCGTTATCATTCAGAAACGTGACGGCGGCTTCCTTTACACAACCACTGATATCGCTTGTGCAAAATACCGTTTTGAAGAACTAGGCGCAGACCGCGTACTTTACTTCATCGACTCACGTCAGCACCAACACCTAATGCAAGCTTGGACTATCGTTCGTAAAGCAGGTTACATCCCAGAATCTGTTTCTCTTGAGCACCACGCGTTCGGCATGATGCTTGGTAAAGATGGTAAACCATTCAAGACTCGTGCAGGCGGTACTGTTCGTCTTGCTGATCTTCTTGATGAAGCAGAAGTTCGTGCAGCGCAGCTAATCGAATCTAAGAACCCAGAACTAGCAGAAGACGAGAAGAAAGCGATCGCTAATACAGTTGCTATGGCAGCGGTTAAGTACGCAGACCTTTCTAAGCACCGTACAACTGACTACGTGTTCGATTGGGACAACATGCTTGCATTCGAAGGTAACACTGCACCGTACATGCAGTACGCATACACTCGTGTTGCTTCTGTATTTGCTAAAGCTGGTATTTCTATGGACTCTCTTGCAGGTGAAATCAAAATCACGGAAGAGAAAGAGAAAGCGCTTATCGCGAAACTTCTACAGTTTGAAGAAGCGGTACAGTCTGTTGCTCGTGAAGGTCAACCACACATCATGTGTAGCTACCTGTTCGAACTTGCTGGTCAATTCTCTAGCTTCTACGAAGCATGCCCAATCCTAGTTGCTGAAGACGAAGCTGTTAAGCAGAGCCGCCTGAAGCTTGCTGCACTCACAGCGAAGACTATCAAGCAAGGTCTATCGCTTCTAGGTATCGACACTCTAGAACGCATGTAAGCGATTCGAGATTCGAGATTCGAGATTCGAGATTCGAGATAATTAGAAAGGTTGGCGTGAAAGCGTCAACCTTTTGTTTTATTTGGAGGTTATATTTACTTAGCTATCGAGCTGCCCACAGACTTCCGTCGCAGAGATCTCCTACTCCGCTCCTTCGTCGCTATAGGAGATGACGAAACCTATTTCCCCACCCGTCATCCTCTACAATGAGGAACGAACGTGATATGGAATCTGCTTATTGAGATCGTAAGCGCTAGCCACATTCCTATTCCAACCTTATACTCAACTAAAACAATTAATTGGAAAGATCATGGGCTTCGAACTTCACCCGCAACTTGCAAAAGACACTACCGTTATTGGCGAATTCCCGCTTAGCCTTGCACTACTACACAAAGACAACGCTGTACCTTGGGTTATCTTGGTACCAAAACGTGCCAACCTGAAAGAGTTGCACCACTTACCAATGAAAGAACAACAGCAGTTCTTACACGAATCTCAAGCAGTAAGCCAAGCATTAGAAGCGACGTTCCAGCCAGATAAGCTCAACCTAGGCGCACTAGGTAACATGGTTCCACAACTGCATATCCACCACATAGCACGCTTCAAAGATGATATTGCGTGGCCTGGCCCGGTGTGGGGAAACACTAAAGGTGAACAACGCAGTGAAGAAGATCAAACAGCTATCCTGACTCGTATTCAGAATGTGCTGTCACTAAGCTCTATCTTTAAAAAAGCTTAATGTTGTGAGTAAGGTAATGCCTAACCTCTAGGCATTACCATTATTACCAATATGTAATAATAATTCACAAAAACACACCATTATCACAACAAAGACTCCCGAGTATACTCTCTTGCACACAACATAGAGAGAGCATCATGAAACAAACCTTCAACTTATTTCGTCATATCAGCTGGATCGCCATCATCTGTTCTATGCTTGCTTCACTGCTTTTGTTTTTTATGGGAGCAACCAAAACCTACTCTGCTTTTGCGATCTTTATGCTCAACCAGGTACCGCCAGAATCACTGGCACATCTGGACACCACAGACATCGCGATCTCATACTTAATTAAGTCCCTAGATACGTTTCTGATTGCTTTTGTACTCTTCATCTTTTCTCACGGTGTGTTCACTTTATTCATCTCAGACAAAAGTGACGCGGCAAAAAATGATGAACAGATCAAAAAGAACAAAGTGCTTAACTGGATAAAAACACCCAACATTGGCCATCTGAAAAACATTTTGGCTGAAGTGATTATCATCATTCTATTCGTGAAGTTTTTGGAGCTCGTACTCGTCAACTTCGACAGTATCGGATGGGACATACTTGTCCTGCCTGTATCAATACTGTTACTTAGTATCGGTCTTAAAGTTCTCGGCCTAGGCGGAACCAAAGAGTCCTAAGTAGATAAGCACAAACAAAAAACCGCAGCTAAAGAGCTGCGGTTTTTTATTCAAGCTATCTGAACTACATCATCACATTCAGCGATAAACCATCTTGTTTACTAATGGTGTAGCGAACACGCGTCGTATGACCATGTTTATTGGTGTCGACCAAACGGGATATTTTCCCTTTCTTGACCCACACACTCAGCATCGCATCCACACCATCTTCACTCATACCAAACTTCGTGGCGATCTCTTTACGAGCCGCTACACCTTGATTGTCAATGTACTGATGGAGTTCAGTTAAAATCATGCGACTTGCACCTCTAATGCTTTTTGCTTACTGCCGACTTTCTTGAACACGCGATAGGTGATCACAAAGCCACCTGCAATCGCTACCATCCATACTGCACTAGTCACAGGATGGGCTGCAAAGTTTGCAGCTTGATAGTAGAAGGTCGCGCCAAAGTAGCCAAGCGCCATCGTCCAAACCGCAATGAATCGCGCAAACATTTGACCAAATTCACGAACGTAAGCACCCATCGCAGCCACGCAAGGCGTGTAAAGCAGGATAAGGATTAAGTAAGCAAATGCAGCATGACCAGAAACGAATTTGTCTTTTAGGTTACCAAAGATAGATGAGTCAACCTCTTGCTCTTCGGCAACAGCACCTGAATCGCTTAAGTCACCAACCTCAATACCTAGAGGATCCGAGTAGCTTAGACCGGCTAGATTCTCAGGGATCGTCATCACCGCTTCTTCTAAGCTCGCCGCTAAATCAAACTCAGCAGCTTCTTCATCAGAAGGCGTTGTGTATAGGCTGTTCAGCGTACCGACTACCGCTTCTTTCGCGAAGATACCAGTAATGATACCTACCGTTGCTGGCCAGTTTTCTTCTGTAATACCAATAGGTTGGAATACAGGAGTCACAACTTGCGCTGCCTTAGAAAGTACTGAGTTTTCACTGTCTTCGTTACCGAAACTGCCGTCCATACCCAGAGAATTCAAGAAGCTTAAGATTGCTACCACAACCACAATCGTTTTACCTGCACCAAGCACGAAACGCTTCAGTTTTTGCCACGTTTTCAGCATCACGTTTTGTACAGTTGGCAGCTCGTAGTCTGGCATTTCCATTACTAAGCTGTCGCTGCTCCCTGGGTAGATAGTGTTTTTAAGGAACAAACCGGTAAATACAGAAGCAAGGATACCCATGATGTACAAAGCAAATACCACGTTTTGACCAGCACCAGGGAAGAACGCCGCAGCAAACAGTGCGTATACAGGTAGACGAGCACCACATGACATAAATGGCGCCATAGATGCAGCTAGCTTACGCTCACGCTCTTGGTCAAGTGTACGAGTTGCCATAATTGACGGTACGTTACAGCCAAAGCCAAGAACTAACGGTACAAACGCCTTACCCGGCAGACCAATCTTTTGCATCACTTTATCAAGTACAAACGCAGCACGCGCCATGTAGCCCGAGCTTTCCAGCACCGCTAAGAACAAGTAAAGCGCCGCGATAACTGGAATAAAGGTGGCAACAGTTTGAATACCGCCACCGATACCATCTGCAAGAATAGTAACCAGCCAAACTGGTAGGTGCCCGTCTAATAAATGGTGCCCACCATCAACCAATATTGCACCAACACCAATATCAAAGAAGTCGATAAACGCACTACCGATATTGATAGAGAACATGAACATTAGGTACATGATGACAAAGAAGAAAGGGATACCGACCCATTTGTTCAGAATGAATTGGTCAGCTTTCTCTGTGAAATTACGGCTGAGTTTGCCTTCACTACGGCGAACACGTTTACACAGGTCGTGTAAGAAGGTGTATTTGGCGTCTGCTACCGCAAGGTCGATATCAAACTCTGCACCAAGACGCACATTGTCAATTTGAGTACGTGTTTGCGGAGCTAAACCGTTTAACACCAAGTAATCATTTTCTAGAGCACGAATCGCAAGCGCGCGGTGAGAAACATCAGCATCATCAAAGTGTGATTCAACAGAAGGAATAAGTGCTTCTAATGCTTCGTCATAGTTAATAGAGATAGGATCAAGGCTAACACCTTGAACAAGAAGCTTATGCAGGCGCTCTTTGAAACGAGCCACTTGACCTTTATCGTTCGCAGACAAGCTAAGAACCGGGCAACCTAGCTCTTTCTCTAGCGCTTTCAGGTTAATCACCTGACGCTCACGCTTTAATACATCCATTTTGTTCAATACAACGATCATTGGACGACCCAACTCTCGCAATTGCAATGTCATGTATAAGCTTCGCTCTAAGCAACTTGCATCAACAACATTAATGATCACGTCAGCAGGGTGAGTCAGAACAGCTCGCGACGCGATAGACTCATCAATACTATTTGCATCATTACCACTATCTAGTGCGTAGATACCAGGCAAGTCAGTTAGCTGAAATTGGTCACCTGCGTGTGAGTACAAACCCGTTTTCTTTTCTACGGTTACACCAACCCAGTTACCAACATGCTGCTTGGCACCAGTCAGTGCATTGAACAGTGTTGTTTTGCCACTATTCGGGTTACCAACGGTAAGAACTTGATAATCCATTTAGATAACCTCGATTTGTTCTGCAATGCTTTCACGAATGGCGATAGAAACACCTCTCACTTCAACTTGAAGCGGATCACCCATCGGCGCACGGCGGATAAGCGTCACCTCAGTTTTTGGCAACATACCCATGACCATAAGTTTTTTTCTTACGTCAGGTGTTAAACCTGTTAGTGCAACAATAGAAGCCTGCTTTCCTTGCTCTAGTTGTGAGAGTTTCATAAGTACCCAATTCGTGATTGATAATGAGAAAGATTGTTATTAACGCTATGATACACATACATGCCCACAATTCTATTGTGTGAAATCAATGTTTTCGAAAATACACACTCGTAAATTTCGTTAAAAACGTTTACGTCAAAAACGTTACTTTCAACAACCTACGAGAACTACCTCACTAGTACAAAACCACCCAGCCAACAACAAATTATTATTTATCAATCACTTAAGATAATGTCGGTTTTCTCATAGGCATCTGTCGTTAATTTTATAAGTAAAATAAGTACCTAGACGTATAGTTACTCCATCGAAGAGAAATTCCTTCTCTTTAATTTTATTCCAGAGGTGATGTGGCTCGCCATATCACTCCGGCAGCAAGCGAAGGTGTCATTGGCACCCGTGGTATAGTCCCCCCGGCTATGCCACGATATTTTTTTTCTTCCTTTTGTTTTACCCTACAAACTTTTTTAAACTCCTCCTACTATCTCGTAGAAGCATAAAAAAGCCCCGACACGAATGTCGAGGCTAAAGTATATTTATCTATGTTCTAGCAGAATATCTGCTGCGCGCTACTCTTCGTTGTTTTCAGCAAACTTGGATGGAGACATGCCAAAGTGGTGTTTAAACCTTTGACTGAAGTAAGACGGGTCATTGAAGCCCGAGTCAAACGCGACATCTGAGATCTTCTCCCCAGCAAGTAATCGTTCGCAAGCATGCTCTAGGCGCACTTCATTCAAATGCTCTTTAAAGGTCTTGTTATAAGCCAATTTAAAGCGCCTCTGAAGACTTCTCTCCGACATGAACAAGCACTTAGCAACTGATGCAGTACTAAACTCTGCATCAGCGTAGTGTTCACTCACAAGCTGCGACACCTTATTTTTCCACTCTTGTTCAGCACTAAGCCTTTGTTGCTCTTGCGTCGAGCTAGCAAGCTTAATGGTTTCAATCTGCTCGATTGTGCAGGCTTCAAGATTATCGAACACTTGATATTCAATTGGCCACGAAAGCTGAACCTTATTTTGAGAGTCAGAAACAAAGGCGTTCAACTCCCCACCGCTCTGATTCATCAATAGAGGTAATTTCTCGATGTTTAGATCAGTCGATTTACCAGTGTTGTCGCTCATACTTGAAACTAATTTAGGAAAAGGCATCCCATGATCTCGAATCGTAACTACAAGGTGTTCTTTCACTTCTTCAACCAGAACCACCATACTTTGTGACTTAAAGTTTCTCTTGATGATGCTCGCGATTAAACTGTTAAAAATAATATCGAGATTAAAATACGGCAAGCTTACATATCGTTGTTTTGTTTCGACTTTAATATCCAGTTCAATGCCAGCTTTGGCTAAATCATCCTGCCAAGCTTTGAGTACCGCTTCTAAGATTAAAATTATATCGTAATAAACCGGCCCCTCTCCTTGAGGGCTATTACTCAATTGAGCCAAACCATTTTTCAACGTTAAGATTGGAGACTTCCCTTGTTCATCATTCCAATTGGGGAGCATCGCAGCAATATGATTAACTTCAGAAGAAAGTTCATTTGCAGTGTGAGACACAAGTGCATTCTTAACCGATAGCTGCTTTTTAAGCTGTTGATTGGTCGCAAGTAGTATCCGGCTTTGGTGCCTCAACTGGTCCGTCTTCAATGCAACTTGCGCTTTTAAGTGCCTGTTGGCAAAAGTGACATAACGCGAACGCCAAAAGACCAAGATAGTCACGACACCAATCAGTAGTATCAGAGAACTTGCTGCAGCCCAGTTAGTGAGATACCAAGGCTCCGCAATCGAAAAGCTTTGGCTCGTTGACACGAAGCGATAATGGGAGTCTTTAACCGGCTTAACCTCAAGCGTGTAATCCCCTGGAAGCAAGTGATCGAGTGTTAATAGACCCCCTTCAAACTCACTCCAATGCTCATTGTCGTTCAGCCGGTACTCCATCGCAGGCGCGAACGTCGCTGGTAAGATGCCCAGCTTAAATCCTATCGATGAACCATAAGGAATCTCACTCAAATCTGCCGTTTTCCCACCAAGTGATACAGTATGTTGATCGACACTTATCTTACTCAGCAAAGCACGACTATGAGGTGTTGTTGATACCAGTAACTCGTTAGACAACGCACTGACTACACCATACTTTGAGCCGAAAATAAGCCTCGAAGATTGGCTCTCTTCATTGTAAAACAGAGCACATGCACCTGCCGCAAGTTCATTGGTAATCAAGCCAAATGGTGAACCTATATGTTTATGCAGCTGCCCATCCAATCCGTAATAACTGATACCTTTTGAGGAACCTAACCACACACCATTGTCATCACTTACCAGGCAGTTCGGGCTGATATTGTCTTCAACAAGCGGGATCTCTTGAATCGCGGAGCCGTCAAAAGGGATTCGATACACACCATAACTACTCGCAAACCATTGAGATCCATCTTTCGCTTTTTCAATATCGACGACTTTACCAAAACGTTCGCTTGAGCGACTAAAACTAATTCGCTTATCAATAAACGAATAGAAACCGTGGTCTGTTCCTATGTAAATACGACCTTGTAAGCCTATATTGAGAGCCGTGATTTTTGCTGGCAAAAACTTATCAACTAACCAGTCAGTACCGTACCCCGTCAGCTTCATGGTTTCGATAGATAACGAATAGAGGCTCTGCCCTGAGGTCATCCAAAGAACGTTATCAGCCTGAAGCGCAAAATTCTCAACATGCACCCCCTCAATCGGTCTAGGTAAGTCGAGAATTTCAGGTTCTAACGTATTAGTATTAAAACTAATAATGCCTTCTTCAGTAGCCAACCAAATTGAAGTGCCAAAGATCTCAAAATCCTTAACAGGGTTGGAGTAAACGCGGATTGGGTTATCTTCACTTTGAGAGTCAACTAAATAGAGACCCATTGAGGATGCAACCCAAGATAACTGTTCATTGACAGGCTGTACTTTGTTGATCACCACACTACTCGAATGCATGCCCATCCCCGTTAATGGCGTTCTCGAGAAAGTCTTGCTGAACAGTGAGAAATATCGGATACCGTTGTTTGTCGCGATCCACATCCCACCAGCATGGTCGTTGATCAACGAGTATATTTTCTCTCCCGGTAACGAGAAGTCTTGATTAGAGGCTTGTTCAAATCGAGTAATTTGGCCCGTAATAAAGTTGTAGCTAATAAGACCATGCTCTGTGCCGATCCAATACTGATCCGAAGTTTCGGTAAGCGAAAGAACATGTGACCCTCTGACGATAGTCTCTTTATCTGGATTCGCGAGATCGACAATCACAGCGCCATTTAAAGTGCCAATAACTAACTCACGTCGAGCCTTCGAAAAATAAACGGTCTCTATATGATTTTTGTCTGATGCACTGACATGAGTAAATTCTTGATTATCTGAAAGATAAACGCCTGAACTGGTCGCCAATACCCACTTTGACAAAACCCACTCAGCGTCATTTATCGCAATGTCACTGCTATTGTTGTAACGGTACAGTTTGAGTAAAGAGTAGGTGTTGAACTCTAAAGATTGAGTATTATAGGTATAAAAATTACTGCCATCGGTCACCCAAATATAATCACCGGATGCGCCAATATTCGCAATCTCAGCACCGGGACTTAAACTAAACGCCAATTCGTTGCCAATACCAGGGTTATGTCGGTACACCTCATTATCGAAAAAGGTCCAAAACTCATCGTTAAGAAATGCGACGCTTTCAGAAGAAAATTGCAGCAAGCTACCCTTGCGAGGGAATAGAGTTCGGCCATCGTAAAAGAGTATTTTTCCATGGACATCATGAACCCATAACCCTCCTCCTGCACCTAGGTACAAATTTTTAGCCGCAAGAAAACTCCCTTGCGCTTGAACGGGCAAAGGATAGAAAACGGAAGGTGATGTATTTACCGCGATAGCGCTAAATGAAATGCTCATTAACATGAACATTCGGAAGACAATTCGATACAACTTCTGATCCTGAACAGCAACAACGAATGAAGTTTTGGTAGTCACAACATTTTATCATTGCTCAACCATAAACTGAGTTTTTTTGTGCTTATTATTATCTTTCCATTTTAGCGGAAATTAACCAAGGAGAAAGAAGGTTTGCCATTTGTTGAAAGGTTTTATCTTAGCGGTCACGAAAATGCCGCAAAAAGCGGCACTATTCATACAATATCGAGAGCAAAGTGCAGTAAAAAATACTTTCTACGAATTACTTTGCGTTTAAGCAGCTTGTGTAACTATCGGTAAGTTGCTGAAGAAAATCGAAATAACTTCCGGTCTTCACTTCAACATCAGAACCAACAGGGTCTAGCTGACCTTGCTTAGCGTTGCTTCCACGAGTCACAGATTCAATCACTGCAGGCGTAAACTGAGGCTCAGAAAACACACACTGAACATTTTCTTGTACGATCGTTTTCTTAATCGCAATCAGGCTTTTTGCTCCCGGTTTACGGTCTGGACTTACTGTGAAATGACCCAAATTATTCAGACCAAATTCTTCTTCGTAATAACCATATGCATCATGGAAAACGTAGTAACCTTTGTCTTTTATTGGCGCCAGTTGTTCGCGAATAGACTGCTTCTTCTCATCCAATGCAATCAAGAATGAATCTAGGTTCTCTTGATAAGCCATTGCGTTGCCTGGGTCAGTTTCAATTAACTTATCTGAAATGTATTTCGCAGCAACTTCGACCTGATCGATACCCAACCAAAAATGTGGATCGTGGCTGCCATGGTGGTGACCTTCATGCGCGTCATGGTCATGCTCTTCGTGTCCATAAGCGCGTAAGTTGATACCCGGAATAGAGCTGATCTCAATAACATTTTCATTCGAGCTCACGACCTTAGTTAAAAAGGCTTCTAAGTCGGGGCCAAACCAAACGACCATATCTGCACTATGAACTTTTTTGACATCTGATGGTTTGAGCGCATAATCGTGCGGCGAAGCATTACTGTTCATCAACACATCCGGTTCACTAACACCTTGCGTTAGCTCTGTCACAATCATTTGAATTGGTTTGAAACTTGTTAGAATAGTATTAGCACTTGCAACACTTGGCGCTAAAAGCAAAGTAGCAAGTATAAAAGATGAACGTGACATAATTCCTCGATAATAGAAAAGTAGCTTAGGCTTGAGGTAAATGTTACATTATAACATTAGCGAATTGCAAATGAGTTCTATTCATGGATAACTTAATCCAACTAGATTCTGTGAGCGTCGAATTTGACGGTCGAAAAGTTCTAGACAACATCTCTCTAAATTTAGAGCGCGGCAGGATCACCACCCTGATTGGGCCAAACGGTGCAGGAAAGTCGACATTAGTAAAAGTAGTACTGGGTTTACAAACCAAATTTTCAGGCACAATAACAAAAGCTAAAAAACTGAAAATTGGCTATGTTCCACAAAAATTAAAGCTCAACGATTCACTACCGCTCAATGTAGATCGTTTTCTAAAGCTCACTGGCAAGTTCAGTCAGCAAGAGATCCTTGAAGCATTGAAGCTCGTGGGTGCTGAACATCTGCAAAAGAGCAACATGCACCAGCTGTCTGGTGGTGAAAACCAACGCGTACTAATTGCCCGTTCATTACTAAGAAGACCAGACCTACTGGTTCTTGATGAACCGGCTCAAGGCGTTGACGTGCAAGGGCAAATAGACCTTTATGATCTCATTGACACCATTCGTCACCGCTTTGGTTGTGCGGTGTTTATGGTTTCACATGATCTGCATCTGGTGATGGCCAAAACAGACGATGTTATCTGTTTACATCATCATATCTGTTGCTCAGGTGCACCTGCAGACATCAAACATCATCCCTCGTATATTGCACTCTTCGGTACCGCGACTCAAGAGACACTAGCGTTTTATCATCACCAACATGAACATCACCATCATGATCTTGCAGGCCAACCAGTAAAAGGTGGTGCTCATGAGTGTTCAAATCATAAACACGGACATCACTAATGCTTGAGTTTCTTCTTCCCTCTATTTTAGCTGGCTTGGGCATTGCTCTTATCGCGGGGCCATTAGGCTCTTTTGTAGTTTGGCGCAAGATGGCCTACTTTGGCGATACGCTTGCTCATGCCTCTTTGATGGGCTTAGCGCTTGGCTTTCTGTTTAACATCAACTTGTATTTCGCACTGCTGATTTGTTGTTTGATGCTGGCCGTGTTACTCGTGACATTGCAAAAACAAAAGCTAGTCGCGACCGATACCCTACTCGGTATTTTGGCACACAGTGCACTGTCTTTGGGTCTTGTAGCCGTTAGCTTCTTGGACAATGTTCGTGTCGACCTAATGAGCTATTTATTTGGCGACTTACTTGCAGTATCACCGACTGATTTGGTATTCATCTATGCGGGTGCGGCTGTGATTGGATTAGTGCTTGCTATCTTTTGGCGACCGCTACTTTCAACGACGGTTAATGAAGATCTAGCAGCGGTTGACGGCATCAACATTGATTTAATGCGTCTGATTTTGATGCTGCTTGTCGGTATCGTGATTGCTGTCGGTATGAAATTTGTGGGTGCGTTAATCATGACATCGCTACTGATTATTCCTGCAGCAACGGCAAGGAAGTTCTCGAGCACACCTGAGCAGATGGCCTTCCTTGCATCAGTTATTGGCTCTATTGCAGTATTCGGTGGATTAAGCTTATCTTGGTTCTATGACACACCTGCTGGCCCTTCTGTGGTTATCAGTGCCGCTGCGATGTTTATGCTATCTCAAATGCTGAAGACCCGAGCGTGATGTGACCCCATAAAAGTAGACACTTAATACAGAGCATTGAGTGTAATGAAAGTAAAATCACAAAGACAATATACAGACGAATTTAAACGAGAAGCTGTTCAGCGATCTCTCGATTCTTCTGACACCGTTAAGTCAGTAGCACTATCCTTAGGAATATCGCCGGTGCTACTTTCTAAATGGAGATGCCAAATGACGTCGAAGAAGACTAACTCCCTCCCAATACCTAACCACGGTCCCGAAACATCCGTTACACAACTGGAGAAAGAGATCCGTCAATTGAAAAAGAAGCTTGAGATGGCAGAGCT